>JBGFRZ010000081.1:0-10249 GCA_041694835.1 Ignavibacteria bacterium
TATCGCTCGTTTCTGCTCTTTGCTGAACTTTCTATAAGTACCCATACAAGAGCCTCCTTATTTTAGGGTCTCTTGTCAACCATTATACTAAATCTGTGTCCAGTTTTTGGGGTACAGTCCAACTTGTGCTCTTGTGCCCTGTGCTCTTGTGCACTATTAAACTGATAGGAGGAATTTTATGATAGTAGAAAAAAGTGAGTTCAAAGGCCAGCCGATTATTGTCTTAAAAAGAAACGAGGAGGACAGGTATCCTTTTTCATTTGGGCTTTCAAAAGCCAAGATGATACTTGAAGCCATAGAAGAAATCAAAAAATTTGTGGCGGAAAACGAACAGAAGTAGTTGCAAACATTGTTCTCTATAAGTGTCTTGTGCTCTTGTGACCTGTGCCTTGTGGAAAATTGGGACGCTTCACATTTTGCCGATTCAAAAATCTGATTTGCGAAGAGCGAACATTTTGTGAATTATGCCCCACCGCAGGGCGACCTTTTCTGATTTTTCTATCTTCTTTTATTTTCACTATAGAATTGATACGCCTTTACCGTCTAAAATCTGTATCCGCTACTTATGAAAACATCAGTAGTGCTCTGTGACAGAAGTTATTGATAGTAGCCGTCATTGCGAGAGCCGCTCAACATCAGGGGGGACAATTTTTGTAAATCCCCCTATGCGGGGCTTCCCGCCAAATCCCCCCTTCCCCCCTTTACAAAAGGTGGAATGCGTAGAGTGGTGCCCTTTATTAAAGGGGGATTGATGGGGATTTTCGTGCTCGTGGTTGCAGTGAGAGCAGGGTAGTATTATCAAGGACTAACTTAACACAACAGCAGTATAACACGGATTGTCTCTTGTCGTCATAGGATAAAATCGGAGGAAAAAATGAGATATATCAGCATTTTGGGAATGTTCGTGATGCTTTCAATCGCGTGGATTTTCAGCAAGAACAAAAAGGCGATTAACTACAAGACGGTGTTTATGGGGACGATACTCCAGATAATTTTCGCGGTAGTTGTTTTGAAATCGCCACCCGGCCGCGCTTTCTTCTCCTTTATGAACGATATAATAATAAAACTACTCACGTTCTCGGACGAAGGCTCTAAATTTCTTTTCGGAGGGCTGATAAACAATGAGTCGCTCGGGTTTATATTCGCTTTTCAGGTACTACCGACCATAATATTTTTCTCTTCGCTGATGTCGGTTTTTTATTATCTCGGCGTTATGCAGTGGGTGGTAGTTTTTTTCGCAAAGATAATGGCTCGCTTTATGGGAACATCGGGAGCCGAGTCGCTCTCGGCAAGTGCAAACATTTTTGTCGGACAGACGGAAGCCCCGCTCGTAGTACGTCCCTATGTGGCTGATATGACCCAGTCGGAACTTCTATCCATTATGGCAGGCGGGATGGCAACTATAGCGGGCGGTGTAATGGCGGCGTATGTAGGAATTTTGAAAGATTTTTTTCCTGATATCGCGGGACATCTGCTTGCGGCGTCTGTAATGTCCGCGCCCGCGGCGCTCGTAATGGCAAAAATAATATTGCCCGAAACCGAAGAGCCAAAAACCCGCGGGGTCGTTAAAATTCAATATCATACGACCGATGCGAATATAATAGACGCCGCAGCGAACGGCGCGACCATGGGACTGAAACTCGCTTTGAATGTCGGGGCATGTCTGATCGCTTTTATGGCTCTCCTTGCTCTCGCAAACGCTCTTATTGGAGTGGCGGGTGGAATCATCGGAGTTTCCGATTTAAGTCTGGAGAGGATTTTCGGGTGGTTATTCTCGCCGTTGGCGTGGGCAATGGGCGTCCCCCGTAGCGACATTTTGAGTGTTGCAAACTTTATGGGCCAGAAGACGGTTTTGAACGAATTCGTGGCTTATTTCAACATGGCCAATTTTCTCAAATCAAATCCGGGCGGACTGAGCGAGCGCTCAATAATAATAGTGTCATACGCTTTGTGCGGTTTCTCGAATTTTCTTTCAATCGCCATTCAGATAGGGGGCATAGGCGGAATAGCTCCGTCGAGAAGGGCGGATCTCGCTCGACTCGGGCTTTACGCTGTGCTCGCCGGCTCACTGGCTTGCTTTATGACAGCGACCATTGCGGGATTTCTTATTTAGGGTTCACCGACGATGCGCCAAAATTCACCATAGATTTATTTTTGGACGCAGCTCAATGCCGATTTTGACAAGATTGACATATCTACCAAATCTGCGAAAATCTGCGTCCTAAAAAAATAATTGAACGCAGATGAACGCAGAAACAACTTTGATAAACACAGATTAAAGCAACTATAAACTCATCTGCGAAAGTCCGCATCCTATTTCTACTCCGCTTTTTTATTTTTGAACGCAGATAGACGCAGATGAAAAAAGATTTGAACCACGAAAGCGCAAAAACACGAAAATACTTGTAAAGAATTTTGTGATTTCTGATTTTCGTGATTTCGTGGTAAAATTTTTAATCTGCGATAATCCTGTAAATCTGCGTCCTAAAAAATAATTGAACGCAGATAAATACAAAAAACTGTGTTTGACCTTAAAGTAATCTGCGATAATCTTGTAAATCTGCGTCCTATTTCTACTTCGTGGCAAGGTTTTTACATTAAGAATAGCAAAAAATCGTGCACTTTGAGCATTGTTTTTATAGTTTCAGTTGTTTAATTTCCGTCGTAGTTGCTTGAATTTTTAGCATTTTAGTCCCGCCTTGGCAAAACGCGGTTGTATTTTGTGCATTTGCATAAATCTAAAAACAATGTCCCTTAAAAATAAAATAATACTCCTAATAACCGCTTCAATTATTCTCTCGGCGGGACTCGTCGCCGCTTTCGGCAACAGCGTTATTAAAAACTCGTTGATTCAAAGCCATTATATATCAGAAACCCAGGTTTTATCCGACGTATCAAACAACATAATTTCCGTGATAGACAAAATATCCTCTTTTTCTCCGTCAGATAGCGTATATGAGACAAAAAAAATGATAACCGATTTGTTTCTAAGATACCATTTCCTTGAAAAATTTTCCTGCGTTGTCGTGGGCAAAAAAGCGGGCAAAAAAACAAGAATATCGGCGACCAGATTGCGGAGCGGAATATCTTTCGGCGTTCACAAATCAAAAGATGCTCGCCGGACACAGGACAGCCGGATGGAAATCCTTTTCGAAAAAAATGGCAGGCCGTTCTTTGTCCATAGGCATGACAATATCAAATTCCATTTAGACATATTAAAACTCTGGGAAGATGCAAAGACACCATCCCCAAATAAAAGTATATTTATCGCCGATAAGAAAGGTCAACTGATAGCCCATGAAGACGCCTCAAGGGTTCTGGCAAACTCCGATTTCTCGACACTTGATATCGTAAATGATTTCAAAAGAAATGAAAAACAGACAAAACCGCTGATATCACGCGACGAGAGGGGGGAAAGAGTCGTAGGCATATATATACCAATATTCGCTGAAGCAGCGGTTTTCTCAATGACACCATACGAGTCGGTCATAGCGCCTTCAACGATGCTTTTAAAAAAAATTTCTTTTTATGTCTCGGCGTTAGTGGTCTGTCTTGTTTTTGTCGCTGTTTTATTCGCGAATAAAATAACGGTCCCGCTGAAGAATCTGGCGGAGGCGGCGAAAAAAGTCGCCAGCGGAAATCTTGAGTTTGAAACGCCTGATACAGTGTCCGGAGATGAGGTGGGAATTCTTTCCGAGAACTTTAAATTCATGACGGATTCGCTCAAGAAACTACAGCAGCTCAGGGATGACCTCATCCACATGATAGTTCACGACCTGAAATCGCCTTTGAGTGCAATAATCTCGTCTATCGAGTTTATGCAATCGCGCGGCGAAAATCTAAACGAAAAGCAGAAAAACCTTATTGGACTTTCATATACCGCTTCAAAAAATTTACTAAAACTCATTGATGATCTCCTGGACGTGGCCAAACTTGAGGAGGGGAAACTGAAGCTTAACAAGGAAAGTGTTGATTTGAAAAATTTCCTAGAAACCTGCGCAAAAACATTTGTACCTCAGGCAGAAAACGAAAGAAAGAGAATATCGCTAAACTGTCCTGACGGCATAACTCTGAAAGCCGACACATCCCTGATAAGAAGGGTTGTTATGAATCTTCTCTCAAATGCATTCAAGCACACTAAAGCGGAAATCGGAACCATCGGCATAACGGCCGAAGGCACTCCTGTTGGATGTAAAATCAAAGTTTCTGACAACGGCCGCGGCATCCCCGAGGAATACAGGGAAAAAATATTCGAAAAATTCGTCCAGATAGAGGGTAAACGTTCTCAGATTAGAAGCGGGGTGGGGCTGGGGCTTACATTCTCTAAAATGGTCGTCGAGGCTCATGGGGGGAAAATATCGGTGGAGAGCCGCCAGGGGGAAGGCAGTTCATTTATATTCACCTTGCCCGATTGATTATGCACTTCTTCGGTAGTTGCCCTTACTGCGGTCTTAAATTCGGAAGAAAAATTACATTTTGTCCCCGATGTATGAAGCACACAAAAGAGGATGAAGAGCCCTGTCGAAGAGAAATCGCGCGAAAATTTCATGTCTTAATGCCTATACTGTTGGTATCAATAGTCGGTCTTATAATAATAATCTTCCTCAGAGCGCAGAAAATGGGGCTCTCTTTATGGTAGTTAGATCTGAGCTTTCAGTTTCTCTTCTATAACGCCTTTTGACTGCAGTCCGATTACTTTGTCGACTAATTTGCCGTTTTTGAATATCAAAAGTGTTGGTATAGCCGTAATACCGTGCGTGGCGGATGTTTCGGGGTTTTCATCAACATTAATCTTGGCCACTTTAGCACTGCCTTCAAAAATTTTTGCGATTTCCGATACAATCGGGGCTATCATTTTGCATGGACCGCACCATTCCGCCCAGAAATCGACAAGAACCGGGACGTTTGATTCCAAAACCTCCTTCTTGAAATTTGAGTCGTTTACAACAATCTCAGACATAATACCTCCTTTCGCTTTCATTCCACCTTTTTATTCAACACGCCAGGCCGATGTCGCATCTTAATTTTATTAAGACTTCAAAGAGACATAATTATTTTTCCAGCCAATCCAAGCATTATCGCCAGAGTGTAGTTTAAAATAATGTGCACCCATGAAAAATTATATATCTTTTTTATCGCATAGTAAATACTTTTGAATATCCAAAGGATTATCATAAAAATCCACCAACTTCCGGGGAGAAGAAAAAGCGAAATTATGACCACCCTCTCTATGATTGAATAATATTTCAAATCCGTTCTTATGGCGGCGTAACCGAATATGTCTTTTTCTACATAGTATATAAATATCGTCAGGAAATGCATTGCTATCGCATAAATAACCGCTATGACGACCCATCTCTCCGAAACTATGTTCGCCTCGAGCGGAGTAAATATGAATATCATCGCAAAATGAATGAATTGATCCCACAAGAAAAAACCGAAAGTGTCCGGAGAATTAAAATTGTTTATGGTCCAGACGCGCCATGTGTCCTCAAGAAAGTGAAGTATGGTTAGTATGGCGAGGCACAACCAACCGTTAAGAGAATATGCCCCGAGTTCGACCCATTTCTCGGGAATTCTCTTGAAAGTGAGAGACGCTCCAACAGCAAAAAATATCGCGCTGTGAAATAATACTCCCCATACATTTTCGCGCTTCCATTTGGCGAGTCCATTCGTCTGAAGAGTGAAATCGCTTATGAGATGAGCCAATATCAATCTCCAAAATATATCCATAATTTTTAGCCGTTGACGATGTTACTCTGGAACTATAACCGAATAAATTTTAACCGATTTCGCCTTGCCCTTCACCTTCACTTCTCCGAGAGATCTGGTTTCAACGAAATCTTTTACGGCATCGCGTGTTGATTCCGATATTATTATTTCCGTGTCGTACTCCTTGCTCAGAGTTTCAAGGCGTGAGGCGAGGTTCACATTGTCTCCTATGACGGTGTAGTCCATGCGCTCCGTCGAACCCATGTTTCCGACAACCATATCACCGGTATTTATCCCTATTCCGATAGCTAATAATTCCTTGCCCTCTGACCTCCATTTTTTCTGCAAGCTTCGCAATGACCTTATCATGTCCATAGCGCAGTTAACCGCTTTTAACGGATGATCGTTCTGATGTACCGGCGCCCCCCAAAAAGCCATTACGGCGTCTCCTATGAATTTGTCGAGTGTGCCGTCGTGCCTGAAAACAACCTTGACCATCTCACTTAAGTACTCATTTAAGACATAGACCACTTCTTCTGGTTTCAAATTTTCGGACATAGTCGTAAAACCCCTGATGTCGCTGAAAAGCACTGTTAGAAACTGCTTCTCTCCGCCAAGCTTCAGTCTTGCGGGGTCTCGCAGGATGTCTTCCATAACATGAGGGCTCAGGTAGTGTCCGAATGTTTTTTTGATGTGGAGCTTTTCTCTTTCTTCGGCGAAGAATCTATAGACGATGATAGCGAGATAGCAAAATAAAGCGGCCACGGCCGGAGATATAAAGTCGAAAGAGTAGTTAAACTTGAACAAAATATAGCTGAAGAAAAGATATCCGAATAATATAAATGCCGAAAATATGCTTCCCTGCCATGCGCTTAATTTCGCAAGAAAATAACCGCTTGCGCCGCAAAATAATACTACTAACAAAAACGCGTAAAATCCCGAGACGGGTTTCAGGAAATTGCCTTGTATTATGTTAGAGATCGCGTTGGCGTGAATCTCGACCCCCGGAAATACGGGAGCAAACGGCACCGTCTTAAAGTCAAAAAGTCCGGCGGCGGTTCCACCGATAAGCACTATCCTGTCCTTTAGTTTTTCCTTCGGGACGGCTCCGCTCAAAACATCATAGTAACTTATATACTCAAACATCTCAAATCCGCCCCTGTAATTGACTATCATCTCGCCGTTTATGTCCAGAGGCACTCCTCTTTCTTCAATGATTTTAGAAAAGTCTTTTTTGTAATATTGAGAAAGCCCCGCAAGCGATAGCGAAGGTATTTTTTTTTCTTCAAAATCAAGTATCACAGGAACACGACGGCAAACACCATCCATCTCAGGAAATATGTTTACGAAACCGACCGATGGGGAATCAAGTTTCTGACCTATCGGCACAAGAAAATGTACCGGGCGACCTTCGGCCATCTGAAAAAAACCTCCGAGGACTGTCCTATGCGAATTTCTGACCGAAGCGACTAAAGCGAAGTCTGAAGCAGGACTCCCCCTGTCATACTCCGTGAAAAGGACATCAAAGATAATTGAAGCGGCGCCTTTTTTAATAAGGGTATCTATCAATCTTGCATGTATTCTCCTTGGCCATGGCCAGCGGCCAAGTTTTCCTATGGAGTTTTCGTCTATGGCGACTATTACTATATTCGTATCCTTTTCAAGTGGCCCCCTTATTTTGAATTTGAAATCGGACCAGATGTGTTGGAGCGAGAAAAATCCTCCCAAAAACCATATTGCGAGAATAAACAAACAAATAAACACGCTGATAAGCAGTGAAATTTTAAGTTTCTTGTCCATATCCTCTCCGAATTTAATTATTGATTACTGGAGGCGACGGCGATTTTACAATGCATCAGCCAATCATAAAAAATCTTTTTATCTTGTCCTTTAATGATTCTCTGAACATTTCTATTCCCTTTTGGGGCTCGCTCTTTTTTCCCATCATTTCCATAAGTTCCTGTTTTTTTGATATTAGATTCCTCGCAAGTATTTCCGCCATAGAAGGATTCTTCTGAATAATCTCTTTAAAGTCATCTTTCTCTATAATGTAAAAAACGCTTTTCTCATCTGCTATTATTGTCGCCGAACAAGGCTCTCCGGTCAACAGACTCATCTCTCCAAAATAATCGCCCGGACCCAGCGACGCAACCGGCTTCACCCCGTATTCCCCTTCAAGATATACCTTGACGCTCCCCCTGGCCAGGATGAAAAACGACTCGCCGGGGGTGGTTTGTTTTATCACGACTTCACCCTTAAGGTAAGTTTTCGTTTTGACTCTTTCGAATATGTCCTCCATAAGATTTTCCGTCAGACCGGAAAAAATCGGCACTTTCTCAAGAAATCCTTTCATCCCGTTCAAAGAAGTTTTTTCCGTAGCGAGCGATGCGTTGATAATCGTTCTAATCGGGTAGGGTATCTCTATATCCTCTCTCCTAAAGGCGTACCATATCCTTGTGTTTATTTCATCGAGAATCTCTATTTTTTTGGAAAAATCCGATATCCAGAATGTTAGGTTGTATGTTATGGCGAAATCTCCGAATGATACAACGAAAACCTTCGGAGAAGGGTCTGATAATATCCCGTCAATGTTACGGGTTATTCCGAATAATGTTTCTTTTACTTTAAGAGGTGGAACCCTGTAAGATGTACCAATCGGAACCACGCATCTGTGAATTCCTTCCCCTGTGTATTTATAAATCTCATTTGCGACAACGTTATTCGTGGGGATTATTATGTGATCGCCGTCGAATGTCCTGACCGTAATGCGGGCCCAATTCATAGCGATTATCTTTCCGTCGCTGCCAGAACAACCGATCCAATCTCCCTCTTTAAGAACCCTGCCGAGGACTATCCCTGCAAGAAATTTTTTTATGGTGTCCTGAAGAGCGAAAGCGATGCCGGCGGTTAGAACCGTGGGAATGGCCACAAGAGCGAGAAGGTTGATTTTAAGTATCGTGCCCAGAAGAACTATCAGAACCAAAACATACAAAACTAAAAATATCACTTTCCTCAGCGGTGGAAAAACATATGTCTTTCTGACATTTATAAGATAATAATCAACCGCAAAAACATCGAGAACTTCTATCGCAAAATAGCCGGATATCGCCAGCATGGCGAATAGCACATAATTCAAAAGTTTTTCGCTTATTATGTTTTCCAGTGGAGAGTTTATCAGAAAGGATAAAAACGCCAGCAAAAAAACGGCTATAAAATAACTTACCTTCAGCCTTTTTGGAAACTTAAATTCTCTTCTTAAAAATAGATAAACTATTGCCACATATATGATGGCCGAAAAAAACAGGACCGCAAATGCCAATACCGACGGCGCTATGTAGTTCGCCATAATCATAATATTATTAAATTATTAAACTTTTTTCAACTCTTTCAGATACCCCGGATTAACCCGAGCGGCGATGTCGTCCTTTGACGTTTCAAGAATTCCCGGATGATTTTTAAAAGACACTGAATTGTTTCAATTTGTTCCTAATTTCGTCAAACCCTACATTTTTTACTTTGTAAGCACCATAAGAGAATATCCACCTAACACCCGGACTGTCATATCTTTGCTTAATTTATACATCATTTTTCGGGGAAATTTTGCTAACCAGGACTTGAATGATTTAGCAGGCAAATCAATCGAACTCCCAGTGTAAAAATAATCGATAATTTCATAACCTGTGTCAATCAATGTTGCTATCGCTGTTTCTTTTGTAAAATAATGAATATGCCCTGCACTTTGTCGCCCTTTAAGAATTGGAGAACTCCGGAGAACCGCTTGTAGTGATAGGTCCAATGGAATGTGAAATATCTTATACAAACCCTTTTCACGTAGTTTCTTCAGAAAACCCAAATAATCTTCAACATGTTCAAGTAAATCAATAGCCAACACCATATCAAAGAATGTCTTTTCATCTTCAATTAAATTTTTCAAATAAAATTGTAATCTATCTTTCTTTCTCTGTTGGCAAAGCTCAAATGCTTGTGGCGATATTTCATAACCTGCAAAAGAAACATCGTCAGGCATCTGAAGGTACAGCTGATGAAGTATCTCTCCGGCGCCACAACCAACTTCGCAAATTGAATGCGGCTGAAGTCTATTATTAGTAATAATTTTCAGGATTTGTTTGGCTTTCCAAGGGGAATCTTCAATGTGCCATGTTGGATTTTTTTCAAGATATTCACCTGCTATATACATTTTTTCACTCATAAAAATTACTCCTATCTATTATTGCTGTGCCTTTCACGAAATTATTTTGTCGTCGGATAATCTTAAAACTACTTTTCTTTTTGCCCTCCTGCCAATTTTACCGACGAGCAACCTTTCTGAATTTATCATAAACTTACCTTTTTTGCCCACTTTTTAGTGGAGAGGGTGATTTTTGCGACTGCTTTAATTTCGTGAAAGGCGCAACTTTTAGTATAATGAGAGTGTTGAAAAAGTCAGTATTTAGCAAAGCCAGCGCCATTTAGCCGGTAGGTTTAGCAATTTATGTTTGAAAAATTGCTGACAGTTCTTTCAATTTCTGAATTTTCT
>JBGFRZ010000046.1:0-10160 GCA_041694835.1 Ignavibacteria bacterium
CAGCGGTATTGCCTAAAAAATGCATAACTTTTCCGAGTGCTGTTCGCTATAGCGTACGGTTTTTGTATTTTCACTCGGAAAACATTATATAAAAATGTCTATTTTTAGTCCAAATCTTACTCAATTACCCAGTTTAATATAGTCGTTACAATCATGCAAAACAACAATACAAGTTTTTTCCTGGATAAAAATGTGCTTGTCCTATACCCCACGGACGATTATGGCTATTGTGAACGTTTTGAGCCGTGGAAAAAACATATCAAAAAGATTTTTTTGCTGAATTATACCGAGCATTGCCATCAGAATGGAATAAAACACACGGAGAAACATATAGCAGACACGATTTCCCGCGAAAAAATAGATATATTGATTTGCTGTCCTTATGCCACTGAATATCAGTTGTCCGTTGAATTTTACAATTCCTTAAAGAATAAAACAAAAATTGTTTTCTGGTTCAATGATGACGCAAGTTATTTTGAATCTTACAGCAAATATTATTCTCAAACAGCCAGTGCTGTAGTCACCTCGGATTATTTGGCTGTTTCTTCATATAAAAGGTTAGGGATTCCATCTATAGTAAATATCGAAACAGTTATTAGCAATAAGTTATATCCTGTCGAGGTTGAAAAAGATATTGATGTTTGTTTTATAGGTGATATGCGTAAAAGAGGCAGAAAAGAATATATAAAATTCTTAATGGATAATGGAATTATTGTAAAAACATTTGGACAGGGCACTATTAATGGTTATCTACCAGGCGATAAAATCTCTGAGTATTATTGCAGGAGTAAAATAAATCTTAATTTTACCCAGATAGCCAAATTAAGTTGGATCAACTATGACGAACCGCTATTAAACAGAATGAAACAAAATAATGGCAGACCAATAGAGATTGCCCTTACTAAATCATTTTGTCTTTCGGAATATTCTCCATCTTTAGACACATTGTTCATATCGGGAAAAGAAATAGATGTTTTTTGTAATAAAGAAGAATTGCTCCAAAAGGTGAAGTATTATCTTTCTAATCCTGCAAAACGAGAAGAAATTGCCACAAATGCCTATAAACGTGCTATTGAAAACTACGAACTGAATATTGTTATATTTAATATTCTTAAAAAATTAGCAGAATTGTTAGAAAATCGGAATGCGTTTACAATAGAAACTGATAAAGTATATTTAAGTAATAACTTCAAGAGAAAAGCAATAAACAGTCTGACATTTTCTATGTATGTAATGCTCAAAAATGGAAAGATAAAGTGCGCCGCCGAAACCTTCCCGCTTTTATTTAAATATGGATTGGTAAATTCATTAGTCGGTTTTTATGGCGGCGTTATCAGAGTGATACAGAATATGTTCAAAAAAGTTATCTCCGGTACTGCAATAAAGCGATCGGTAAATATATGAAATGCCCCGTCTGTCAAGAAGAAATTGAACCGAAGTTAGTTGAAACATACACCGACTCAATCGCTGGCGGCGAGTATAAAATTTACATCTGCCCGGTTTGTGAAGTCCAATTCTCTGACCCGATGAAAAATCCTGGACCTGGCTGGTACGAAAAGTGCGAGTTTTACGACGAAGCCGAGAACCCTTCCACCGAAAAACTCAACTACAGAATGGCGCCGTTTTTTGATTTAAAACTAACCAAAGGACTAAAATTGCTGGATGTTGGTTGTGGTTTCGGCAATTTTTTACGCGCGGCACGTTCGGCGGGTTTCATTTGCACTGGAATAGATTTCAGCCCAAGGCAGATTGCACTTGCAAAAGAGAGGTTGAACCTGAACGATGTCCATGTGGTAAGTTTGGAAGATTTTGTCAAAAAAGAAAAAAGCAGGAAATTTGATATCATCACTCTTTTCGGAACCCTTGAACACCACAACGCTCCTTCCATGCTTATAGATTTAGCGTCATCTATGTTAAGCCCCGGCGGATATCTAACTGTCAATGTGCCCAACGATAATAGACCAATTTTTTTTAACCGAAGGGAGAGATGGGACTATCCTCCCCATCATTTGACTCGGTGGAGCGCTGTATCGCTGGTATCTTTTTTGAAAAACAAGGGGTTTGATGTCATTGTATATAAAGATTCCTTTATTCCTGTAAGACATATATATAATCAGTTGTTGGGAATCCCACTTGATGTGCTCATAAAAAAAACCGTGTCCGCTTTAAAGTCTAAATTTTTTGCGGCAAGAGTTAATTCCTCTGATACACCCTTGCACAAACTGATTTCAGAGGACGATGGCCATAATATGATGCTTAAGGGGTTGTTGAAATACAAAAACGTCTATAGAATTCCGATAAAAATGATACGGTTTGCGGCGCAATTGTTTTCTTTTCCGGTCACGATGCCTATTGCAATTTATTATAAAATCAAGGGTCACTCCGGGTGTGAAATATTTTGCTTGGTGAGGGTGAGGCAAAAAAATGAAAGTCAGGAAGATGGGAGAATGTCAGCACTTTTTTGATAATGATATTCAAATTCATTTATTATTCACCGTTTCTGCCAAGCACTGTCATTGTGGTTCTCCCGTCATTAGCATACTATCGCAAAAAACAGCGCGAGATTATTTATTGCCATAATTGCAAAGAAACCATGATGTGTGAAATATGCGACATAAAAAAGTACTTTTAGCGAATTTAATTTCACACGAGGCACCAAGTTTTAAAAAAAGAGCTGTTCTGAAAGCGGGACTTGGTTATATCGCACAGACGTTATATGACAATCAGGTCGATTATAAAGTGGTTGACTTATCTCTCGGTTACGGGCTTGAACATTTGTTAAAAGAAATATCCAGGTTTAGCCCCGAATTGGTCGGCATCCCGCTGTCAACATACAGGCATAACGATGCATACAACATTATTCGGCAGATAAAAAAAATTTTTCCGAACATAAAAATTGTCTGTGGCGGTCCCCATGTATCCACACTTGCCGAAGCAGTGCTGAAGGATTGTCCTGAAATTGATTTTGGTGTCGTCGGGGAAGGCGATGAGACAATAATTGACCTTTGTTCGGGTATAGACTACAACAAAATTCCGGGACTGATTTATAGAAAAAACGGAGAAGTTTTTGTCAATGAAAAAAGGCCTTATATACAAAATTTAAATAAACTTAATTTCCCCAGATACATCAATTTTGAACTTGAACACTATCCATTAAGAAATTCACCAATCTCTGAAAGAATTATACCTATTGTAAGTTCGCGAGGATGCCCATACGACTGTATTTACTGTCCTGTTCAAACGGCAATAGGACAAAAATTTCGTTTCCGGGATGTTTTTGGCATCATCGAAGAGATTGAATATTGGTATAATCTTGGCTATCGAAGGTTTTCTTTTGTCGACGACAATTTTTCGCTCCTCCGCGAACGTATTGTAAGTTTATGCGAACAAATAGAAAAAAATGGGCTCAAAAATCTTATATTGAGTTTGCCCAACGGCATCCGAGCAGACAAAGTGGATTATGAACTCTTAAAAAAAATGTATTCCGTTGGATTTAAATACATCGGGTTGGGGGTAGAAAGCGGCAATGAGCAAATTCTGAAAATTCTCAAAAAACACGAAACCGTTGAAACTATTGACACTGCGATAAAAAATGCCTGTGAAATCGGCTACTTTGTCGACTTGTATTTTTTGGTGGGCTCGCCGGGTGAGACGGAAAAAGAAGTGATGGATTCGGTAAAATTGGGCTCAAAATATCCGGTTGATAATGTGTTTTACTTTAATCTGATTCCTTATCCGAAAACAGAACTTTTTGAGTGGATAAAACAAAACGGGCATTTTATTTATCCGCCCGAATACTATCTTAACAAAATTCATTCAAATATGGACAAACCGGTTTTTGAAACAAAAGATTTTTCCGTTTCGGCCAGGAAAAAAATGTTAAAATTTGCAAGGGAGTTCGAGCGAAAAAGAAAATTTGGGCAGTATTTAGAGAAATTAAACACAAAGAATATCACAGGATTTATGGCTTTTATAATCGCGACAATTTACTCTAAACAGACAACTCAACGCATTTTTAACGATGTGAAGTTTTTTAGAAAATTAAAACAATGGATACTAAAGAGCCGTTTTTTTCTGTAATACTAACCACCTACAACAGGGCTGAATTACTAAAACAAGCTCTTAATTCGCTTAAACACCAAACATTTGCTGATTGTGAAACATTTATCGTTAACGATGGGTCGACAGATGAAACTTGTATGGTCTTCAAGGAATTCTCCGGGCAAAAGAACTGGAATTTCATAGAACTTGAAAAAAATCACGGTCAATACTACTGTAGAAACCTCGCAGTTAAACAATCAAAAGCAAAATTTGTTACTTTTCTTGATTCAGATGACCTGTGGTTGCCCAACCGACTGGAAGAATTTGCAAAACTTATTGAAAAAAATCCTAATGCAGGATTTATCTTTTCTAACGGATACATTATGCAAAATGATATAATAGTTGGAAAATTTTTTGATAAAGGCAGAAAAATTCCAACTGGTAAACTACCACCTTATATGGCAATTTCAAACTACTGGCTGCCTTATGTGACGACAAATGTGGCGTTTGTGCGCGATGTAATCAAAAAAACTGGTTATTTCCGCGAAGATATGAGCCATCTGGAGGATATGGAGTTGTATGTAAAAATTTTAAAACACTGCGAAGTCAATTATATCGCTGAGCCGTTGTCCGTCTATAGAATTCATTCGCTGACAAAAGACCCGGCGAGCCTGACACTTAAGTGGGAGAAAGGAATTGAGGACTTTTTAACTGCATTAAAAACAGCGTCGCCCCCACCTGAAGTGGAACGGCGATTGAAAAATAACGTCTTTTACAATCAGGCGGTTATACTCTTGAAGAATGGTTTCGGCAAAGAGGCAAGGAAATATCTGAATCAGACACCGCTAAAAGGTGCGGCATTTGTTTGGTATATTTTGAGTTATATCCCTGTCCCCGTCATTAAGTTATTGCAGAAGTATTATCGAAAACTTCGAAAAATTATTTTTGAATTATCAATTTCAGCGGAGAACAAATCTGTGCTCAAATACATTGAACAGTTGCAAGATAAATAACCACAACAAATTGCTCAAATTTTGAGGTTGCTTTTTGAGCATAAAAACTTACATTTTAGTGGCTCGAATTGATACTATACCCAAAACAATTTTAGTTATCTGTTTGGGAAAATCACAGGTGAAAATGCATGTGCGGGATAGTTGGTATTTATAATTACGGCGGCGATAAGACGGTCGAGGAAAAAATCCTTCGGAAGATGTGCGAAGTTGTTAGGCATCGCGGTCCCGACGATGAAGGATACTTTATTAGTGCACAAGAGCACAAGAACACAAGAGCAGCCGCACCGCCTTGCGGCGCTAAACCGGTTGCCATCCACGAGGTACGAGCCACTGGTCACCATCTCGGTTTGGGGATGAGGCGATTGGCGATTATTGATTTGGAGACAGGCCATCAGCCGATTAGCAATGAAGACAAAACACTCTGGCTTGTCATGAACGGAGAGATTTATAATTTTCAGGAACTGCAATCCAATTTAGAGAAAAGACATAAATTTTCAACGAAGACAGACACGGAAGTCGTTTTACATTTGTATGAGGATTATGGCGAAAAATGTGTTGAACACTTGAGGGGGATGTTCGCTTTTGCTATTTGGGATGAAAAAAAACAAAAACTTTTCATAGCAAAAGACCGCCTTGGTGTAAAGCCGCTCTACTATACTCTGCAAAATGGAAATTTGATTTTTGCGTCGGAAATTAGAGCAATTATTGAATATCTCGGACGAACTCCCGAAATTGATTTAGAGGCAATCGATTTATATCTCACTTATCAGTATATCCCATCGCCAAAAACAATTTTTAAGAATATTTTTTCACTTCTCCCCGCACATACACTCACCTGCGACAAGAACGGAAATATAGAAACAAAAAAATACTGGTCTATTGATTACAGAAAAAAAACAGATTTATCTTTTGACGATGCGTTAATTAAGACAAGAGAATTATTGCGAGAGGCGACAAAACTCCGTATGATTTCGGATGTCCCTCTCGGAGCGTTTTTGTCTGGCGGCCACGATTCGAGCATAGTTGTCGGATTAATGAGCGAGTTGTCGTCTAAGCCGGTCAAAACATTTTCAATCGGATTTGAAGAAGCGGATTTTTCAGAACTTCACTATGCAAAAATCGTCGCAAAACATTTTAAGACGGAACATCACGAATTTATCGTCAAGCCAAACTTTATAGAACTCCTGCCAAAAATCGTTTGGTACTATGGACAACCCTATGCCGACTCTTCCGCTCTTCCGTCGTATATCGTGTCTAACGAGACGAAAAAACATGTTACGGTCGCACTCAACGGCGACGGCGGCGACGAAACATTCGGGGGATATTTAAGATATAAAGCAATGAAAGGTTCGCTCTATTTTTCGTTGCCTTTTCAACTTCTCGGAAAAAACATTACTCAAAAAATAGCGTCCATAATCCCGCGCACAGAAACGACGAAAGGAAAAAATGTTTTCAGATATATGTCGCGACTGCTTTCTGCTCTCGCCGAACCGCCAGAAATAAGAAATATCCACTGGCACCGCATTTTTACCAACGAAGCGAAAAAAAGTTTATATTCTGAAATGTTCAAAGAAAAAATGTATAATAGTCAATACACCTATCTTGCGGAAACATTTAAGAATGCACCAGCGGATAATGTGCTTGATAAAACATTCTACACCGACATAATGACATATCTGCCGGAATGCCTCTTGGTAAAAATGGACATCGCGTCAATGGCAAATTCCCTTGAGGCGAGAAGTCCTTTTCTTGACTATAAAGTTGTGGAGTTTTCCGCTTCTCTGCCTTCTTCCTGGAAGATTCGCGGACTGACGACGAAGTATATTTTAAAAAAAGCGTTTGAAAATTTCTTGCCGGGAGAAATCATCAACAGACCCAAGCAGGGCTTTGGGATTCCCGTCGGGAGATGGTTTCGAGGCGATTGGAAAAATTATTTCAGAGAAGTTGTATTGTCAGACAAAGCGCTGAGCCGAGGATATTTTAGAAAAGAAGCACTCGAACATTTGTTCGAAGAACATACATCAGGCAAAAGAGACCACGGCTATCGTATGTGGGCATTATTAATACTTGAGTTGTGGCATAGAGTTTATATTGACAAAAGTATAAAAATATAAAACTTTATGAACTGGAAAAAGAAAAAAGTTGGGCATAGTATCATTATAAGCCACCAAATATGTTAAAATGGTGGTATGAAAAACAATATAGTATGTCCTAAATGTTCTTTTAACAAAGCATATAATATCCGACGACAGAAGTATCGTTGTTACAATTGCAAGTATGAATGGAAGCCCTATTATTTGCCACTTTATTTGGCTGAATATGTGTGGAGATATAACCATAGAATTTTACAATTAAACAACAAATTGCTCAAATTTTGAGATTGTTTTTTGAGCATAAAAACTTACATTTTAGTGGCTCGAATTGATACTATATCCTATTTTTTGGAAAGGACTTGACAAGATGGTTGTAAATATGCTAAAATATAATAAAGTTATGAAAATTAAGCTAATTGAACAACTTAACAATTACAGGTTAGAAAAAGGATTATCTCAAGCAAAACTAGGAAAGATACTTGGTGTTTCTCATGTATCTATCTCTAATTGGTTTATGGGCAAATTTCGTCCTAGTGATATTTGGACTTATCGTATAAAAAAATTTCTTTCTAAAAGACGGTTAAAATGAATGACACACTTTGGGGCAAGCCTTTTGACGAAGCGATGAAAGATTTACGCAAAAGAAAAGACGAATTATTTGAGCAAGACCTTATTGACGAAAACGAACGCAGGATAAAGCGGGGCGAAAAACCGCTTGATACAGATTGCATTAAAGTCTGGGACTACGCACAGGACAAGGCGGAAGAAAACAAAAAGATTCCCGCCGTCGCTAAATACGTATAGGAAAAACTCGGATGACGTTGCCAAATGGATTTTGGGGATACTAAAAGCAAGCAACTTCCCCATCACCAGAGAGAAGGCCGGCTCGGTGATGGCAATGCTTGACAGCGACTTAGTCAAAGACAGGGATTACAAAGGTAAATGAAAAATGACCGGTAAAGAATTTTTTGAAAAAACCACTCATACAAAAAGCGGTTTCATAGATGATTTTTTTTCTCTTCTGAAAGAAAAACAAATTGATTACTGCGTTATAGGCGGCCTTGCAGTAAATGCTTACACCGAGCCCGTGGTGACTCTTGATCTCGATATTGTCATTGCTGTTCGTAAAACTAAAGAGCTGGTCGATGATTTAAGAAAAAGATATAAGGTCAAAGAGTTCCCGCGTAGCATAAACATATACACTGAAAAATCTGATCTAAGAATACAGATACAAACTACTCCGAAGCTGCAAAAATGTTTAGACCACGCTTCTGAGAAAGAGGTGTTGGGGTATAAACTTCGCGTAGCGTCTATTGAAGACGTTTTCAAAAGCAAAATCGCATCGGCCGTCGAACCTGAAAGACGCCAGAGCAAACGCGTAAAAGACTATGCGGACCTTCTAAGATTAATGGAAGTAAAACCGGATTTAAAAGAGCTGTTGCCGGATGAGTTGCGCGTAATTTTGTTCAAAGATCAGGAAAACGTCAACAAAAGAAGTTTCGGGCGGACATTATGAAAACTCTTGAAGAGATAAAAAACATTGTTGCGCTCTACAGAGATGATATCCGAGAGAAATATAAAGTAAAATATCTCGGAGTTTTTGGTTCATATTTGCGTAACGAACAAACTGAAGAAAGCGATATTGATATTTTAATTGAATTCAACGAACCCGTCGGCGGGTTTCATTTAATAGCAACCGAAACTTTTTTGACTTCTATCTTAAACCAAAAAGTCGATCTTATTCCAAGAAAAGCAGTTAAAGGTGAATTTGAAAAAAATATTCTAGAAAATTTGGTGTCAGTAATAATATGAAAAAAAATACTAATGAATATCTTCAGGATATGCTTTTTTGTATAGACCGAATTGATAACACCGTAAAAGATGTTTCCTTTGAAGAATATACTTCTAAAATAAACAAAATAGACATTGTTGAAAGGAATTTAATCAAAATGGGAGATATTGTGGAAAGAATATCGCCAGAAGTTCAAAAACAATATGAAAATATTCAATAGGGCCGAAATAAAGAGTTTAAGAAACAGGTTGACTCATGAATACCCCGATATAAAAAATGATATTGTTTGGGATATCATAAAAAAAGATCTGCCAGAATTAAAAAAAACTATTATCGAAGTCCTTGTTGAACTTAACACAAAACAAGAAAAGTTCTCCCGAAAGAATTGTGGGGGAGGCGGGGTACTATAATATGAAAAATGAAAACTCTTGAAGAGATAAAAAGCATCATACACTCACATAAGCAAGAATTAACTAACAAATATAAAATCAAATCGCTTAGCGTTTTTGGTTCATATGTCCGTAATGAACAGAAGGTTGACAGTGATTTAGATTTACTAGTTGAATTTAACGAATCAATTGGAATGTTTCATTTTTTAGATGCAGAAGAATATCTAAGTAATATCCTAGACCATAAAGTGGATTTGGTTCAAAAAGGTGCTATGAAACCCCATATTGAACAGCGAGTATTGAAAGAATTGGCAGAGATTTTATGAATAAAAACAACAGAATAAAAGATTATCTGAATGATATAATAGAGTGTTGTGAGAAAATAGAGAAATATGCAGCCACTATCTCTTTTGAAGACTACTGTAAGGATTCTAAAACAATAGATGGTGTAGAGAGAAATATCATAAAAATCGGAGATATTGTTGAGAGAATTCCGAAAGAATTTCAGGAAAAGAATAGTAATATTCCCTGGAAAGAAATGAGAGCAACTAGAATAAAGCTGACTCATCATTATCCGAGTATTAACAACGAAACAATTTGGAAGACCGCAAAAAACGATATCACTTCTTTGAAAAAGGTGGTAGAAACAGCAAATAGTCTCACTCATGAGCAAAATAAAAAAAAGGTAATACCTAATCAAAGTGCACCAAATTTAGTATAATGAGAGTGTTGAAAAAGTCAGTATTTAGCAAAGCCAGCGCCATTTAGCCGGTAGGTTTAGCAATTTATGTTTGAAAAATTGCTGACAGTTCTTTCAATTTCTGAATTTTCT
>JBGFRZ010000079.1:0-10038 GCA_041694835.1 Ignavibacteria bacterium
AAGTTGAAATCGTTTAGACCGCAATGTCCGACGAGCAAAGCGAGGAGTTTTGCGGTCTGATTGAAACTTTTAACCGTTAAGAAACTGCCCTTTAAGTGAAAAAGATGGGTTTTTCAACAATCTCATCATACATCATAGCGGTATTGCAAAATCCTTACCCAATGTTACAACAACATTTGGAGAAGAGCCTTATTTATTGTCTGCCGCCTTTTTTAAAGCAACGGTTTTTTCAATTGATAATTTTAATAGTTCGGCACCACTCATTATTTTTTTGCCATTATCGTAGACCGATACTCTTTCCGTGCAGCAGTAACAAGGGTCAACGGCAGCAAGGCAGATTGCAGCATCCGAGACCGTCTGCTCGAGGGTGGATTTTTCATTCGTCGGCACATTCATATAACTTGGCGCCCTTATTTTATGTCTGACGGGTCTGTTGGTCCCGTCGGAACGCACATAGTGAAACACCTCGCCTCTGGGCGCTTCGTGGCGGCCTATTCCTTCGCCAGGCGGTATTGTTTTTACGCATGCATCTATTTCACCACTGACGGTTTTTAGTTTTTCAAAACACTGCGTAAGAATTTTGATTGATTCATACATCTCAAGCACTCTGACTATAAGTTTATCAAAAATATCGCCGTTTTCGCATACTATCACTTTCCAGTCGACAAGAGGATATGCTGCATAGGGTTCGTCTCTTCGCACATCTATATCTACTCCCGAAGCGCGGGCCGTCGGACCAAGGGCGCAGTAATTTAGTATGTCATCTTTTGTAAGCACTCCGACACCTTTTGTTCTTGAATGTATAGTTGGGTCATCCATTACCGCTCCTTTAAACATATCAAGAACGGGAATCAGTTTTTTGATTTCGGCTATATAATTTGTGAGACCGTTATCAGGGATATCTCTTCTTACCCCTCCGATTTTAAACATTGCATAGTGTTGACGATTGCCCGAAATTTCTTCAAGAATGTCGAGGAGGGTCTCGCGATGTTTCCACGACCACATCCAGACAGTGTTGTATCCGAGAAAGTGCCCCGCAAGACCCAGCCACAAGAGATGCGAGTGAACTCGTTCCAACTCGCCGATTATCGTCCTGATATATTTTGCTCTTGTCGGAATTTCAATTCCCGCCAAATCCTCAACGGCGTTTACATAAGCAAAAGGATGACTTGTAGAACAGATTCCGCAAATTCTTTCGACTAAAAACGTCACCTGGTCAAAATGTTTTGACTCGGAGAGTTTTTCAATTCCTCTGTGATTGTAACCGATTTCAATATCAAGTTTTTTAACCACTTCCCCTTCAACATGGAGTTGGAAAAACTCCGGCTCTTCCTGCAAAGGATGATATGGCCCGATTGGGATAATTGTTCTATTTTCCATAAAATCAGTATGTAGTATGTAGTAGGTAGTATGTAGGGAACGGATGTCAAAAAAAAGGGGAAGCAGTAAGGGGATGAGGTATTCCCAATACCCTGCCTACTACATACTACCTACTATCTCCTTGTCTCAAAGGATACTCGCCTTCCGGCCAGTCGTCCGGCAATAAAAGCCGTTTCAAGTTCGGGTGTCCAATGAAGTTTACGCCAAACATCTCGTGGATTTCTCTCTCTATCCAGTCAAACGCCTTGCCGAGCGGAGTCAGCGACTGTATTTCAGGATTTTTTTTGTCTTTTAAAAAAACCTTGATGGTTATAAACGCGCCTGTTTTGTCGTCAGAAAAATGATAAAGTATTTCAAATGCTTCCCGGGTATCAACGCCCGTTGCGATTGAAAATCTTAAACCAAGTTGTCTGAAAAGATACTCTGCAATCTCATAGAGAACTTCTTTGTTTATTTCAACGTAATATCTTCGCTCGTTTTTTTTGAACGCTTTTATTATCCTGTCGGATTTTTCGGACAATAATTTTTCTATTGCACTGTTCATGAATTATTCATTTATAAGTTTCCAAATAGAGCGAGATTTTTTCTATCCGTAAAAATATTTTTACACTTTTGTCTTTAATCTCTTCATAGAGGTCTTTGAGTTTTTCAGATGCGTATGTATGGACTATCTTGTTTTTCAGGATTCTTGCCTCCATCCAGAATTCTATCTCATCAATAAGATTTAATTTCTGTATCACCAGAAGTAGATTTCTTAATGTCTCGCTCGACTTAGAATAAAGAAATATCTCAAGTCCTTTGTAAAAGTTAAGAACAATTTCAACAACCTTCTCAAACCGAAACGAAAGAGAATCGTAGTACTCCATTTCTTCCGGCGTATACGAATGATTGGGATTATATGACTGAAATTTATCAATAGATGCTTGAAGAAGTCGGGCTGCACCTTTTACATCTTCAAATTCCTTTAATATCAATTCTTTCTGCATTTCTTAAAACTTCCTTGGAAAACTCTCCCCCGTCATAAACGACCACATCAATGTCTTCTTCTAATTGAGAAAAAAATTTTTTTTGCACTTCAAGGGATAATTTAACCGGATTGACCGCTTTTTCGGGGACTAATAGAAGGTCAATATCTCCGCCATTTCTTTCTTTTTCGTTTCTTGAGCCAAAAATATACGCCTTGCCCTCAAATTTTTCCAGAGCAAACTTCAATGCTTTTTTCTCTTTTTCGTCAAGTCGCATTGTTCAAAACCTTTATTAACTTTACAACTCCAGCAATCATCGCTTCTGGTTTCGGAGGACAGCCGGGGATATATGCATGCACCGGAATTATTTTGTCAAGCGGCGAAACAACGTTGTAGGAGTCATGAAAAATTCCCAGTCCACACGAGCATGCTCCTATCGCTACTACAAAGCATGGTTTAGCCGATGCCTCATATAACTTTTTAATTTTTATTGCGGTTTTTTTATTTGGAACTCCTGTAACGAGCAATATGTCAGCATGGCGAGGACTTCCCACGAGTTGTATTCCAAATCTCTCTAAGTCGTATCTTGGCGTAAGGCAATCAAGAATTTCTATGTCACAATTATTGCAAGGACTTGTTGCCGCATGAAAGACGAATAAAGATTTTGTAATATGTTTCGGATTCATAAACCCTTATATTTTTACATTTTTATAGACAAAGAATTTCTTTTTTGTATTTGTTCGACAAATCCCCCGCATTTCTTGAAGCCAATCAATGTATTCTTCAAAAGACATTTTTTTATGAGCGTGACGGCCTTTTCTGAAATGCAGCATCCGTTCTTTATTTCGGCCGTCTTCAAGCATCTCTTTTTTCTCAACTTCTGAAAGTATCATTTCGTTCTTGCCAAAATTTCGTCAAATTCTTTTTCTCTCTCGAATAATTTGAAATATTCTCTCACAAGTTCTAAATCCAGATTTTTGATATTCGCGACAATGTCTTCAATATCGGCCATATCTTTATGGTATCTCCGGGGGTCGTTGGAACTTGACTGAACTTTTAGCCCTATTAAATCTTCGGGTCTTGCGATTTTTATTTTGAATCCAAAAATCTTTTTCGTCTCCGCTCTTTTCAATATCTCCAAAGCATATTTTCTATTGGCGAATAAAAAATCCACATCGCCAAAGTCGGCAAGTTGAGACGAATAATTTGCCGCATCCTGCGTTTTATGAAAGGCCCGATAGCCATATTTTTCCATAATGTCGTCGACGGCGTTCGCTTGTTTCAACAATACAACAAAATCAATATCAACCGTCATGCGTTCTACTCCGGCAAAACTTAAAGCGTGTCCGCCAATCAAAGCAAAATCAATTCCGTTTTTCTGAAATTCGTTAATTAAAATTTCAAAGACCTTTTTGAAGTTCATAGAAACCCGAAAAATCAAAAACGTTACAAACCAAGCAACGCCAGAAACAATGCAACGAGTCCGAGCGGCACGCCATAACCCCAGAAAAATTTTAAAATACTATCAATTCTTAAACGAGGATTTGTATTTCTAACCAAAGTAAAAATCACAACGATTATAAGATATTTTAAGAAAAAGAGCAAACTCTGTGACGGAAAAAACAAGATGATAGCGAGCATTGGAAGTGCTGCAAGTAGTATTGTTTTGGTAATTCTCCATAATGCAAGCAATGCCCCCGAATACTCCATATAGACGCCACCTGCAATTTCTGTTTCGGCTTCTGCTATATCAAAAGGCACCAACCCAAGTTTTGCTATAGAAACAGTCAGCATTATAACAAACGCTATAAATCCTGAAAGTGAAAACAGTAGTGAGCCGTGAATGTTTTGATAGTTTATAATATCACCAATGGATACAGAATTAGTTCTTAATATCACGGTAATTATACTCAATATGAAAACAAACTCATAGGACAGCAGAAGTTTGATTTCTCTTGAAGCACCAACGACCGACAGAGGATTACCCGAAGATAGAGCGCCCAGAATTAGCATAATTGGCGGAATCATAAGAAGATATATCAGAAGTATAATATCGCCATTGAAAGTCCTCATTCCCATTAGTGCCATTCCCAAAATCATTGCTACGATAGTGACTACCGACATAGATACTACCGGGCTTCCGACGAATATCCAGTACGATGCATTTTTAGGAACCGTTATTTCTTTGGCAAAAAGTTTTCTTATATCATAGTACGGTTGAAGGAATGGAGGGCCCACGCGGCATTGCACGAGTGCCGTCAGTTTCCTGTCAATCCATGAAGTTAATAATCCTAGTGTTAAGATGAAAACAAAACCAGGAAAGATAAATAAATTAAACAAAAAGTTCAACATATGTTACTTCTTCTCCCAAACTATTGTTTTTATCGCCAAGTGCTCATTTAGAACATATATATTGTTTGCAACATCTTCCGTAACTTCTGTGTATTTTAACGCTTTGTGGGGACAAGTATCAACACATTCTGGCGCAACTACATCTTTTCTGCCGACACACCAATCGCATCCCGAAGTTTTAAATGATAATATGTCTGAATAAATGGTGCCAAAAGGACACGCCGCCATACAACTTTTGCAACTTGTGCAAAGCATTGAGTGTCTTTCAAGAATACCGTTTTTGTTTTTCTCCAACGCCTTATTCGGACATGAGTTTATACAAAAAGATTCTTCGCATCTTCGACATATCAGAAATTGGCAACCTTTTGCGAGCGCTTTTTCAATTCCGTTGTTTTGAATATGATAGTAATAAGAACATCCCGCTTCGCATTTTTTACATTTATAGCAAATTTCCAAATCAACTAAAAGTTTTTTCATAACTTTCTTAAAAAACGAGCGAATAGTGAATAGAGATGAGAGGTCAGAGGTCAGAGGTGAGAGATGAGAGGTGAGAGATGAGTTTTTTCTCTGTCCCCCGTTCTCTGTTCTCTGTTCCCTGAACTCTGACCTCTGACCACTGTCCTCTAATTATGTATTATCCAGGATAATTCTTATTATGTCGTGCCGACTGACTACGCCCACTACTTTATTATATTCATCGACTATAACTACCCGCCTGAATTTCTTTTCCGATATAACGAGTGATATTTTGTCGATATCGGAGTCGGGCAAAAAACTTACCACATTTTTTGTCATCACATCGGAAACTTTCGTCGTTCTTGAATTGCCGCTGAAAACAAGGTTCAAGACATCGTTTTCGGTTATTATTCCGACAAGTTTGTTTTCGCTGTCCACCACGGGCAGACCGCTGACCCTTTTATTATAGAGAAGATTTACGGCATCGTAAATCGTTTCATCGGGTCCGATGGTTATGACGTCTTGAGTCATTATATCTTTTGCTCTCAGCATAAAACCTCCAGGGAAGGTTAAAGGTGCAAGGTATAAGGTTAAAATTCAAAACTCTTTAACCTTTAACCTTCAACCTCTCTCATACAAACGGGTCGCGTATATGTTTTATCTGCTCATAAGTGAAAACCGGACCATCTTTGCAGATAAAAAACTCTCCCAACTGACAGTGCCCGCATTTTCCCAAACCGCATGACATATTCGCTTCCATTGAAAGATAGATATTGGCAGGTGCGAAACCCTTTTCAAGCAGTTTAAGAGTTGAAAATTTCATCATTACAGGCGGTCCGCAGACAACTGCGATGCTGCTGTGAACTATATCCATTTTAAGATGGTCGAGCAAACAAGTAACAAGCCCCACTTGCCCGTCCCATTGAATATCTACGGGACAGATGTCGACACTTTTAAGAACCTCCAGACGATTTTCTTTTTCCCACTCGGGAAACATATATTTATAGACGACATCATCGGGGGTTTTGGAGCCGTAAGCAAGAATAATTTTTTTGAAATTTGTCAAATCGTGAAGAAGCGTAAGCAGAAAACTCCTCAAAGGAGCCATCCCCACGCCACCGCCAAGAATAAGTATTTCTTTGCCGAAAAATTTTTCTACGGGATAACTTGTCCCATAAGGTCCTCTAATTCCAAGTTTTTCTCCGCCTTTCATCTTATGTAAAACTCCAGTTACAAATCCTGCTTCCATAATAGTTATTTCTATCAAGTCGGTCTTGTAAGGATTTGACGACGGCGTAAACGGCGCCTCGCCGATGCCCGGCACCGCGAGTTCAACGAACTGACCTGTTTTGAACTTAAAAGGTTCAAGTGGTCTGATGACAAAAGTTTTGATATTTTTTGTTTCATCAATAACTTTTTCAAGTATACATTCTATCGGTTGATAAATATGTTTTTTCATATAAATTACGAATGTTTAATGACGAATAACTCATAGCAAAATCCATCATTCGTCATTCGTTATGCGTTGTAAAGATTCCCGTATATCAATTTTTGCAGGACAAACTTCTATACATCTCCCGCATCCACTACAGGCATAATTTCCAAAGTTTTTTTTTCGATAAATCATCTTACAATTATACAAATTTTGTAACCGCTGAAATTTTTCTTTTCTCGGGTTGGCGCCACCCGCTACACGGCCATAACCCGCCGATTGGCAGGAATCCCACGTGCGTATTTTACTATAAAAATCTTTAGTCTCGCCAAGTAAAAAGCAATAACAACTTCCACACACGTATCTGCAGCCATCGCATTCCACGCAACTTTTTGCTATTTCATCTTTCCAAAGTTTTGAAACCATATTTTTTTCAACAGTCATCAATGGCTCTTCCCATTTGAATTTTTCAT
The DNA here is from genome assembly GCA_041694835.1 of Ignavibacteria bacterium. Taxonomy (GTDB): domain Bacteria; phylum Elusimicrobiota; class Endomicrobiia; order PHAN01; family PHAN01; genus JBGFRZ01. Next base: position 7,059 of record JBGFRZ010000079.1, read on the forward strand.
TTTGTTTTTTTACTTTTTCGGTTAAGTCTTTGCGATTTTTTTCTTTCTCATGGAGTTGTTGTTCAATCGCTTTTTGGAAAAGATTGGGAGATTGTCTTATGAGTTCTTCGCCGATATTTGAAACACAATCTACAACGTACCCTTCTTTTATGGGAGAAAGATTTATGTCGTAGTTTTTTTGGGGATATGGGGTGATGTCCATTTTAGTGCAGAAACAACTGAGCTTGCAATCTGTACAATCGGATGAAATTATAAGAGCGTCACTTCTTTTGTGTTTATAGAAATCATCGGCAAACATTCCTTCTAAAAATATTTTATCCGAAGTATTAAGTAAATGCAAATCGCATGACTTGGGACCGACAATCGCTAACGGATGTGATTTAATGTCAGATAAAAACTCTTGCACGGGGAAGAAAAATTGTTTAATTGATGTTATGGAACGATACTTGCCTATATTTATTAATCCAACCGTTTCAGTAGTGTAGCGATCCCAATAAAAATTTCCAGTTTCCTCTCTCAAAGCATAAATTGCTCTTGACGAAAGAAGTTTAAGCATGAATCTGTGTATGTTGTGATTATTAATAAAAAATTGGTTCATATACTAACGAAAGTTTGGTAAGTTTCTCTTGCCAGAAGGATTCCTGATGATCTGGAAAATACAAAGACCTTTATTTTGGAATCGTCAGAAGTTATCGTTGAATCTTTGGGAATACATTCATCATTTTTGAAATTGGCAATCAATATACCAAATTTTTCTAAATTTTCAAAAATTCTTTTTCTGATATATGGAATCCCTTCGGCGATTTTACCTGTTAATGATATAGCGTCTAATTCAGGCATCTGAAGCCAATAAGCCCCGATAAATTTCCTGATACTGTAAACGAACATATCAACGGCAAGTTTGCATCTTTTGTTTCCTTGAACAGCAAATTTTACAACTTCTTTTAAATCATCGCCTTCACCACAAACCCCTACAACACCACTCTCCTTAAACAAAATTCTCTCAACATCTTCAATACTCCATCCCATTTTAAGCAGATAGATTACAACCGACGGGGATATATCCCCTGAACGAGTCGTCATCATAAGCCCTGATAGTGGTGTAAATCCCATTGAGGTGTCGGTAGATTTCCCCCTTTTTATCATTGTAATGCTAGAGCCATCTCCCAAATAACAAGATATCATGTTGACTTCTGAAACAGTTTTATCAAGATATTGGGCGGTTTTTTCAAGCAGGTATTTATGAGAAAGTCCGTGAAAGCCGTATCGTTTTATTTTGTAATCATTGTAAAATCTTTCAGGAATCGGGTATCTGTATGCGACTTCCGGCATCGTGGAATGAAAAGCGGTGTCAAATATCGCTATTTGTTTGATGGTCAGAAATTCTTTTATTGAGGCATCGATTATTTTTAAGTTGTAAGGATTGTGAATAAAAGCAATGTTTATGTCCTTGTAGATTTTTTGTTTCACCGCTTCATCAATAATTGTAGGTTTGTCAAAGTCCATACCATGAACCACTCTATGACCGGCCACTTCAATTTTTTCATACAAATTGTTCTTTTTTAAGACCTCAACTATGTTAACAAATGCTTCCTCGTGAGTTAAAGATTTTCTTATGGCTTTACTGAGCGGGGTGTCTTTTTTTCTAATGGTAATAACAGAGTTTTCCGTTCCGATACTATTGACATTTCCTTCTAATAGCAACACCTCTTCCGGCATCTCCCATACGGCAAAATCTATTGAGTTTATTCTTGAGTTAAATATTAGTATTTTCATTTGATAGTAAAACTCAACCACGAATTACACGAATTTTACGAAGGTTTTTATTTGTTTAATTCATTCAATTCGTAGTTCTATTTTTAAACCCACTTCTACAACAAAACTTTAAAGAACCGTAATCGCTAAAGTTATAAAGTTTTCTTGGATAAATCGGAGATTATTTTTTTAAGAGTTTTTAAAGACTCTGGATGATAAACTACAACGATGTCCGCTCCGCTTTCTAAATACCCCGAACCACAGCAGATTTCCCAGAAGATTCCGCGTTTCTCAAAATCGCCCCATGACGGCATTTCCTCATTAGTAGTAATTGACTCCTTCAATTTCCAACACTCTACACCGACGAAGTTAATCATAGGCATAGACATCATTTTATCACCGCTTAACCCCGCCAGCCGTGTTCGTTCCATTATTGTATAGCAGTATTCATATCCGTAGCCCAATGCTCCCGTTGTCTGATGCATTACTATTTTTTCCGTGGAAAAACCGGTGTCTGCAATAAGAATGTTGAGTTGTTTTGCGAGATTGATATCAAGAGGGGTCTCTGCTATTATTGAGTGTCCGTCTGCAAGTGCACTTATGGCGATTGTTTTATAGTTATCTTTTGTGGCCATACCAACCAATGCGTTTTTTCCTTTGATGGAAGCACTTACCGTAGGAAGTACCTCGGTATTTTTTTGCGTAGATTCGCATCCTAATACAATTATCGGAATTTCTATGGAATCAGCGATATTTTTTACTGTCTTTGCAACCTCCTCAGCACTTTTATTTTTTCCTTCCGGATGAGCGCCTGTCAACCTGATGCACAAAAATTCAGCGCCTAAATCCTGACATTTCACCGCCCATTTAACGGGGTCATTAAAGACATCCTGCCATTCCCTTTTTAAGGGTGCGGGCCAGTGTTCGGGAGCAACGTCGGATATTTCTATGGCGACTTTTGGAAAATTCGGAATGACGCCTTCTTCATAAATAAAAGGCAATGCGTTCTGTCCTCCGATTTTTACAGACAAATCACCTGCGCCAAGGACAATTTCGTTAATCTTTGACTGCCATTTTTCAAGATGTTTTTCCATACAATTTTGAGATTATGAGAGCGTTGAAAAACCCTCTTTAGTTCTTTGAAATAATTCTCGTCGGTAAATCCGACGATAAAACATTTGCATTTTCTCTCCGGAATTGCTATAATATTTCTGACGAAAACAAA
>JBGFRZ010000071.1:0-9917 GCA_041694835.1 Ignavibacteria bacterium
CAATCATACGCTCCCATGCGAAACGCCTTTACTACTTTTTCCGCATCCCTGTATGCCGTTATCATTATGACATTGATTGAGGGCTTCAACTCCTTCATTCTTTTGAGCGTTTCAAGTCCGTCCATCTCGGGCATCGCAATGTCCAGAAGCACAAGGTCGACGGGAAACTCGGTTATCTTTTCGAGCGCCTGGTCCCCCTTGTGAGCGGTGTAAACCTTAAATCCCTCTTTCGCGAGAAACTCGCTTAAAACAAGAATTATGTCCACCTCGTCGTCAACTACCAAAATTTGGGTTTTTTTTGTAACCACTGTTCCCTCCAACGATAAGTTTGGGAGTTTGCTCGTGGCTCGTGGCTCGTTGTTCGTTACTGATTGATGGTTACCGATTACCAATTACTGGTTTTCTCAGGTCAACAGTCACCGGCCACTGGCCACTATTCGCTATTTGCTGTCCTCTATTCCATCGGTTCATCCCATTAGAAATATTCTATGATTGTTCACTGCGAGTCAAAATTTTCTGTCTAATACTGACAATCATCGTGTAATTTCTGACGGGGTAAAATAATTGTAAACTTCGAACCTTTGCCGGCACCTGCGGATTCCACACAAATTTTGCCGCCGTGGGCTTCTATATAAGTTTTTGCTGTGGCAAGTCCTATGCCAAAACCCTTCTCGGTGACATTGTTTGATATTCTGTAAAACTTTTCAAAAATTTTTTTGTGCTCCTTGCTATCAATACCGATTCCGCTGTCGGCGACGGAAATGACAACGGAGTTTGAGAGTTCGGGAGTTTGAGAGTTATGTAGCGGTGGGATTGCTATCCCACGAAATTTGGCGAATGGCAATTCGCCCGCTACTAACCCCTGACCTCTGACCTCTATTCTCTGTCCTCTGACACTTACCGTTATTCTCCCCCCGTCAAGGGTAAACTTTATGGCGTTTGAAAGGATATTGGAAAATGCTTGTTTGATTCTTTCTTCGTCGCAGAATAAAGAAATGCCGTCCTCAATTTCTTTTTGAATCGTTATATTTTTATTTTTAGCAAGTACATCTTGAGCGTCTATAACATCTCTTACAAGTCCCGTTATGTCTACTGTGGTTTTTTTGAGTTTGCAGCCCGAAATTTCCGTGCGGGAAAAATCCAATAAGTCCTGAATAAGTTTCATCATTCTCTCAAGATTTCTTTTTATAATCTCGTGCATTTTTTTTGAAGAAGCGTCTTTTGGCAATCTGGATTCAAGGAGTTCGCGAGCGCCGCTTATAGACATTATCGGAGTTCTTAATTCGTGGCTAATACATGAGATAAACTCGGATTTTAACTGATTGTATTCCATAAGTTTTTTTGCCGCAAGGTAGTTTGAAATCGCAAATGAAACATAAGTTGAAAATGTTTCAAGAAGTTTCTCGTCGATTTTGGAAAATTTTCTTGTGTTGGCTTTGCTGATGTTCATATTTGCTATACCGATTATTTTCTCGCCGACTTTAAGTGGCAAAACCATTGACATTTTTATATCGTCTCTGTCCTTAACAAAAGTAAATTGCTCAAGAAGCGATGCTTTGCCGTTAATCATAATTGGCTTTTGTGTTTTTACAATATAACTTGCGACGGAACCATTTAGCGGAATTATTGTTCCAGCACTCGCATTCAGTCCTTTTTGAGCCACGATTTCGAGCTCCTTTTTAACATCATTATAAAGCATAATTGAGCCGCTGTCCGCATCTTTGGATTTAAGCAACACATTAAGTATTTCGTTTAAGTAGTCCTGTTCTTTTAATTTGCCATTTACATATTTTTCGGCTATCGGAACAAGAAGCAGAAAAATTTCCTGCAGATAAGTATAGACCCTTGAGTCGATGTTGGACAAAATGGATTTAACGGTATTAGAGATTTCTATATTTTCAAAGGGCTTTAATATGTAGTTTTCCGCTCCCATTTTTAACGACTCAATTACTGTCTCAATGCTGGCGTAACCCGTCATCATAATAATGGGTATATAAGGATATTCCTTTTTGACGATTTTAAGCAGTTCCATACCGCTTTTTCCTTGCATAAAGATGTCGGAAAAAATAAGCGAGATGTCATTTTGTTTCAGAGATTCAAGAGCATCATCAGCGGAAGAAACCGCGATTACGGTGTATCCGTCGTTTTCAAGAATTCTTTTTAAAAGGTCTCTGATCAGTTCCTCGTCATCTACGACAAGAATATTGTAACTCATATTTTCTTCCTATGATAAAAATCAGGTTTTAAGTGGAGCAAATCTGTTCCTATGATTTTTTCACCGCTCTATCCGCTATTTGCTAATCTCTCCGCATTCTCTGCGAACTCCGCGGTTAATGGCTTTTATATCATACTTATCGGAAGCATCACCGTAACAGTAGTCCCCTTTCCGTAAACACTGCTTATATCAATGTATCCGTCGTGGCGACTGACTATATTTTGGCAAATTGGAAGACCCAATCCAATGCCCTCGTGCGGCTTTTTTGTAGTATAAAACTCATCAAATACATGCCTGACTGTTTTCTCGTCCATTCCGGTTCCGGTATCTGAGAATTTTATTACGGCAAATTCTTTCTCATCTGAAAACATCTCCTTTTTTGCTCTGAACAACTTCTTCTCTGTTATTGTCAATAACTCTCCGACGCTCATCTTTTGCACGGAAATCGTCAGAGTGCCGCCTTTTGGCATCGCATCTTTTGAATTAACGAGCAGATTCGTAAAAAGCTGGCTCAACTGATACTCATCGCCTTTTACATAGATTGTTTCGCGAGGGATTTCTAATATGGTTTTTATGTTGTGATTTTGGAGTTGTAATTTAAGAAGTGCTTCTGTGTTTTTCAAAACATCCGGGATATTGAGAATGCCAAAAGGCATCTTTTGACTTCTTAAAAGTAAATGCAGTTGCTCCACAACGCGCTGACATCTGATAGCAGCGGTTTCGACTTTATTCAAATCATCGGCAAAGATAGTTTTACCTTCTAAACTTTCTTTCATTAATCTGGTAAATCCGAGTATCGCTGTAAGCGGATTGTTTAGTTCGTGCGCGATAACTGCTGCAAGTTTGCCGATAGAGGTGAGTTTCCCATTTTTTAGCATTTGCCGTTCAAGTTCTTTTTTTTCTTCTTCTACTTTTTTTATTTCCGTCAAATCCTTAAGTATCGTCCTTTTTCTTACGAGGTTTCCCGCTTCATCATAGACCGCGATTGCATTTGCAGAAACATATATCCTTTCGCCATTTTTTTTAAGCAGTGTCGTTTCGGGCACGAAGGATGTGCCTTCGGTTATAAGTTGAGTAAAACTCTCTTTCATCAATTCGCGCACTTCAGGAGCATAAAGGGTCTCTAATGCATTTTTCCCGAGTAGTTCTTCTTCGGTATATCCGAGTTTCCCTCGTTCGGTTTTATTTGAAAAAAGAATTCTGTAGTTTTTATCAACCGTATGTATCATATCGTTTGAATTGTCGGCGATGTCTGCGTAACGTTTTTCGGCTTCTTCAAGACGGTTTTTAAGCAATTGTTTGCTTTCGGCAAGTTTAAAATTTTTTTCAAGTATGAAAATTTTCATTATTCCGCTGACCGACCATAAAATAAAACCGACAATTATCAATCTGTAGAAATCTACCGAAAATGCCCGTGAGTTGATAAAAAGTACTTCGCGAAACGGCAGTAAATAATGGTGTCTTATATCAGGAGAATAAACCATCAGGGATAACGCTGTATACAACAGAAAGCTAGCGGAAAAAATATAAAAATATCTTCTAATGTTGAACAAAGTAAATTTTTGAATGTTGTCTTTAAAATAAAGGAGCATCCCAAAACTTGCAAGCGCCCCGCCGGGAATACCCAGAAATACCCTCGCCCAGATTCCGTGATACTCTATAGTGTCAGTAATTGCAAACTTCACCAAAAAAACCATAACCAAAAGAGTTGGCGCAAGGAATGGATTAAGAAATTTGACAATGAACTTTCCCCGTCTTTTTTGTTTCAGTATCAGTTTAATAAGGTGGCGTCCAAACTCAAAAAGAAAAATATATGAGATAAGAAGACCCAACCATACAATAAAATCCGTGATGACCTTTCGTCGAAATATCTCATTCCACATGTCCGCCGAAATTTTGACGCCATGAAAAACACTAAACAGCCCGAACAAATATAAAATATTACTGAGTTCATACTCGCTTTTAATCCTCGGATAAAGCAAAATAAATGTCCCCATTACTATAAAAAGCAAGCCGAGCAAAAATAGGACCGCCTCGTTTGGAATCAAGAACCCGCACAGCGTTCGCTCTATAAAGTTATTGGTATTCATAATCTAATATAAACGCATCAAGTTATTTGTAGTTGCCGATTGAGCGGCATCTTTAAAATTGCTCATAAATGAGCAACTACAATGTCTTTCTTTCGTCAAATTATTTAGTGCGTTTGTATTATTTATTTCCACTATTCCTTTTTTTAAGTTGGAGTAAATTTCTGATTTTTTCAGAGATTTCCTTTGGAGCAAAAGGTTTTACAAGATATTCGATAGCGCCGGCATCAAGAATTTTTGATTTTACTTCGGCGGATGGATAGCCCGTAATAGCAAGTATTTTCATCTTCTTTCCTTTTTTAAGACGTTTCATCACTTCAAAGCCATCTATGCCAGGCAGTTTAATGTCAAGAATTATCAAGTCCAGCTTAAAGGCGGCAATTTTTTCTCCAGCCAAAAAACCGTTCATTGCAAACTCAACTTTTACTTCGCTGAAATATCTTTCTATGACCCGACCGATATATTCTATGACTTCTTTGTCGTCATCAACTATAAGAATTTTTTTCGCTGGCGCAAATTTTCTTTCATCGTCTGCGAAATCTTCCGGTATGGGCATTTTGTATTTCCTAAGGAACCTGATTAAGTTGGAAATATTGACACGGCGATGCCCCCCCGGTGTCTTATAGGCGGCTAACCTGCCGTCGTTTATCCAGTTTATTACGGTTGTGATGTCAACATTGAGCATCGCCGCTATCTGATATGTAGTAAATACCTTATCCATAGGGGTGGGCTTCAAAATCAATCTATTCTAAATAATTGAATTATTCCAATCTTTACAATAAAAATATAATGAAATATCTTGTCAAAGTCAAGGTTTTTTTCACTATTATTTTGCCAATTTATAAATACGCCACCTGGTAAGGGTATGAGAAAAAACGAGGAATTAATCTCTAATGATTTTTCCAAAAAAGACGGGGTGTTATATTTTGCGAATTGTTTTTGGTCTGAAAGCCAAGATATCAAATTTCTCCGACGGAAAGAGCGGTGGAAGAATCAAAAACTCCCCCAAGTGGATGAAGTTCGAACTTATTTTATACAGAATTACGCTTAATTTCCCTTCTATTTTCAGATATTTTTTAATCCACTTTCTCTGCTTAAACATTCGGTAAAATATAATCTGACGATGTTCCTCTGGCAACAAGTATATCAAATAGTGGGCAATTGGAAACTATTTCTGCGGCAAGAAGGTTATTCACCCTTCAAATTCGCTTCCCAATGGATGCTTGTATTATAGCACAATAACGTACTTCTATAGCGCGCCAAATTTTTTACAACCGCCCTTTTTTATAAGGAACAATATTTTAAGAGAGCGGATTCAAAACTTTATTGACAATCACCTAAATAATGTCCTATACTATAAGTTGGAAGCACGATATGAGATCATATGGCAGTCCAGCCCAATTGGAACAAAGGCGTTTACAGGCTGTCTCTCTGTTTGAACATGAATTTACACCAGTAAACATTGCAAAGAAGCTTAAAGTCGACCGACGTTCTGTCCGCCGATGGAAATCCACCTACCTTAAAAAAAGAGTAAAAGGAATCAAGACCAAGCCTGCATCTGACAGACCATCCCGAATGTCCACTCGGAATAAATCGATACTGGAACGATATCTTTTGCGCGGAGCGATGTCTGATGGTTATGCTACAGACTTGTGGACATGTCCGAGAATCGCAAATTTCATAAAGGACAAATTCAGGATTCATTATCATTTCTCGTTATCTTCCTCGATTATTACGTTCATTGGGATGGGAGTCCCCAAAAGCCTGAACGCCGTGCCAAGGAACGAGATGAGCGGGTCATAGCCCGCTGGGTAAAGACAGACTGAGAAGCTATAAAAAAAACAAAATTTTGTAATTTGCCTTTTCTAGTGCTTCCTGCACATATTCAAATAACATATTTCACCTCACCGACTGAAGAAAATGGGGACGCACACAGACAAATTAATCCATAGTCGATGGTCCATAGACCACAGATTCTGTCGACTATTGACTATCAACTGTGGACCTTGCTGTGGACTATTGACTATTTTTTCTCTGTGTTCACCAGTGTTCATCTGTGGCAAGGTTTTTCAACAATGCTTATTATAAAAATGTTACAGAATGGTTGCGGTCAAAAAAAATATTTTTGGAAAGGTAATAACATCCGATTACAGCGTGTTAGAAAGATGGGGACACATATCTTCAAGGATTTTTTTTAGTTTTTCTCTGGTGCGCGCCAGACGGGACATAACCGTTCCTCGCGGCAATTTCAGAACGATTGATATCTCATCATAAGAATAATCGTAAATCTCGCGAAGAACAATTATTCGGAAGTATTTTTTTTTTAACCGCAACAAAGCGCTTCTGACTAAACGTCTATTTTTTTCGCTTTCTTCGGAAGTTGCGTAAGAATCCAATACCCGCGTTTCTCCGCTTTTAAAGGCATTCTCGTTGCCGTCGGAGAGCAGCTCGTCGAGCGAGCAAAAGAAATTTTGCCTCGCTTTCTTTAAGCGATGATAACACAAATTAAAACAAATCCGCCAGAGCCATGTATAAATTTCCGAGCGGCCGTTAAATCGCGTTCTATTCCTGTATGCCGCGACAAATGTAGAAACAAGGGCATCTTCGGCGTCTTCTTTGCTTTTCAGTATTTTATACGCCGACAGATAGAGCCGTTGCTCGTAATTCTCGACTAATTTCTTATAGAAACTTTCGTCGCCCTTTCTAAATAATTCTAAATCAAATATCTCGTCGCTCATTTTTCGATTTTATAGCCAACACCGGTGACGGTTTTTATTTTTTCTCCGTAGTTATCCAATTTTTTTCTGAGTTCCGTTATATGTCTGTCAATTGTTCTGGAAAAATAATCCGAGGCGTCTATATGAACGCTTTCCAACAACTCTTCTCTCGTGCACACCGCCGGCGTTCTTTTGAGTAAGTAGGCAAGAATTTTGAATTCGGTTGGAGTTAGTTCTATTTTTTGTCCGTCCATTTTAACTTCGTATGTTTCATGGTTGACTGTCAGTTTTCTCAATTTTAATGTGTCGTTGTTTTTTGTGATTTTTCGAGCGTTTCCACTTGTTCGTCTCAGGATAGATTTCGCTCTTGCCAAAAGTATATCCGGAGAAAAGGGTTTCGTTATATAATCGTCCGCCTGAAAACTTTCGAGGGCGTGGACAATGTCGCAAGATGACTTGTAATAACCAGTTATCATTATGACGGGGATATAGGGCAAGGTTTTGTCTTGACGAATTATTTTGATTACATCCCATCCGCTTACCGACGGGAGATTGAGGTCGAGAATTATCAAATCGGGATTGTGCTTTTTTACTTTTTCGAGAGGTCCGTCGGAATCGCAATAACTGACAATTTTAAAAGACGGCTCGCGGTAGAGAGCGTATTCAATCAACTTGGTTATTTCTTCGTCGTCTTCGAATAGAAGTATTTTTCTAATAACACTCATCTGACCACCATCTGATGTTGCAGCGATACCATCCTGATTTTCGAGTTAATCTCGGCGCAAGTATGATTGTCGTTTATAAGTTTTTTATCGACAATGTCTCGTAAATTTTTGATTGCCCGCTTTTTTATTTGGATATCGCCGCTGTCCAAATATCCCATCATAATGGCGCAGATTTTTTCGACAATACCTCGTGGGATTTTGTCAGTGATATTTTGATTAATAATATCCATTAGTTCCGCTGTATTATCGTCGGAACATTTTCCGATAATTTCCACAATTTTTTTCATGCTATCCGGCGGGGAATATCTGAATAAAAGTTCCCACGATTTTGCCCGCGCGGTCGCTTCAGGTGAGTTTGTAAATTCTTCAACCAACCCAAACGCGGTTTTAATTTCCCTTTCATCCGCTGCAAACATTTCCGACTCGATCGACTCCAATTTTTTCAACGCCTCGCTCTTGGGGTGTATGATTTCATAAGGATTAGTCGTCTGACGGGAAACATTTTCTAAAATTTTTGATTGAACTTTTCTGACGGCGTTGATATTTTTGTCGATTGCTTTTGCCTTTATTTTCCATACCAGAAAAAACGCGGCAATCGACATGCTCGCGGCCGTGATCATATAAACTTGATTTTTTCTTGCCGCCTTTTCCGTCGCCGCCGTCTTCATTCGAAGTTCCGCATGTTTTTTAAGCAACGTTTCATTTTGTATCCTCAAATCATTGTTTGTGTCCATTAAAGAGCTTAGTAGTTCTGCCCTGGCGTTTAAGAGGTCTTCTTTTGCTTCCAGCAATTTTAATCTTGCATTCTGTAAAAGCTCCGCCGCCGTTTCGTTGCGGGGGTCAAGAGCCAAAATTTCTTCGGAAAGATGAACGACTCGGACATATTCACCAGCACTAAATGACTCTCTGGCAGTAGCCAATAATTTTCGCACCGCTCCAAGATGATTTTCTTTTGCTGCCGGAGGTCTCTTTGTGTCGAAACTTATTTTTGATTTCGCATCTTTTTTAATTAAATTACTTATGCGCTCTCTGATTTTTAAAATTTGTTCGTTCTCCGGGTCAAGTTTATAAACCCTTTCAATGATTCCCCCGCTCTTGTTATAATCGCCGACACTGATTTGCCGCCCTGCAAATTCCACCCCGACTTTGACGAAAAACGCTTTTTTTTCGGCATCGTCGGGAGCGCGTCTTACACTATCTTCCAATAATGTAAACGCTCCGGCAAGGTCGCCTTCCATATATTTGCCGACCCCGGCCACAAAAATCGTCTCTACCATAGCGTTATCTGTCGCCGATGAAAAATTGTGCGACAGACAAAGCAACAGCGTCATTAAAAGCAACCGCACCATTATGAGACCGTTAAAAAATCTGTCCATAGTCCACGGTCCACGGACCATAGTCCACAGATTCTGTCGACCATCGACTATCGACTGTGGACTAAATTGTTTTCCGTGGCAAAATGCCTTTTTCAATAATCTCATTACAATAAAATCTCCTTAATTTTTTTCACAAGCATGTCAACTTCAAAAGGTTTTTCAAAAAAATGTTCTATCTTGACGCCTGGGTCGTTCTTTAAAAACTCTTCCAATTTTGCTTTGGTGGTTATGACAATTACGGGTATTGATGATATTTGAGCGTCGTTTTTCAATTGTTTAAGCATCGTAAAACCGTCTTGTATCGGCATTACCATATCGGTGATGATTAAATGAGGCGACTCTTTTTTTGCCATATCAAAGCCGCGTTTTCCGTCTTCGGCGCAGAGCGGGAAAAAACCGGCGACGACGACAGCCATATAAAGCAAGTCTCTTGTTTCTTCGGTGTCATCGATAATCAAAACTTTTTTCATTTAAATCTTACCATCGGATTAAGAGCGCGTTGTTGTTTTTATATTCAATGGGAATCAATTTTTTATCGTCGGAAGAAACCTCCCCGCCTATATAAATCTCTCCGTTAATCACTTGCAATCTGCGCGGACAAAATTTTACCGAAGCGATGTGTGCGTCTCGCTTGGACTTTAAGTCGATATAAAGCGGTCTCTCCGAAGGTATAATCATAGGTAATGGCTAAACAATTCGGACTAATTTTTCATCAAAATGAGTGTGCTGTAACATCTTCAGTATAGTCGGAAAAAGGTCTTCGTCTCTATGATTAAATCTGAAAGAAATTTCACCCA
>JBGFRZ010000067.1:0-43511 GCA_041694835.1 Ignavibacteria bacterium
AGCGTCAAGGCGCGAGGAGCGAAGCATACCCTCTGCGGTATGTAAGCGACGAGCAACGCCGACGATGAACAAAAGACATCAGCCCTTCGGGAAGGGTATTATTTGGACGGCTTCTGCGTCACTCCTCGTTTATGTATCGCAGAGGATACACCGCACTCGTCGTTTCTTGAATCCGTCTCAAATCCTACCCTTCAAATGTAAAGGTATTTGCGGGACAGGACACTAGATGATATGGATTTAGTTTAAGGCACTTTTGAAAGTGTTCAAGTGCTTTTGAGTCGTCGTATAAATGATAAGCATAAAGAATGCCGAGTTGATAATGGAGCTCGTCCGAGTTTGGCGCAACAGCCAACCCTCTTTTCAATTCTTCGCCGGCTTTTTCTTTCCAACCTCCCGCGAGATATCTTTTTGCTGAATTAATAATCCCGTCTTTTCTTAAAAAGAGCGCTCTGTCTTTCAAATGCGCTGTTTCATACCAAGAAAAAAATGCATAAAATCCGACGATAAAAACTGTAATCGCCGCCAGGTAGATAAGTTTGTCGTATTTATTGCCGTCCTTTTTTTCGGTTGCAAGTTTTAATTTCATATTCTCGGGGACAAAACTATAAAGTCCGAGAGCGATTACGAGCGGAAACACGGGGAGCCATAGCCGCGGTTCAACCATTATAGTCATTGTGTAGTGAATTATCAGAAAAAACGGGAGCATTAGCGCCGCTCTTTTTAAAAATAGCGGTTTGGAGTTTAGACGATAAAACGCCGTAAATAGAAACGGCCCGAACAAAAAGACCGCATACAAATAAGTTCTGATGTCAGAAAGATTGAAGTCAAGATAATAAAGGTCGGAGTAGTATGGTTTTAACTGAAAAAAAGTTCTCAAAAAAGCATAAGTTCCAAGTGCCACTCCGCCGATAATGACTGTCCTTAATAATAACGGTAAAAATTTTATTTCTCCCCATCTGAAAAAAAGATAAACCAAAGTTATAAGAATTGCCGTCTCTCTGTTAAGCATAGCAACAATGACAACAGGAACGAGCATCCAATCTTTCTTTTTTAGAATGATAATGTAGGAAGCGATGAAAAAAAAGAGATTTGGCATCTCCATCGGTTGCATGTAATATCTGATGTAGGTAAGGGGAAGTGCTGATGTGAGAAATAATGAGCCGATTAGAGCGGCATCCCAGGTGAAGAACCGCATTAAAAAAATAAAAAAAGCATAAAGAGATGAAAATGTAAAAACAATTCTTATTAACTGATAAGCCGCCCTAAATTCAATGCCTACGTCCATCAAAACTTCTGCCAGATAATGGACAAAAATTCTATATTGAATAGGTGATGGCGCCGCTTTATTGATTACTTGATTGTGAAGTGTTGTTTGAATATCTCTTGTGCGGGAGTCCACGAACCAGTCGTGCACGATATTATTTGAGAAAGCGAGGCAGAGAAACAAGGTTGTGACAAAAATCTTTTGAGAGTTATTTATTTTCATTTAGGAAAGAAGCGCGACGGCAAAAGCCGCGATGCCTTTTTTTGAGCCGATTTCGCCCAGTTTTTCGTTTGTTGTCGATTTGATATTTATCCGTGATGATTTGATGTCTAATGTCTTTGAGATTATTTCTTTCATTTTAGCAGAGTGTTTCATTATTTTAGGTTCTTCGGCGATTACTACTGTATCTATATTTATAATTTTCATTTTTTGATTTTTAAGCATTTGCTTGATTTTGTTTAGGAGTTTTAGCGATGAAATATTTTTGATTTTTTTGTTGGTATTTGGAAAGTGTTGTCCGATATCACCTAATCCGGCGGCACCAAGGAGTGAATCCATTACGGCGTGAATCAGGACATCGGCATCTGAATGTCCTGAAAGACCCATTTTATATGGGATTTCCACACCGCCAAGAATGAGTTTTCTTTTTTTTGAAAATCTGTGTATGTCGTAACCGATACCTATTTTCATATTTTCATCGCCTTTAACTATATGGCACAGATTACACGGAAAAGTTAAAAAACTAAAAAGATTTTCAGGTCTTTAATCTGCGTTTATCCGTGTTAATACAGTTCAAGAACCGGACAAGTTCTGCGGTTCACTTATTTTTTTAGCCAGAACTCAAGAAGTTTCAAATCGTCTTTTGTTGTGAGCTTAAAATTTTTCGCGTTGCCAGGCGTGATTTTTACTTTTTTTCCGAGTTTTTCCACAAGTTCTGAATCATCAGTCGCTTTTCTTCTGATTTTTGAATATGCCTTTTTGATGAGAGCTTTTCTGAAAACCTGCGGGGTCTGTGCCAAAAATATTTTTTCTCTCGGTATCGTCCGATTTGCGAATATCCCGCCCCCCGAATATTTAATCGTATCTATCGCCGCAACCGCGACTGCGCTTGCACCGAACTTATCGGCGTCTTTTATGGATTTTTCGATTATAGATTTTTCAATAAGGGGCCTTGCTGCGTCGTGAATAGCCACCAACTCAACATCTTCCGATATGAGAGCAAGGGCTTTTTTTACAGAGTCGAATCTTTCGTCACCGCCGACTATTACTTTTATCACCTTGTTATTTTTGTGCCTGTTTTGTATCCTCCTAAAAAAATTTTTGGGAACGACAAGAATGATTTCGTAGACATTTTTGACTTTAAGAAATGTCTCAAGTGGCCATTGATAAACGAGTTTTCCTGCGAGTTTTTCGAATTGTTTGTAGCCGCCGAACCTCTTTCCCGATCCTGCCGCCACTACTATCGCGGAAACAATTTTCATCTTTCACCTTCGGCTGGCTTAACGAAAATCATCCTTCCGGAAGAAGTCTGTATGAGCGACACGACGGAGCAGTCGATTCTTTTACCCACAAATCTCCTACCCTCTTCTATAACGACCATAGTGCCGTCGTCAAGGAATCCGACTCCCTGTTCCCTTTCCTTCCCTTCTTTCGCGACGTATATCTGCATTTTTTCCCCGGGCAAGTGTATGGGCTTGAGCGTGTTTGAAAGGTCGTTTATGTTCAGCACTATTATCCCCTGCAGCGATGCGACTTTGTTGAGGTTGAAATCAGTTGTTATGATTCTTGCGTCAAGTTCTTTCGCGAGGTTTATCAGTTTCAAATCCACTTCTTTTATTTGCGGATAATCCTTGTCTATAATTTTGATTGTTATAAGCGCCTCTTTCTGTATCTGCGATATTATGCCGAGTCCTCTTCTCGCCCTGTTTCTTTTCGTGGAATCGGCCGAGTCGGCAAGCGTTTGGAGTTCTTCAAGGACGAATCTTGGAACCACGATGATGCCGCTTAAGAAATTTGTCGAGATTATGTCGACTATCCTTCCATCAATGGTCGCCGATGTGTCGAGAAGATAAAGCGTCTCTTTCCACTTTTTTCCTTTTCTGAATATATCTTTGTCGAGAAGCTCAAGCTCCGATTTTTTCCTTATGGCAAATGTGATGCCTATATATGCAAATACGACTTTTATGAGCAGAGAATAATCGCTCATTATTTTGTATAGATTCGGATTTTCAAGCAGGTATACGGTGTAGTCAAGAAGTTTTGCCGCCACTACTCCAAGCATCGCCCCGATAATTCCGGCCGTCAACGTGTCTAGAGGTATTTTTTCAATCAGATATTCAATTATTATGAACACTAAAGCTATAGCAACTCCGATGAATATCCCTTTTATGTCCTTTGATACCTGAAAATAACTTATCAATCCCCCGCTTACAAGTACAATCGCTCTTAAAATCCAGATGAACAATTTACCCTCCTGATATTTCTCCCGGTTTTCTGAGTGCATTCAAAAGTGCTTTTCTCATAATTTCTACCGGGGCTTTTTTTTGAGACCAGATTTCAAACGCCATTGCCCCCTGATATAAAAGCATCGTCAGTCCGCCAAGATTTCTCATCCCAAGTTTTTTCGCTTTTTTTATGAGTTTCGTTTCTATGTTATAAACAAGATCGCACACGAAAAGCGATCTTTTACATCCGTCAATATCAACCGGCGTTGAATCTTTCACGGAGAGCCCCAGCGGCGTGGCGTTGATTAGTATATCGACCTCGTCGATTATGTTTTTTATTTCGGATTTGTCGATAGCATAACCGCTTACCGCCCTTGAGAGTTTTTCGGCTTTTCTTACATCTATATCATTGATATAAAGCTTTTTTGGGTTCAATCTTTTTATGCAACTCCCGACCGATTTTGCTGCCCCGCCCGCGCCCAGAATCAAAATGTTTTTTCCTGTCGCGGATACTTTTTTTTCTTTCAATGACATTTCAAAGCCGTAAGCGTCGGTGTTGGTTCCTTTTAATTCGCCGTTTTCGTTTACGATAGTGTTTATGGCGCCGATTTCTTCTGCGTATTCGTCGATTACGTCCAAATACTTTATTACATTTTCTTTATGGGGAACCGTGACATTGACGCCTTTTATTCCAATCGCTCTTACGGATTCAACGGCTGTTTTTAGATTTGCAGGCATCACAAGAAATGGAACGTAAACAAAGTTCAAATTCAAATGTTCAAATGCGGCGTTGTGCATCGCAGGCGAAAAGCTATGCTCGACGGGACATCCGAAAATTCCAACGATTTTAGTTTTTCCGCTTATTTTCGCCACTTTATTTCCTTGTCGCCCGTTTCCCGCTTTTTGCTTCCATCCCCTTCAGTTTAACCAGAGACCTTTTGGCTATTTTGTTTTCGGGATAAATTGCAAGTACCCTCTCCCACATCTCAACGGCTTTCTGGTTTTCGTCCAGCATCTCATATACGCAGCCGAGGTGCACCAATGCCCATTGGTCGTTCGGTTTATTGGAAAGCACCCAGTAGGTTTTCCTCAGAGAGCCTCTGTAGTCGCCTTTGTAGTATAAATCCATCGCCGCAAGTCTGTTCGAATCGATAGGGTCGGATTTTGGTTTCGGTTTTAGTTGATAATGGATGGCAGTTGAGCCCATGTAAAGAGCTATGAAAGAAAGGGATATCAATATAACGGCGATTTTCTTATGATAAAGCAAAACTGTCCTTTCGTTGAAGCAAAAATCCCTCAGGATGTTGTTTATCCCTGAGATCAGCTTCGGCGCGTAAAAATAAAGAACCCCCGCTATGAAAAGGACAAATCCAACCCCGAGCTTCAATGTTTCCATGTGAAAATTTTATAAAAATACGAAGATTTTGTCAAACCAACCGCGAAGTTAAAGAGAAAAGTTAAGGAGATTCAAACCTTTCAAATTTTGAGGCATTAAACTCTCCAACACTGGAACCAAAGTCATGCGGTTGACATTTTTTGTCAAATATGGTATCATTAAACCGATTGAATCTTTTAGGAGGATACATGACATCCGGAAAAAATGAGATTGCGGAAAAACTAAAAAGCCATGCAACAGATACGGGCAGCCCGTCCGTGCAGATTGGAATTATAACGGAGAGGATAAACAAACTGAACGAGCATTTTAAAAAATTTCCGAAAGACTTGGGTTCAAGGCGAGGTTTTTTGAAGTTGATAAGCCAAAGAAGGAAACTTATCGAGTATCTTAAAAAGCACGACTTTAAAAAATATAAAGAAGTGATAGAAAGACTTGATTTAAGAAAATAAATAACCAAAGGCATAATAAAACCGTGGATTCACAGGTTGAAGAAGTAACGAGTAACGAGAATATTAGAAGGTAGAAGGTAGACGGGCTTTATCCCCACATACTACCTACTACATACTACATACTACCTGCTGTTCTGTGGTGAAATTAGGAGATATAATGAAAAGCGAAATAAAAATCGTAGTGAATGAACAGGCGGGCAAAAATTTGCTCATAGAATATGGAGATCTTGCCAAACAGGCTTCAGGGTCTGGCATCGTAAAGATGGGTGAGACTATAGTCCTTGCGACTATCGTTTATGCCAAAAAAGAAAAAGAAGGAACGGATTTCCTTCCGCTGACTGTGGACTACCGTGAGAGAACCTACGCCGCCGGGAAAATCCCCGGCGGTTTTTTTAAGAGGGAGGGACGTCCGAGCGAAAGGGAGATACTGACCTCGCGGCTTATAGACAGGGCACTCCGCCCGCTTTTTCCGGAAAAGTGGTATAAAGAGACAAACATTAACGTCCTGGTGCTCTCGTCAGACGGAGAAAACGACCCCGACGTTATTGCAATAGTCGCCGCCGGAATTGCATTAAGACTATCGTCGGTGCCTGTAAATTCTCAAGTAGCGGCGGTAAGGGTCGGCAGGATAGGAGACAGCTTTATTTTGAATCCAACATTCAGCGAGCAAAAACAAAGCTCAATCGACATAGTCGTGGGTGGAACTATGGAAGGCGTTGTTATGGTTGAAGCCGGCACCAACGAAGTGAGCGAGGGAGAGGCGCTTCAAGCCATCGGATTTGGCCACGATGCCATCAAAAGGATAATCTCGGGATTCGAGAAAATTCCGGTAGGTTCTAAAATTGCAGTATCCGAGCTTGCAAATGTCGATGCGGAAAAGATAAGAGAGAAGATATCATTGATACTTCCCCTGGAGGATTTAAGAAACATTGTAAAAACACCCGAGAAAAGCGCGAGGGAAAATTTATGGGAAGAGAAGAAGCTCTACATTGTAAATTTAATAGCGACTGAGTTCACCAATGTTACGGTTCCGTTAGAAAAAATAGCGGACGGCATTCTTGAGGATATGTTTTACGAATGCGTGAGGGAAGTTGTTCTGAAAGAAGGATTGCGCGCCGACGGGAGAAAGCCGGACGACATCCGCCCAATAAGATGTATCCCGCATTATTTTGACAGGCCGCACGGAAGCGCGATATTTGAGAGGGGGCAGACGCAGGCATTGGCCACCGTAACGCTTGGCACTCCCGAGGACAAACAAATAATGGATGTTCTGGAGGGTGAGTATAAGGAAAGATTTCTTTTTCACTATAACTTCCCCGGATTTGCCACGGGCGAAGCGAAGCCCGAGAGGGGCGTTTCAAGGCGTGAGCAGGGGCATGGGGCGCTGGCTAAAAGAGCGATTTATCCCGTCCTTCCTTCCGAGGATGAATTTCCGTATACCATAAGGATAGTTTCAGACATACTTGAATCAAATGGTTCCTCTTCAATGGCCTCTGTGTGTGCGGGTTCACTCGCCATATTCGACGCTGGAGTCCCCGCGAAAAACGCCGTCGCCGGCGTTGCCATGGGCCTTGTGAAGGGGTCGGACAAGTATGTGATTTTAACCGACATAATGGGTATGGAGGATCACATAGGCGACATGGACTTCAAAGTGGCTGGCACAAGAAAGGGCATCACCGCCCTTCAGATGGATTTGAAAATCACAAACATAAATCTCTCCACAATGAAAGACGCTCTTGAAAAAGCGCGGGCTGCTAGATTCTATATTCTTGATATTATGGACCGGGCCATAAACTCCCCGCGCGAGAAAATCTCGGAGTATGCTCCACAGATGGATATCATTCAGATAAATCCATCCAAGATAGGCGCCCTCATCGGACCCGGTGGGAAAAACATTAAAAAGATTATCGAAGAAACCAAGGCCGACATTCAGGTTGAAGATGATGGAAAGGTTTACATATCGGCGGTCGAGTCATCATCGATGGAACTCGCACGACAAATGGTGGATTATTACACAGCCGAGGCGGAAGTCGGAAAAATATATCGCGGAAAAGTCACATCGATAAAAGCTTTCGGGGCTTTTGTTGAAATACTACCCGGCAAAGAAGGACTTGTCCATATATCGCAGTTTGTTCCGAGGCGACTTGAGAAGGTCACCGATGTCGTCAGGGAAGGCGACGAGATAAACGTAAAAGTGATAGAGATTGACCCTCATGGCAAAGTCAGTCTCACATGCAAAAGCATTGAAAATAAATTCAAAGAATAGCGAATCTATCGTGAAGAATAACTTAAATTCAAAGGTAAAGAAATTTTACGATCTGATGCTCGAAGAAAACCTCGCCGAGTTAGAATATCGGGAAAATGATTTTTATATTTATCTTAAAAGGAAAATGTCTGTTTCTGCCGACAGGCGCGCCGTTATCCAACAGAATAAAGTTCAGAAGAAAATGCGCGAAATCGAGCCCGAAGAAAAACCCGTGGGACAGAGCGTTGCCTCGCCGATAAACGGGATTTTTTACAGGTCTTCCTCGCCCTCCTCTATGCCTTTCGTAAACGAAGGCGACTTCGTTGACGCGGGTAAAACGCTTTGTATCGTTGAGGCAATGAAAGTTATGAACGAAATAAAAGCTGACAAAAAGATGAAAATCCTCAAAATCCTCGCCGAGAACGGGAAAAATGTCGCGATTGGCCAAGCTCTCTTCTTGTACGAATGAAGAATAAGGAAGATGATAGACAATTGCTTATTGTCCCGGTTTAATAAAATGTTTCTGGCATTGAATTATGCAATCACACTTCGGATTAAATGTCTGTGGGCGTTATGTCAATAAGCATAGATAAAATCGGAGATACAGCGGGGGAAGTTTGGCGATTTTTAAGTCAGGAAAGCGAAGCCGTAAGTATATTGAAGCTAAAAACAAAACTTTCACTTCCGAACTCAAGTGTACACCTCGCCCTCGGTTGGCTTGCCAGAGAAAATAAGATAACTCTCGAAGAAAAAGACGGCGATATTTTCATCAGATTAAAAAGATAATCCACGAAATGTTTTAGAGATGCATCAGAATGTTAGTATAGTAATATTGGGGGTTGTCCAGGGATTGACGGAATTTCTGCCGATTTCTTCAAGCGGTCATCTGGCGATTCTCAGCGAACTATTTGATATAAGAGAAGGTTCAATCGAGATCACAATACTTCTTCATCTGGCAACGCTTTGCGCTGTAATCGTTTATCTTCACAAAGAGGTCTTATCGCTATTTCAATCACCACGCCTTTTTGCGCTGATTGTTGCCGCAACCGTTCCCACGGGCATCATAGGAATGCTCCTCTCAAACACCGTAGAGCAGATATTCCAGAATAATTTAAGATTGGTATTTGTTTTTCTTTTTGCGTCGGGCGTTATTATTTTTTTTGCGGGCAGAGTAAAAAAAACGAAGAACACAGGATTTCGCGAGATAACTTTTCTGCAAGCGATAATCGTCGGGTCAGTTCAGGGCATCGCGGTATTTCCCGGAATTTCGCGCTCGGGCGCCTCGATAGCTGCCGGCATATTTTCAGGTGTTGACTCGCTGTCGGCGGCGAAATTTTCATTTTTGCTCTCCATTCCGGCTATTACCGGCGCATCACTGGTAAAATTCAAAGACATTGAGGCATCTGCCTTTGGGGTGTATCCGGCATGGCAGTTATTGGTGGGAATGCTTTTGGCTTTTTTAAGCGCCCTGTTCGGACTGTGGTTGTTTGTAAAAATCATAGGCAAAAGAAGTTTTGGATATTTTGCATACTATCTCTGGGCTTTGGCAATTTTAGGATTATTAAAAAGTCATTAAATTTGGTTCACAGAAAAAAACTGTGAACTATGAACCATTGACTAATATATGAGTTATTATCACTTTCAGTCAAAACTTAGAAAAAAGAAAAGTAACAAAGACCTGAGACCATTTATATCCATATTGTTGATAGCCTTCGGAGGTGTATTATTTTATTTTCTCGTTTTTCACGACAAATCCGGCGTCGTAGGAAAAGCAGCGGCGAGAATTATGTTCCGTTTTTTCGGCAGGATTTCTTACATAGCGGCTTTATTTCTCGCTTACGAAGGGATTTTGCTTTGGAAAGAAAAAGATGCGAAAAAGTGGAGGTTCGATTTTGCGCTCGGCTCTGCGCTTTTTATCCTGTTTAGCGGGATGTTGAGTTTTGTAAGTTTTATTTTGCCGGAGCATGTGCCGAACTATGGGGGAGTTTTGGGAAAAAATATCGCCGGGTTTTTCAGAAGACTTTTCGGCGTCGCCGTTGGTTTTATATTTAATCTCTCGCTTTTCCTTTATATATTAAGTGTATTAAAAAAAATTTCATTTTATCAGACGCTCTTAAAAGTTTACGAGCTTCTTAAAAAAGACATAGAAGAGTACAGGAAGGTAAAGAATCTTTCTAAAAAACTGGAAGAGAGGGTCGTCAGGAAAGTTGAGGCTGTAAAAACAAAAGAAATCGCCGCTATATCTAATCCGGGAGATTCCCCCGCAAAAGAAATTAAAGAAGAAAAGACTTTTACGCGAGATGTGTCAAAATCGCCCATCAAGCCCTCCCCTTCGGAATATAATGGATACAAAATCCCGCCACCAGACATCCTTTCCTCTCCGGCGTTGATGAAAGAGGAAGAAAAACATCACAGGGACATAGACAGGGCGCAGGTGCTCAAAAAGACCCTCGAAGAATTTGGAATAAAGGTCGATGTCGGCGACATTATACCCGGCCCCGTAATAACGAGATATGATTTGAACCTTGAGGCGGGGACGAAATATCAGAGCATAACCGCTCTTGTGGAAAATTTGGCTCTCTCGCTGAAAGCGTCCTCTATAAGAGTGGTTCCTATCCCGGAAAAATCCGCTGTCGGGATAGAGGTGCCGAATCCGACTACAAAGATAGTTTCACTTAAAGAAATCGCTGGCTCCGAAGGTTTTCAAAAGCCCGCTTCTCCGCTCACGTTCGCTCTAGGTCAGACAACCGACGGCGCTTCTTATGTTACTGATATAATTCCGATGCCTCATCTTTTAATCGCCGGCGCCACCGGCTCAGGAAAAAGTGTGTGCATACACACCCTGATTCTCTCCATTCTTCTCAAAGCCCGTCCCGACGAAGTTAAATTTATTCTGATAGACCCGAAGAGGCTTGAGCTTCCTATATACGAGGGGCTGCCGCATCTCTACGACCCGAGTGTTGAGCCGGAGGAAGCAAGGATAATAACGCAGCCCAAAAAGGCTATGATAACACTGAAGCAGCTCGTCTATATAATGGAAAAAAGATACGAACTTTTTGCGAAATACACAGTCAGAAACATCGATGGCTTTAACGAAATGGCGCATAACGACCCCGAACTCAATTTAACACCGGTGCACTACATAGTGGTTATAATAGACGAGTTGGCTGACCTTATGCTTATCTCAGGAAAAGAGATAGAAGACAACATCCAACGTCTGGCGCAGATGGCGCGGGCGGTGGGAATCCATCTTGTTCTTGCAACCCAGAGACCGTCGGTTGATGTCATAACGGGCGTGATAAAAGCAAATTTTTCGGCGAGGATTGCGTTTCAGACGACGTCTAAGGTTGATTCTCGCGTAATACTTGATACCATCGGCGCTGAGGATTTGCTTGGACGGGGCGATATGCTGTTCTTACCACCCGGCGCGCCCAGAGCGATGAGACTGCAGGGGAGTTTCGTCGGCACGAAGGACGCCGAGAGTGTTATAAAGTTTATTCGATCTCAGGGCTTTAAACCCTCTTATACGGAATATATACACAAAGAGAAATCCACAGAAATGGAGCAGCACGAGAAGGACCAGAAGACAAAAGAATACATCGCTTCGGCGCTGAAACTCATAAATGAGCGACGGCGCGTTTCGCAGGATCTCTTGAAAGCCCATTTCGGCTCATCCTCCCGCGCAACTGACATCTTAAGTCTTCTTGAGAAAGACGGATTCATATTCAAGCCCGAGGGGACGAACAGATGGATGATACACTTCGATAAAGTGCAGGATTATCTTGAAAGGCTGTCCGACACCTCCAAATTTCTGTAAAAGATGAAAGGTAAAACTTTTTTTATTTTTACACTTGTTTTTTTTGCGTGGTTCTTCCATACTCGCGCCCTTTTTTCGCAAGACATATTCAGGCGGCTTGAAGAATCCGAAAAAGAAACAAAGGCGGTGTCTTTCGATTTCAGGCAGTTCGTCGAGTTCGACATGCAGAACTACAGGCAAGAAAACGAGGGAAGCGTCGTCTTTCAGAAGCCAGAAAATCTCAGGTTCGAATTGAAAAAACCGTACCGGCAGATAACAGTATCGGATGGAAAAAAGTTTTACAACTACAACTCTCGGACGGGACAGGTGGTCGTTGCCGATTGGGAAAAGATGAAAAAATCGGGTTTGCTTTACGGCTGGCCCGAGAGTTTTGCAGGTAATTTCGCTGAACTTAAAAAACGATACGACATGAAACTTATTGAGGAAACCACCGATTATTCTTTAATTTCCATTGAAGATAAAAAGGCGGATTTTTCCATGAAATTTTATTTTGCTCCCCTGACGTTCGCCGTCGATAAAACTGAGTTTATAACTAAAGGTACCAGGATAATTACAAACATATTAAATTACAAAAAAAATCCTGAAATAAAGAAAAATACATTCAAATTTATCCCGCCAAAAGGAGCGGAGATAATAAAACAATAGTTTTATGAGTTGATAATTGGCGGCAGGAGTGGGTCAATCATTCAGATTTCTACATTTGTACAAATCCGGGAAATAATATCCAGCCGCTAACGGCACATCATGAAAGTTTTTGTTAAAACACCGGGATGCGCAAAGGATCTTCTGGAAGCCGAGACGATATCCGGCAACCTTTTGAAGGATGGGCGCAGTTTGACTTCAGATTTGGAATCTGTGTCAGCGTTCGTCGTTCATACGAGTTCGTTCATAGGAGACGCGAGAAAAGAATCAATAGAAGCCATAAAGTTGATAACGAAAAAAAGGGCTCAAAAACAATTATCTTGCCTGTAAAACACCGCCTCATTCATCAACTTTCAGCCCGCTCGTCAGTGAAAAAAATCAGTGAGAAAAACCATGAAAAACTCTTATGGCGGTGAAATTGCTTATGGTAAAATTAAAAGACGTATCCCTCAAGGGGTTGACAAACACTTAAAAATTTGATAACATTTTGAAATGTTTAAGAAACGGCTTAAAATTTTAACAATATGAGCTCGTTGAAAAACCTTAATCTTTTGAACGATTTGGCAGTTTCAGGTTAAAAGTTGAAATCGTTTAGACCGCAATGTCTGACGAGCAAAGCGAGGAGTTTTGCGGTCTGATTGAAACTTTTAACCGTTAAGAAACTGCCCTTTAAGTGAAAAAGATGGGTTTTTCAATAATCTCAATATAAAAATATGCCGATAACAGCATTGAAATCTTTGTTGTCAGCTTTTAAGGGAGCTTTGAACACCGTTGGAATCGACGCTGGCTCATTTTCTCTGAAGGTTGTTTATCTTTCGGGGAGTTCCCCGAAGTATAAACTGGAAAGCTGGGCATATATCCCACTTGACATAGAAACGTCGCTCGAACAATCCTCCGCAGAAACAAGAAACGTATTTACTACAAAACTTCAGACATACCTTAACCAGAACCGCCAGATTCCCAAAGACATCACCACCGGGGTTGACGGGCCGAGCGTCCTTGTAAGAACGATATCCATACCCAGTATGGCGTATCAGGAGCTTGCGAAAACAATCCAATTCGAAGCTGAACCGTTTCTGCCCGTAAATATAAATGAGTGCGAACTCGGCTTTCATATTTTGGGTCCGTCCAAAGACGACCCTAAAAAGATGGACATTCTTCTGGTGGCGGCAAAAAAAGACCATATCGACAGCAAGCTCGCTCTGATAAACGATATCGGTATTAGAACCGTCGTGATAGATTGCAATGCCCTCGCCATTTACAACGCTTATGAGCTGACATACAAAAACCCGGAAACCGTTGTGATATTGAACATAGGTGCATCCATAACCAATATGGTATTGGTCGAAAACAATAACCTGAAAATCGTAAGAGATCTGGCCTACGGCGGCAATGAATTTACAAAATCGCTCCAAAGAGCAATGACCGTCGATTTTAAGGGCGCTGAAAAACTCAAGAGCAATTACGGCCTTCTTGTTACTAGCGATGAGAAAGAAAAAACACTGGCTGACGACAAAAAAGACGCCATCGGGGTTTCAATCGCTTTAACTACCCCCGCAAAAACGCTTATCGGCGACATACACAGATTCATTGAATTTTATCTCGGGCAGAATCCAGATGCCGCGATAAGCAAGATTCTGCTTTCTGGCGGCACGGCCAATCTTAAAAACCTTTCCGATTACATAGCCAAAGAGACGAGCATTCCATCCGAGATTTTCAATCCTCTGTCGTTCGTAATGGCTTCTGATATAATACCGGAGAAAGTCGCCCCTTCAATGGCGGTGGCGCTTGGCCTTGCTATGAGAAAAGAAAAAGATTACATTTCAAAGAAGAAAAAATAAAATGATTAAAATAAATCTGCTGCCGCAGTCGAGAATAAAAAAAGCCGAACATCCCGAAATAATGGCGCTCGCTCAACTTGCGTTTTTCGCGATTCTGATTATTCTCGGTTCGATGTATTTTTTGAAGACGATAAAACTAAAAACATTAGAGAGCGATGTCGCCCTCGCGCAAAAAGAACGTGACAAGTATAAGGCGATAATAGACGAACTCAACTCCATAAAGGCTTTGATGAAGGAACTCGAAACAAAAAGGGACCTGATTAAAAATCTGATGAAGGTTCGCACAACGTATCCCATTTTTATGGAAGACCTTGTCGGACATTTCCCGCGGTCAATGTGGCTCAGCTCTCTCGGCACTCAAATATTCGATGACGGGGCAATATCGTTCAATTTTAGCGCGATAGCTCTGGACATATATACTATAGCCGACCTCGTTAAAGTGTTCGAGGGCTCGGATGTAATTAAAAATCCCGAATTGGGGGCGATAGCGCAGTTCGGTGCCGAGCCGTCGATTACATATAACTTTACGATGAAAGCGACTTACAAAAAAAATTAAAATGAGTAAGAAACAGCAGCAAAATCTCATCGGTCTCATAATAGCCCTTGTCGGATTGATATATGTTTGGAACAGTTATCTGATAGGACCTCTCAATGATAACTTGAAGAAAAAGTCAAAAGAGATAACCGATATAAGAGTAGAGATAGAGAATCTAAAAAGGCAGTCGTTCGAACTTCCAAAGATCAAAAAACAAATCGAGTATTTGAAAGCCGAAGTCTCAGACCTCGAGAGATATCTTCCGAAGGAAAGAGAGCTTCCAGGACTTCTTAGGGCGATAACAAGAACAGCCGGAAACTTTCAGGTCAGGATATTGAACATATCGCCCGACGGCACTTCGCAGAAACAGAATTATACCGAGCATATCTTCAGTATAACGGCTCAGGGCAATTACCATACGATAGCGAAATTCCTCTCCGAAATCGGACAAGCCGGCAGGATAATTTCAGCGAGGAATCTAAGTTTTTCTCCGATGTCTGCTACGCCCGCCGGCCCGAGCG
The DNA here is from genome assembly GCA_041694835.1 of Ignavibacteria bacterium. GTDB lineage: Bacteria > Elusimicrobiota > Endomicrobiia > PHAN01 > PHAN01 > JBGFRZ01. The sequence continues at coordinate 15,155 of JBGFRZ010000067.1, forward strand.
ATGTAACGATTTCAGTTAATTTTCAGCTCGTTGCTTACACATATAAAGGATAATGTAATGAAGACAGAGAACAGAGGACAGGGAACAGAGGTCAAAGTGGCAGACCACAAGGCACAAGAGCACAAGCCAGAGGACGGAGGACAGAGGACAGAGGACAGAGGCGAGGGACAAGAGGTTAGGGAATGGAAATTTTTATTCAATTCCTTGTCCCCTATCCTCTATTCTCTATACGCTATTCTCTCATCTCTCATCTCTCACCTCTCACCTCTATCCACTATTCGCTATTCGCTATTTGCGAGCCTTTTGCTTCTTATTTCTTTTACCGGCTGTGGTGAAAAAACACCCGCCCCATCCCCGCCGGTATTGTCGCCAAAAATAGAAGAGTTTACGCCCCCTCCCAGAGAAGAGGTAAAAAAATACTATTACAGAGGCGAAAAGCTTCCGGATCCTTTCGTTCCTCTAAACGTTCAAGCCCGAGCTCTCGCTCAAACTGAACTGGTTATACCGAACATAAACAGTTTATTTTTAAAAGGTGTATTTGTCGCCGGGAAAGAACAAGTTTCAGTTTTGACGGGAGGCGGGTTGAGTTATTTTGTCAGAGGAGCGAAGCTTTATGATTCAAGAAATCGCCAGATACCCGGATTCCATTGCATACAGAAAAAAGAGAGCATAATTATCAAATCCGGCGATGTTAAAAGGGAGATAAATTTAAGAGAGTGAATAATTCAGGAGCGGCTATGAAAAAATTTTTTTTATTTCTATTTTTGCTTTTTTGCGTAAAATTGTCTTTTGCCGAGGGGAAAAAATTAAATGAGATTTTGCACGATGAGTCTTCAATAACTTTCAGGCTTTCTGGTCCGTGTAAGTTTAACGCTTTTAGGATTACCAACCCATTAAGGCTTGTGGTTGATTTTACGGATGCTGAACACAACCTTAAAACAAAAGAAATAATCGCAAAGGACAACAGGATTTTTTCAAAAATCAGATCGGGGCAGTTTCAAAATGAGCCGATAAAGATAGCAAGGGTTGTTGTTGAGTTGAAATCGGATGTAAATTATGAGTTGAGGGCTGAAAATTCAACGGTATACTTAAATTTTGTTACCGAAGAAAAAGCCCAAAAAGAGCCCGCGCAAGCGGCGCCAGTTCCATTAGCGGAGGTTGAAGAATCAACCGACCTTAAACCCGTTGAGGTAATAGCCGTTCCGATTGAAGAAGAGCCATCCGACAAAAAAAAAGAAAAGCCGATGAATGTTGCTCCACAGTCGGTAAAAACGACTCCGCTCCCCAAACTTAAAGAGCCAAAACATCAGGAGCAGAAAGTCCCCGCGTCTAAACCAACCACTTTGACTCCCGTAAAAAAGAAAGAGACTCGGCCGCAGAAGACGGTTTTGCCGAAAACGCTCGTTTCATTTGATTTTCATGAGGCGGATATCCGCGACGTACTAAGGGTTCTTTCTGCACAAAGCGGAATTAACATAATACATGGCACGGATGTCGCGGGGAGTATCACGATAACTTTGAAGAAAGTACCTTTCGACCAGGCTTTCAACACGATTTTAACCCTTGGGAATCTGGTGTCTCAGGAAGTTGGCACAAACATATTGAGAGTCATGACGCCCGCCGCTCTCACTCAGGAGCGTGCTCATGCTGTTACTTTCACAAAACTCTTCCCTTTGAATTACGCTAAAGCCGAAGATGTAAAAACACAACTTGACGCTATAAGAAGCGCCGAAGGACGCAAAGGAATAATCACGGTCGATGCCAGGACGAATACCCTCGTAATCACCGACACTCCAGAAGGGCTTGAAAACGCTTCTCGATTGATAGCCGAGATTGACAAAAAACCTTATCAGGTTCAGATAGAGGCGAAAATTGTCGAGGTGAATTTGGACAAAAAAATTGACCTCGGAATCAACTGGTCGTATGCCCGTTCGAATATTTCAGGCGGTGAACATCAGTATGTCGGAAAGACGCAGGCTACGGTCGGCGGAACAAGTAGGCTTTATCACGGCATGCCCCCGGGTGCTTCTAGAGTGGAAGATACGGGTCCAATGGGCGGCGGCACAGGTGTCAACTTTCCAGCTACGCCTGTTTTGGGGCAACTGGCCGGGATAAGTTTCGGAGTTATTTCCGATAATGTGCGACTGAATGCGATGTTAAGCATGCTAGCTTCAAAGGGTGTTACCAAACTTCTTTCAAATCCGAAAGTGACAACTTTGAATAATCAGGAAGCCAAAATTCTCGTAGGAGAAAGGGTGCCTTATGTTCAGCAGACGACACAACTCGGCACCGGCGCCGGCGGCGTCACATCAGAGGTGCAGTGGCTTGAAATAGGAATAAAACTCACCGTAACACCGACGATAAACGCCGACAAGCAGATTACCCTTAAAGTATACCCGCAGGTGACTTTGCTTAGCAGAGTGACGGCCGCTGGACCCGTTGTCGGCACAAGAGAAGCACAGACGACCGTTATGATAAAAGACAATGAAACCGTTGTCATAGGTGGACTCATAGAAGAAGAGGATATAAAAAGCGCCGCGAAAGTTCCGCTTTTGGGAGATATACCCATACTCGGCCACTTGTTCAGAAGGAGTTATGACTCCAAGGAGCGTTCAGAGCTTCTGGTGTTCATTACGCCACAGATAATTTCCGAGTAATTATTGAGATGTGCTGCAAACATATATCATTTTCATTTTGTTTTTTGGGGTCGTCGCCAGAGGCATCTGGGATGTATGGTCCCAAGCCTTTGTCCATAGTTTAACCGCCTTATTTTTTTTATACTTATCGGTAAGACAAAGAATTAAATTCCCCGCGGACACGCCTTCAAAAGTATTTCTCATTTTTATTGTTTTCTTGCTCTTCAACACATTTATCTCGAAGAACCGATTCGACAGCTTTAACGAGTTTTTAAATCACGCCAATTATTTTTTATTTTTTTTGCTTGCGGCGAAATTGTCTCGTGGCGAAGCCGTGAAAATCAAAACAGGCGTTTTCTATATAGGCGTTTTTTTGGCTTTGCTTTTTTTGATGCAAAAAGTGTTTCAACCGCATAATGCCCTCTGGGCCACCCTCCCCAAGCAGAACATCCTTTCTTCCGTTTTGATTATTTCGCTGTTGCTTTCGATTGAATATTTTCGCCTCAACGGAAGAAATCTTGTCGGGATTTTTATAATTGCTCTCGCCCTATTTTTTTGTTTGACGGTCTCCACGAGCATAGGCCTTATCTCGGGAATTTTCTATATATTATTCGCGAAGCATAAAAAAATCAGACTCCACCTTGTAATTTTGACCTTTACAATTCTTGCGTTTTTTGGTTTCATTAAAATCTCGGAACCCAATGTAACGGACAGATTTTTCTGGTGGCTGTCTGCAATCGACATTTTCAGGGATTATCCGTTTTTCGGCGTTGGTCTGGGGAATTTTGAAAGATACGTACAGCAGTATAACTACTCAGGTTTCCACAGCACATACGCTCACAGTTACTATCTTAATTTGCTTTCTGAGGTCGGCATACTCGGGGTCGGTTTATTTATTATTTTGCTCTATATTATTTTGAAAAGAATCGATAATTTTTACGTTTTCGGCGCGACATTGTCGATTATCATCACGGGAATTATGGACTATCCCTTGAATATCCCGATTATAAGTTTTTTTTTGTTTTGCATATCCGGACTTGAAATGCAGAAGAAAGAGATGTCCAATTCTTCGTCGAGGTTTAAAGTGGGTTTTAGGGTGATGATTTTCGCTGCGGCGTTTCTTTTTTTATTGGGCGGTTTTATAAAATTCGACACTTCCAGAAAAATTGAGATGGCAAAGCGCTATTATGGCGAAAAAGAATTTCTAAAATCGATTGACGAACTCGATAAAATATATTTTGTGTCTTTATGTAAGTTGCAAGTTTACGAGTTGAAGTTTAAAAATCTGATAGAACTTAAAAAAGCAGAAGAGTCGCTTATATGCGCTAAAAATCTCGTAAATTTGGAAAAAATGAATGCAAAAAATTGGTATTATCTCGCTGTCGCCGCCTCCATAAACAAAGATTATGATTTGAAAAAAAAAGCGTTAACAAACGCGGCGAGAATTGCCCCCTATAACAATTTCTACAGGCAAATGATGAGAGCGCTATGAGAAAAATAATCCCGGCGGTTTTTATACTTGTCATCGTTACATTCTTTTTATCGCCGATACTTTTTACTGGCAAGAGTTTTTTTATAAGGGATATCTTGACTTTTTTTCATCCGCAACAAACTCTTGTCAATGAGATTGTCCAACGCGGAGATATTCCGCTGTGGAATCCTTATGGCTATATGGGGATGCCGCTTCTTGCGACATGGCAATCAAGGATTTTTTCTCCGTTAAGTCCATTGTTTTACATATTCGGATTTGTAATCGGCACGAAACTCTTTTACGCAGCATGCATGTTTTTAGCCGGATTTTTCTGCTATCTCTTCTTAAAAACCCAAAAGTTGTCATCGACGGCATCAATGACAGGCTCATTTTTATGGATGTTAAACGGATATTTTATAACGAAACTTGAATTTTTCAGTGTGCTTTCAACGATATCCCTCTCATTCGCGGCACTATGCCTAATCCCATATCCGATAATCGCAGCTCTGGCTTTGTCGCTGTCTTTTTTAGGCGGATATCCCGCTTTTTTTATGATATTTCTCAATTACTTTGCTTTTTCTTTGCTAAAAAATAAGTTTAGAAAAGCGATGGCGAGTTCTGGAATTTTTTTGGCAATTGTCGCCGTTCAGATGATTCCAACGATGGAACTTGTGTTCAATACTTTTCAGGCTAAAACCGGGGGGTTTAAGCCTGAAGTCGCCTTTGCCAATTCGCTAAAAGTTAGTGAATTGAACAACATTGTTTTGCCAGATAGCGATGGAAATCGGAGAGGCGCAAAGTATCATTGGAATAAACCCCTTTATATAGGCTTTATGGCGTCGCTGATTTTTTTTGTAGGAATTTTAAGAGGAAAGTTAAAATTAAAATACTTTTGGGCATTAGTCTGCTTTTTGGGGATTTTTTTTGCCTTCGGTGAAAATTTTCCGTTATATAAAGTATTCTACAATTATTTTTATCCATTTCGTCTTTTCAGATACCCGTCTCTAATGATATTTTTCTTTGCGATAGGCGCTACAGTTATCGCCGCATCTGGAATCGATTTTCTTAAAAACTCTAAAATCCGCCTTGTCATTTTGACGGTGATGAGCGCCGAGCTTTTTTACAGAGGTTATAGATTTCAAGAAACCGCAGAACCCGCTCTGTTTTTTGTGGAGCCATCGGCGGTTGAATATATCAGAAAAACTCCTTTTACTCGTTTTGCTCTTACACCAAAAACGCATGGCTCCAAAATGTTCAGCGGAAAAACTGTTCAGAATGCGTGGCTAAATGTTAGAATGAACTTAAAAGGTTTTACCAACTGGCCATATCGTATTTTCAATGCATACGGCTACGGCGAGCCACTGACTCTTGAAGGAACGGAAAGGTTAATCGACAGGGCATACTCAAAAAAAACACCGGACGACGCATATAAGAATTTAAGCGACATTGGAGTTGGATATCTTTTAAGCAATGAAATTCTGACGAAATCTTCAAATTACAATCTACTGAATTCGGAACCACCATTTATTTACGCGACCAAAGCGAATCATCCGATTTTTTACATTGCGGATGAAAATGGCGAAACTAAAATCGCCACAGAGCCCGTTGAATTCAGCGAGAATAAAATCGTTTTTTCTTTCGCCTCCCAAGAGCGGTTAAGGAGATTTGTTCATCTTGAGAACTATTATCCATCGTGGTTTGCGTATCTGAATGGCAAAAGATATAGAGTCAATAGGCACAATGAATTTTTTAAATCGATTGAAATTAAACCACTCGTCGACAGATTGATATTGTTCTATAACCCGGTTTCTTTTAATTTCGGACTGTGTATTACTTTGGTTTCTGTTTTAGGAATAGCGGCTTATCTTTTTAGTTTTATTTTTAAAAGGCAGATTCTATGAAGATAATATTTTCGATGTTTTTCTTCGTATTTTTACTGCTTTCACCTCTTTTTTTTAATCAAGGTTTTATTGGTAATTTTGGGGATTTAAATTTGCATTACTATCCGTTAAAACATCACATTTCAGAGCGATTGATTGCCGGCGAGACGCCGCTCTGGAATCCGTATGTATTTGGAGGAACACCTCTTCTGGCAAATCCCCAGAGCGGGATATTTTATCCCGTCGCCCAGTTTTTTTATTTTTTCCCGATAAAATTTGCATTTAAACTTTGGCTTTTGTCGCATCTTTTTTTGTTATTTTTGTTTATGTTTATACTTATGAAACATTTTTTAAAAGATAACCTTTCCGCTTTTGTGTCCTCGTTTATCTTTGTATTTTCATCTTATGTTATTTATCTCATCCCGGCCGGCCATTTAATACTGCTCGCTGGATGGTCGTGGCTACCCATTGTGGCTTTTTTTTACATAAAAATTTTGAATAAAAAATCAGTTTCTATGTTGATTCTGGCGGCGATTGCTATGGCTTTTCAATTTTTTTCAGGCCATCCTCAAGCAACATTTGTCACATTCATTTTCATTTTTGTAATTCTTGCATTTAATAAATTTTCCGGGCGGAAAAGAACAATCTTTTTTCTTTTGTTATTTGCCTCCGCGGTTTCTGTGCAACTTCTGCCATCACTGGAACTTTCAACTATGACTGAAGATATTTTTTGGAAACCCCTTGCAAGGGCTTATTCTCTGGAATTTCAAAATCTACTCTCGTTGATTTTTCCTAATTATCAAGGCAATCCTTTGCAAGAAAATTATGAAGGGAGCATATCTTATTTTTTTACAAAAAACAATCTATATTTTGGCGCTGTATCTTTGGCATTGAGCATATGCGGGATATATTACTTCATAAAGGATTTTAAAAACCATAAAAGGGCGGGCATGTTTTTTAATCTTATTCCAATTGGATTTTTACTCGCCAGCGGTTTTAATACGTCTCTTTATGAACTCTTGTATGATATCCCCGTGTGGAACTTTTTCAGAACGCCCTGCAGATTTTACATAATCGCTCTTATAGGTTTTTGTTTTTTTGTAGGTGTTGCAATCAAAAAAATTCCGCAAAAATTCAAATTCATCATAGTTGTTGCATTTTTTGAGTTGTTTATGTGGAGCTGGCGGTTTATTTACACCATAGAAATTCCAGTTGGAAGGAGTGAGTTTTCAAACATTTATGATGGTGCAAATCGCATATTTACGACACCCGAAATTTCGGCCAATCTTTCAATGTTATATCATCACTACAACCTCAATGGTTACGATGCGTTGATTTTGAAAGATTATTTCAGGAGTTTTTATTCCCATTTCGCGCCGCCAGAAAAATCCCCACCTTCAACATTTCTGGATTTGAATGATTATTCCACCCTTCTTGACAGTGATTTTTCCGGATGGGGCATGAGATATATTTTAACAACCGAAAATCTGGATGGAAAATATTTTTTGCAAAAATCAGGGGCGGTCAATGTGTACGAAAAGAAGAACTTTTCACCGTTCATTTTTGTTCCAGAAACATTAAGTTCGGGTGAAAACAATCCTCTTGCTTTTAAGTTGAAATCCTACAAAACATCTCCGGAGAAGACAAAAATAGAAGTCGAAGTTGAAAAAGATGGAGCGTTAGTAATTGGTGAATCGTATTATCCCGGTTGGCAGGCGTGGTCTAATGGGAAGCGCATAAATCTATCAAGGGGCGAGAAGATATGTAGACTTTTGTTTTTAGATGAATCCGATAAAAAAGTATATATTATTTTTAATCCAATCACATATAAAATAGGCGTTGCTTTAACTATTGCGACGGTTTTATTTTTACTGGCGTATATTTATTATAGAAAACTATGCTTTACATAATTTTGCCAGCATATAACGAAGAAAAAAACCTCTCGGAGCTTTTGAACAAAATAAGAAACCTGAATTGGAGTTTTCCTTTCAAAGTAGTGGTGATCAACGACGGCTCATCGGACCGGACAAAAGATGTGGCGCATCAGTTGTCGACTTTTTTACCTATTATGATTTTGAATCATGCGACAAATATAGGTTTGGGCGGTGCTTTGAGAACTGCCTTCGATTATTTAAAAGAAAATGTAAAATCCACGGATATCGTGATAGCGATGGACGCCGATAATACTCATCCCATAGATATGATATCCCCGATGCTTGAAGAAATGAAAAAAGGATTTGATATTGTAATTGCATCAAGATTCTGCAAAGGGGGGAAGACATACGGGGTTCCGCTTTTAAGAAATTTAATGAGTCGTGCGGCAAATATTTTGTTTGAACTTTTAGTAAGTATAAAGAATGTTTCGGATTATTCTTCGGGATTCAGGGCATATTCCGGAGTATTATTGAGAAAATATTTCGATGATTCCAAAAAAAATCAGTTGGTGACGGAAAAAGGTTTTACGGCTGGCTCCGAGATTTTACTCAAGCTCTCAAAATATGCTAGAAACATAAAAGAGATGCCTCTCGAACTCAGATATGATTATAAAAAAGGAAAATCTAAGATGAAGTTGTTCAGAACGATAGCCGGATATATAAAATTTATTTGGAGAAATCGTGGCTGAAAGTAAAATCACAATAATCATTCCATCATATAATGAGGCTGAAACTGTCGGATTGGTGATAAAAAAATTAGATGAGCTATGTTTTGATAATATAAGTAAAGAAATACTTATTGTTAATGACGGCTCAACAGACGGGACAAAAGAAATTTTGGAAAGATTGAAAGGCGGAGGATTGGATTTTAGAGTCGTTTCACATAAAAAAAACACTGGCAAAGGGGCCGCTATAAGAACGGGTTTCAAGTATGCTTCTGGCGATATTATCGTAATTCAGGACGCCGACCTTGAGTATAATCCCGACGATATAAAAAAACTTTTAATCCCCCTGCTCCAAAAAGAAAGTTCTGTCGTTTACGGCTCGAGATTCAAAATGAAACCCCCGGTTTTATATAACAGATATTACGCGGGGAACAAGATTTTAAGTTGGTTGATAAGCGTCTTATACAGACAAAAAATCACGGATTCATATACAGGGTACAAATTGTTTCTCAATAATGTTTTGAACACTCTTAAACTTAAAAGCGACGGATTTGAAATCGAAGCGGAAATCACCTGCCAGTTAATCAAAAAAGGATATAAAATATTGGAACTGCCAATATCTTATCAGCCGCGGACCATCGACGAGGGAAAAAAAATTTCGTGGCAAGATGGATTAAAAGGATTATGGACAATACTGAAAAATCGATTCTGAATAAAGAAAGCAAGCCTTTGGCTGTTTGCATGCTGCTCGCCAGATTTTATCCCGTGCTTGGCGGAACTGAATTACAGGCACAACGGATGGCGAAATCTGTCGTCGATAAAGGACACAATGTATTTGTTGTTACCGCCCGTCTCAAAAATCTGAAAAAATACGAGATTGTTGACGGTCTATCAGTGTATAGAGTATATGCGTCGGGCAGGGGTTTTATTTCGTCTTTATTTTTTTGTGTTTCCGCACTAATATTTCTTACAAAAAACAGATATAAATACGATATACTTCATGTGCACCTTGCTTCTTCGCACGCATTGATTGCGATTTTAATAAAGAAACTTTTTGGCAAAAAAATTGTTTTGAAATTCGGCGGGGCGAAAAAAACGGGAGATATCGGTGCGTCCCTGGCAAAACCGTTTGGCAAACTTAAACTCAAAATTATAAGAAAATATTTCGATGCTTATATATCACCAAGCAGGGAAGTATACGAGGAAATGCTTCTCTCAAAATTTCCAAAAGATAAAATTTTTACAATCCCAAACGGTGTCAACACGGAACTTTTTAAACCCGCCAATTTTACTGAAAAAATGAACTTGAGAAAAAATCTCAATCTGCCGGATGCTCGACTCATCTGTATTTATACCGGACGAATAGAAGCGGGCAAAGGAGTTAAAATACTGCTTGAGGCGTGGAAAAATATACCAAATGAAATAATTCTTCTAATTGTCGGCAAGGGCACGTTGCTAAATAAACTGAAAGCGGCATTTCCACAAAAGAATATTTATTTTTTAGGGGAACAAACAAATGTGATGCGATATCTTCGAGCGTCGGATATTTTTATCCTTCCGTCTTTGGGAGAGGGTCTTTCCAACGCTCTTTTAGAGGCAATGTCATGTGGGCTCCTTATTTTAGCATCAAACATCGGGGGCAATTGGGATGTGATCATTGATGGTCACAATGGCTTTTTATTCGATTCTGGCGATATAAACCAGTTAACAAAAAAGGTTAATTTAATAATCAGGGATTATGAAAAATTTTCGGAAATATCCCAAAACGCCCGGGCGACGATAGAAAAAGACTATTCATTCGAGAAAATAACCACCCTATATGAAAAATTATATAGACAGTAATCCCAGATTATTTTCAAAAACCCTTGACATTTAGATTAGTTTTATATATTATATATAGAATGTTTAGAATATCTTAAACGCTCATTATGATTGAAAATTTTATTGACACTTTCGGGAAATTAGCAGCATCGCTTGGATTAAACCGTGTTGTCGGTCAGATTTACGCTCTCCTCTATTTGTTGGACAACCCTCTCAGTTTAGATGATATCGCCAAGAATCTTAAAATCAGTAAAGGTAATGTCAGTGTAAATATCAGAGAACTTGAAAGTTGGGGAGCGGTGAAAAAAATCTGGGTTCCCGGTTCTCGCAAGGATTATTATGAAGCAAATCAGGATACCTTAAACGTAATCTACGGCCGTTTAAAGGTGCGACTGGAAAAAGCGTTTTCTGAACTAAACACAGGTCTCAATAATTGGGGGCAAAATTCCAATAAAGAAAGCGATAAAACAAAACAAAAACTCAAAAAAATCAAAGAAATAAAAAACTTTATGGAAATTGTCCTCAAAAGTCTGCCGCCTGAAATTTCAGGCGCTCAACTGATAAAAAAAATATCAACGCTTAATAAAATCAGGTTTTTGTTCAAATAATTAATCGCCACAATTGTGCACCAATGGTAGATTTTAGAACATTGTTTACATTTTAGAAATGAAATCCCCCGGTAATTCCCCTTTAATAAAGAGGGAGGAGAGATTTTTTGCTGCGGAAGTCATGGAAAAATGGAGATTTGCAATGTATTGTCTGTGCCAATCTGTGTTTTTTATTTTTTGCGCATTTCGTATTTCGCGGTGAGTTTTGAGGAACAACGAAATAAGAGGTTGACAAATCTATTGCCTTGATGTGGAGAAAATGAAAACGAAAGCGGTTTCAGTTATTATTGACACTTACAACTACGAACACTTTATTGAACAAGCGATTGAAAGCGTGTTGAATCAGGATTTTCCAAAAGAACAAATGGAGATAATCGTAGTTGATGACGGTTCAACAGACGATACGAGAGAAAAAGTAAAAAAATATGAAGGACGAATAAAATACATCTATCAGGAAAACAAAGGTCAGGCTGGAGCGTTCAATACAGGATTTTCCGCCGCTACCGGGGAGTATATTTGTTTTCTCGACGCAGATGATGTCTGGTATCCTGATAAATTAAACACAGTAGTGGAAAAATTTCAGAAATACCCTGAGGTTGGTCTTGTTCAACATCAATCAGAATATGTAGACATAAATGGCAAAAAGAAGGAACGAAAACTGCCCGTGCTTCCGGAATTTTATATAGTAAATGACCTACTTAAAGGGGATGCTCTCTTTTACGGAACAAGCAATCTTTCATTTAGAAGAAAATTCTTGAAAGAAATTATGCCCGAGCCAGAGGAGATGGGAAATTATGCTGACCAATATCTATATTGCAATATACTCTTTTACTCCCGCGCATATAGTATAAACACCCCTCTTGCCGCACATAGAATACATACTTCAAACTGGTATGCAAAAATGTTCAATAATACAAAAATGCTCGAGATGCACATAAAAGTTCTTGAAAAAGTAAATTTTTATGTCGAACAGAGAGCAAAACAACTTAATCTCATTCAGAAAAATCAAAAATTATATGTGAATCCTCTTATAGGTATAACTCGTGAAAAAGTCATACTCTACCGTAAAAAGGGCGAATTTTTTAACGCACTAAAAGCCCTATTTGAAGTTGTTCGTAGTGGAATAACTCCATTTGTGCTTTTTAAATCTTTAACCCTGCTCGTTGCCATATTTTCCCCCCGTGTCTACTTGAAATTATTTGAAGTATATTCACAGAAAGCAATATTGCCTAAATTGAGGATGAGATTTTTTCCAGATAATTATTACTAAAGCAACGATAAAGAAGTTTTTCGGCACAAAAATAACCATTTTTTTAACCGACATATATAGAGCGATAAAAAATACAATTTTTTTTAATTGCAAAATTAAAGACAGAATAATGAAACTGTTGATGGAGTCGTTGACCACAGAAAACAATTTAGTCCACAGTCGATAGTCAATGGTCGACAGAATCCAAGGATTGTGCGATGGACAGTGACTATTGACATTGATATATGTCAAGATGTTTCAGCACTCGCAATTTATAACTTATCGACAAATTTGATAAACTATGACGACTATCGATAAAAACGTTCAGCGAGCCGGTAAAATATCGGTGATACTTTATGCTCATAACTAAAACGCCTCACAGAATATCTTTTTTTGGTGGCGGCACGGATTATCCGTCGTGGTATCTTGAAAATGATGGCAAGGTGCTCGGTGCTGCCATTGACAAATATTGCTATTTGATTGTCCGCGAACTGCCCCCCTTTTTCGAGTATAAACACAGGGTTGTTTACTCGCTAATCGAAAACACAAAGACGCTCGACGAAATACAGCATCCTTTGGTAAGAGAGGCGTTGAAATATCTGAAATATGAGAAAGGGATTTCAATACATCATGATGGAGATATACCGGCACGGTCTGGAATGGGTTCGAGTTCGGCGTTTACCGTCGGACTTATTAACGCTATGTATGCTCTTGGGGGGCGGGCTATTTCGAAAAACGAACTAAGTTCTCTTGCAATACATATCGAGCAAGAAATAATAAAAGAAAATGTCGGCTCACAAGACCAGGTTTTTGCTGCTCACGGAGGATTTAATAAAATCGATTTTCTCAAAAGCGGCGAAATAGTGATATCCCCCGTAATTATGACAAAAGACAACTTAACTTCGTTCGAAAAAAAGTTGATGTTATTCTTTACGGGGATATCGCGGAATGCATCGGATATTGCGGCGGAGCAGATTAAAAATATCGGGAAAAATAAACTTGAACTCAATTACATGGCTCAATTGGTCGACGATGCTTATGGGATACTCTCATCCCCAAAGCCCGAATTCAAAGATTTTGGCCGGTTGCTGGATGAAACATGGAAATTAAAGAAAAGTCTGTCTACCAAGATAAGCAACAGTTACATCGACGGAATTTATGAAACAGCAATGAAAAACGGTGCTGTTGGTGGGAAATTGCTTGGCGCCGGCGGCGGCGGTTTTATGCTTTTTTATGTGGAACCCGAAGAACAAGCGAGAGTAAAAGCGGCGATGGGCAATCTTTTGCAGATACCTTTTGAGTTTGAATATTTCGGTAGTCAGATAATTTATTATTCACGGCAAGGGGCAACAAAGTGATGGCCGCTGATATGAGCAAGATGTATGCAGTGGTGTTGTGCGGCGGCTTGGGAAAACGTTTAAGAAAAATTGTGGGTAGCCGTCCAAAGCCGATGGTGTTGGTGAACGGCCGCCCATTTTTGGATTTTGTAATAGAGCGACTTTTGAAATATGATATAAGCAACATTATACTTTGCGCCGGTTATAAGTCGGATACAATAAAAAAGTATTACAATAGAAAAAAAATTGCGGCAAACATAGTTATTTCTAACGAGAAAAAACCGCTTGACACGGCGGGTGCCGTTAAAAACGCCAATAGCAAAATAAAGAGCAACCCTTTTTTTGTCTTAAACGGCGATTCGATTTGCACGGTGGATTTTTCGAAGATGCTTGACTTCCATATAAGAAAAAGAGCTTCGGCAACGATTGCTTTGACGAAAATGAAAAAAATTTCCGATTACGGTGTCGTTGCACTGGATAGTGAGGGAAAAATTACGGCATTCAACGAAAAAAGAAAAGATGCCGCAGCCGGCCTTGTAAATTCAGGGGTATATGTTTTCGATAAAAAAGTGCTTTCGTCGATTCCATGTCTACAAAAATATTCTCTGGAATACGACTTGTTCCCCCGCCTGAAAAACTGCTACGGATATGTTACTAAAGCAACCTTGCTGGATATAGGAACTCCTGAAAGATACAGAATGGCCGAAAAATTTTTAAATATGAAATCTCCCTCAGTCCCACTTTTGTAAAGGGGCTAAATCCCCCCGCTTCGCCCTCCTTTAATAAAGGGGAAAAGAGGTGGATTTGGGAGGGATATTAACCGAAGGGGGTTGAAGAAATATCTACCCGACAAATGAAATATCCATTTGGCACGATAACTATAACCGATAAAACAAAACAACTTGTAAACGATGTTTTACAATCCGGCAGGATTTCCGGCGGTAAATATGTAAGAGAGTTCGAAAAGGAATTTGCAAAACTCATAGGGACAAAAGAAGCGGTTGCGGTATCGTCGGGAACGGATGCAGACGCACTTGCCCTTGCCGTGCTTTACGATTACGGAGCGCAAAGAGGCGACGAAGTGCTCGTCCCCGCTCTGTCTTTTGCAGCCACCGGGAATGCCGTTTTGCAGGCGGGGTTTATCCCAAAATTTGTAGATGTGGAAAGAAACACTTTAAATATCAATCCGTCCAAGATAGAAGAAAAAATCACATCCAAAACAAAAGCGATAATGCCGGTCCATCTCGTGGGAAAACCTGCTGATATGGACGCAATAAATCAAATAGCACACAAACATAAATTACTTGTGGTCGAAGACGCCGCAGAAGCTCAAAGCGCTCTTTACAAGGGGCAAAATATCGGTGCTCTCGGCGATATGGCAGCATTCAGTTTATACATTGCCCATATTATATCTACTGGTGAAGGCGGAGTGGTCACTACCAATAACTCCGATTATGCCGAAATTTTGCGGTCGTTGAGAGCGCATGGAAGGGCATGCAAATGTGATGTCTGCATACTTAATACGGGCCGGGGCGGTTGCGATAAAAGATTTAAATCTAACACCGATATAAGATTTATTTTCGAACGAATTGGTTATTCGGCAAAAATGAACGAACTTGAGGCGGCCATAGGTCTTGGTTATCTTGATATATATCCGGAGATATACGAGAAAAGAAGCCATAATTTTTCTTATATCAGAGAAAAATTCCGGCAATTCAGTCCGTATTTATTGACCATAAATCCCGCCCCTTATGAAGAAATGGCACCTTATGCGTTTCCGGTTATTTTATCGCAGGGATTGAAATTTACGCGAGACGAGTTCATTGCCTATTTGGAATCCAACGGCATAGATACAAGGAGTTTGTTTTTGTCGATGCCGACGCAGTGCCGGGGTTTCGAATTTTTGGGACATAAACTCGGCGAGTTCCCGGAAGCCGAATATGTGGCGGACAACGGATTGCATATCGGCATACATCAGGATATTACCGAGGAGCACATTGATTACTTCATATGGCTTGTTGAAAAGTTTCTCGGGATAAAAATATAAAATCCCCCTCAGTCCCACTTTTGCAAAGGGGCTAAATCCCCCCGCTTCGCCCCCCTTTAGTAAAGGGGGTAAGAGGGGGATTTGAGATAACCGAAGGAGTGTTAGAAGATGTCTACTCGACAATATAACATTTTAGTTACCGGCGGCGCCGGATATCTTGGGTCCGTGCTTGTGCCCCAGTTGCTCTCACTTGGCAATCAAGTGACGGTGGTCGATAATTTTATGTATTCTCAGAATTCACTTCTGGATTGTTGCTGGAATAATAATTTTTCCGTTGTAAGAGGCGATGTGCGCGACGCAAATATAATGAGACCGCTTGTAAAGTCGGCGGATATAATAATTCCGTTGGCGGCACTTGTTGGCGCCCCTTTGTGCGATAGAGACAAAATCGCCGCAAAAACAGTCAACTACGAAGCAATCAAATTGATAATTGAAAATATCGGCAATGGACAAAGAGTCATTTATCCGACGACAAACAGCGGCTATGGAGTTGGCGCAAAAGACAAGTATTGCACCGAAGATACCCCGCTGAATCCCATTTCACTTTATGGTATAGTAAAAATGGAATCAGAAAAATTAGTGTTAAAACATAAAAATTCCATTAGTTTCCGTCTTGCAACGGTTTTTGGGGCATCACCAAGAATGCGGATTGATTTATTGGTAAATGATTTTGTCCATCGTGCCGTAACCGATAGATTCGTGGTCATTTTTGAAGGACACTTCCGTAGAAATTATATTCATATCAGGGATGTCTCGCGGGCGTTTATCCATGCAATAAATAACTTTGAAAAGATGAAAGGCGAGCCGTATAATGTAGGACTTTCCGAAGCAAATTTTTCAAAAATCGAATTGTGTCAAAGAATTAAAAAACATCTGCCTGATTTTGTTTATTTGGAATCTGCCGTCGGAGAAGACATTGATAAAAGAGATTATATCGTCTCAAATGAAAAGCTTGAAAAAACCGGCTTTAAACCGGAATTCTCGCTGGATGACGGCATAAAGGAGTTGATAAAGGGTTATAAAATAATCAGAAATTCTAAATACGGGAATGTCTAAAAACTTAGCGAAATTCGGTTAATTCGTGGTTAACTGTATGAAAGAACGAAAAATTAAAAAAGCGCTTATTACGGGAATCAGCGGTTCAGGCGGAAGTTATCTCGCGGATTATATCGTTGAAAACCACCCGTCGGTAAAAGTCCACGGCATCTCACGTTGGCACAGCACCGCGTCCAACAAAAATCTTGCCCAATCGGCAAAGAAAATTATTTTGCACGAATGCGACTTAATGGATTTTAGTTCAGTGCTGAATGTTTTGAAAGAGATAAAACCCGATGCGATTTTTCATCTCGCTTCTCATGCAAATGTCCGGGCGTCGTTTATCACTCCGCTTGCGGTTCTTGACAACAACATAATGGGAACTGCCAATTTTTTTGAAGCGGTTAGGATCGCCGGTATTGACCCGATAATACAACTCTGCAGCACTTCAGAAGTTTACGGTCAGGTTGACCCGAAAAATGTGCCTATCAAAGAAAACTGTCCTCTCAATCCGTCAAGTCCCTACGCCGTCTCAAAAGTTGCCCAGGACTTATTGGGTCTGACATATTTTAGAAGTTATGGAATGAAAATTATAAGGACTCGGATGTTTGCTTATATAAATCCCCGACGGGAAGATTTATTTGCTACCTCATTTGCTATGCAGGTTGCAAGAATTGAAGCGGGCATCCAAAAGGTTTTGTATCACGGAAATTTAGATTCAGTCAGAACGCTGATTGATGTCAGAGATGCGATGGAGTCATACTGGGTTGCGACGGAAAAATGTAAATTTGGCGAAGCGTATAATATCGGAGGCGCAACTGTGTTAAAAGTCGGCGAATTTCTTGAAGAGTTAAAAAAACTCAGCACTTGCAAAATCCCGACGAAACCCGACAAAAAATTATTCAGACCCGCTGATGTAACGCTCCAAATTCCAGACACTGCGAAATTTACCAAACAAACCGGCTGGAAACCAAAATATAGTTTTCAGGAGAGCGTCCGATTTTTACTTGCTCATTGCAGAAATGAAATAAACCCCGTTAGAAATCTCTGATGGTTACGAAAATCGTTAAAACTTTTAATTATCTTTAAGAACCCCATAATTTCTAACGGGATAAAAAAATATGCGAGGATGTAATTCTGGAATAATTCCAAACATTGCCAAATCTTTGGGAAAAGACACATTGCTCGAGATTTTCCGTAGGATATGTTTTGTCAGATACTTTGAACAAGGCGTAATTAGAGCGGTTGAAGAAAAACTTATTACCAATTTCGTATATCTCTCGTCGGGAGAAGAATCAATCTCTGCATCAATCTCGTTAGTAATTCCTGAATTTATGATTTTTGCACAGCATAGATGTCATGCCGTATATTTAGCGTTCGGCGGAAATCCTGAAAAATTGCGAGATGAATTATTGGGATTGCCAACTGGAACAAGCGGTGGTCGGGCAGGGTCAAATTGTATTCAATGTCACGACAATAACATAACTATGTTTGGGCATCACGGTCTGATTGGCGAAAATGTGCCACAGGCAGTTGGTGCGGCATTAGGCAGTGGAAAGGCGGTTGTAACTTTTTTTGGAGACGGTGCCGCAGAGGAAGATTATATATATCCTGCAATGGGATTTGCAGTGACTCATAAGTTACCGGTGCTATTTGTTTGCGAAGATAATAATTTATCTATTTTAACCACACTTAAAGTAAGAAGAACATGGAGTGTAACCAACGTGGCAAAATCACTAGGAATGCCGGCCATTGATATATCGGACGACCCCTGGACAATTTACAAAAAAACACAAGAACTAAAAATAAATCTTCCTGCTTTTATCAATATCTATACCTGTAGAATCTACTGGCATAACAGCATCGGTATTGACGGTCCACCTGAATGGGATAGACTCCAAATTGTAAAGGGTGACCTGAAAAAATTAGGGCTTTCACGACAGTCAGAAAAAATTGAAAATGAAATAAAACGAACAATGAAAGAATTATGGGACATAAAACTGTTGCAGAAACTATTAAAGAGATAACAAGAAAACATTTGACTGAAAACAACGGACTGGTTTTAGGTGAGTGTTTGTCTGCTGTCGGCTGGGTTAATAATACTGTGCCCGACTGTCCAGGAATAGTTGAACTGCCGATGACAGATGTTGCAGGTGCTGGTATTGCTGTTGGAACCGCATTAGTAGGCCGACGACCAATTTTCGTTATTAGATTCCAGGATTTTCTTATTTTAAATGGAAGTCCTCTGATTTTTTTTGCAGCAAAAACAAAAGAATTGCACGGTGTGCCGGCACCAGTTTTTGTAAGAGCAATCGCTGCAGAAAATTTTGGTCCTGTTCATTCCGGCGTTTTACATAGTATCTATATGCATTTCCCTGGTTTTCGTGTATGTTCACCTATGACACCAAAAGAATATAAAACAGCGTGGGACGATTTTATGCAACACGATGACCCGTTTTTTTGCAGTGAACACCGCACCAGTTATCTAAATGCGGAAGAATTACACGATGTAATTAAAAGAAATGCAGATATAACATTGTATCCAATATCAGCAACCAGATTTGAAGTGACTAAAGCAACACAATTGTTAGAAAAAGATGGTATAACTTGTAATGTTATTCATATTGTTTGGTTAAAACCATTTGTTATTGACGAACGGTTAACTGAACCATTAAGTAGGACAAAACTTGGATTAGTTATAGATGCTGGCTATGAAATAGCAGGCGCTTCGCAATCAGTCGCATATCAATTAAATCAAGCAACCGGATATCCTGTAAAAGCGTTGGGACTTTATGACAAAACAAAATGTTTGTGCGAGCCGCTAAGAAATTCTACACCTGATGCAAAACGGATTTATGAAACAGTGAAAAAAATGATGTGAAAATAAAACCACGAATTTCTCTAATTAAGCGAATTATTATTTTCGTGACTTTTGTCTCCGCTATCAATTAGGGGATAAAGGGGTGTGTATTTTCGTAAAATTCGTGTAATTCGTGGATAAAAAGGAGATTTTTATGAAACGCGCAGTAATTATTACAGGACCTAATTTTCAGGATGAAGAGTTTATCTATCCTTATTATCGTCTTCAGGAAGCAGGTTTTATAGTTGATGTTGCAGTCAAAAACAAAGAAATGATAAAAGGAAAATATGGATTACCGGTAAAACCCAACAAAGATACTATTGAATTGAAGGAAGGGGATTATGACTTAGTAATACTTCCCGGTGGCCATGAGGCGCCCGATAGAGTTAGACAAATCAAAGAAGTATTGGATTTTGTAAAAGCAATGTACGAGAAAGGTAAAGTTATTTCAACGATTTGCCACGGCCCATGGATTTTGATTTCAGCAGGTATTGTTAAAGGTAAAAAAATTTCCGGCTATATCGGAATAAAAGACGACATAATTAACGCAGGCGCAGAATATATAGATGCCCCTGTGGTTGTAGACGGAAACATAATTTCATCTCCACATTACAAATATAACGGTGACTGGATGCGTGAAACACTTAAAAAATTTGGAACGTAAAAAATGATGAACACAGATACAAAACAAGATGGACATTGATGAAGTAATTGTGTTTATCTATCAGTATCGGAATCCCAATAATTAGGACGCAGATGAACGCAGAAATGTCATTCCAGCGAAGGCGGGAATCCAGAAAAGACAAATGGATTTCCGATAGAGGCATTCGGAAATGACACTTCGTGTCATCTGCGATAATTCTGAAAATTTGCGTCCTAATCACGAAAGTTAGAAATCACGAAAAAAGTTCTTAAATTCGTGTTTTCATGTAATTCGTGGTTAAAATTTATTATGAACATGAACGATAAAATCTATGTAGCAGGTCATACAGGTTTGGTTGGTTCGGCAATAATTAGACAACTGATAAAAAACGGATTCTTAAATATCATAACATGCAATCGGTTGGAATTAGACCTCTGCAACCAGGAGCAGGTAAAAACATTTTTTGAACGAGAAAAGCCCGACTATGTTTTTTTGGCGGCTGCGAAAATGGGCGGCGTTTTTGCAAATAATACCTATCGTGCTGATTTTATTTATGAAAACTTAATGATACAAACTAATGTAATTCATCAATCATTTTTGAATGAAGTTAAAAAACTGCTGTTTTTAAGTTCTGCGGACGTCTATCCCAAAAATTATCAAATACCAATGAAAGAAGAACATTTATTAACAGGCACACTTGAAGATACCTGTGAACCTTATGCTGTTGCTAAACTTGCTGGCATCAAATTGTGTGAGTCATATAATCGTCAATATGGAACTGATTTTATAGTTGCTATTGCACCTAATGTTTATGGACCCCATCAACATTACGATATACTCAATGCCCAAGTCGTGCCTTCATTGATAAAAAAATTCCATGATGCAAAAATATCAAATTCTGATGAAGTTATAATTTGGGGTACAGGGAGTCCGGTGCGGGATTTTCTATTTGTAGATGACCTCGCAGATGCCTGTATATTTTTGATGCAAAATTACTCAGGGACCGATTTTCTTAATATCGGCACCGGAAAAGAATGCAGTATTTTTGAATTAACGGAAACAATAAAAAAAGTTGTCGGATATAACGGCAAAATTATTTTTGATAGAACAAAACCAGGCGGTGCCGCTAAAAAACTTTTAGATATATCTAATATAAAAAATCTGGGATGGAGTGCAAAGACAGATTTAGTGGATGGAATTAAAATTGCTTATCAATCATTTTTAGAAGAGATAGAAAAAAAGGAAATCAGAACTTCAAAAATACACAACATTAAGTTATGCGAAAAAGATACGCTCGCTTTCAACCGAATAAAAACTACGAGCAAAGCTCTTGATGCCAATATTCAACCGGAAAATTACAAAAACAAAGTGGTTCTAAAACCTTGGGGTTATGAATTTCTGGTGTTTGAAAATAATGAAACGTCCGTATGGCTTTTATACTTAGAAAAAGGCAATTCAACCTCTATGCATTGTCATTCACAGAAAAAAACATCATTGATTATTCTCTCCGGCAAAGCAATGAGTAATACTTTTTTATCTCGCAATTACTTAAAAGGCGGCGATGCGATAATTATTGAAAAAGGCGTATTCCATTTTACAAAAGTTCTCTCGGACAATGGATTGTTTCTGTTAGAAATTGAAAATCCCCCGAATAAAACTGACCTCGTCCGGCTTGAAGACAGATATGGCAGGGTTACTTACGGATACGAAGGCATAACAGAAATGCAAACACAAAATCTTGAAAACTATAATTATTTTTATTTTGAAGAATCGAAGACATATAAAAAATATGTTCACAACACCGATAGATTCGTTATTAAGTTCGAAGTGTTTACGAACAATGAGGAATTTTTACAACATTTTCAGTTAGCAGAAAATGGCCTTTATACCGTTTGCAAAGGCAAACTACTGGATGACGAAAACGACATGTTGTTAGACACCGGCGACACTCAAAAAACAGAAGTGTTGTCAACTGTTAAAGAAATAAAAATTAGTGAAAAAACAGTTCTGTTAAAAACAATAACAAGAGACAAATGATTAAAATCTCTGAAGTTGCAATTATTATGTCAGAAAATGACAACATGGCAATCGCAAAAAAAAACACAAAAAAAGGAACTATTTTACAACACTTGCAAGAAAAATTAAAAATTCTTGATTTGATTCCACAAGGACATCGATTTGCTTTAACCGATATTCCAAAAGGCAAACTAGTGAAACAATATGGCGAGCCGTTTGGTATATCAACCGGAATAAAACAGGGCGAAATAATCAGCCAATACAATGTGCGTAGTTATGAACCACGAATTAGACGAATTAAGCGAAATGAATCACGAATTGAACGAAAAAATAAAAAACACAAATACGTTGACAAAACATTTTTGGGATACAAACGCTCTGATGGACAAATAGGGACGCGAAATTTCTATCTCGTATTACCAACTTCATTATGTGCAAGTGATGTGGCTTCAAGGATAGCATTCTTGTTAGACACTAACAAAACGCTGAAGAAAAAATATAAAAATATAGATGGTATAGTTGCTGCATCGCACACAGAGGGTTGTGGTTGTAACGATGGAGAAATTATTGATAGGTTACTTTTAACTTTAAAAAATACAATTACGCATCCAAACATAGGCGGAGCGTTGATTATCGACCTTGGATGTGAAAAAACAAACAAGAAATTATTTTCAAAATATCTGGGAAATATACAAAAGCATAAAAAGCCGATAGACTTTTTATCAATACAGGATTCGGGTGGAACAATCAAAAGCATCCTTGCGGGCAAAGACATAATTCTCAAAAGATTACAAAGAGTCAATAATGTTGCAAGACAAAAAGTTTCCATAAAAAATCTTGTTATCGGGACAGAGTGCGGGGCATCTGATAGTTTTTCAGGTATTACAGCAAACCCTCTGATTGGGAAAGTGGCGGATAAAATTATTTCTGCAGGTGGGGCTGCTATTCTTTCTGAAATACCAGAAATGGTCGGCGCGGAAATAAATCTTATAAAACGAATGAAAAATAAAAATATTGTCCAAAAGTTTATTGACGGAATGAATTATTACAAAAATTTAGCAAAAAAATTGAATGTTTCGTTAAAAGGTAATTTTGTTCCTGGGAATGAAAAAGGCGGGCTTGTAAATTTGACATTAAAAAGTTTAGGTGCGATATTAAAAGGTGGGAGTTCTGAAATAGTTGATTTTGTTGACTATGCCGAAAAAATAAAAAAACGCGGGTTATCAATTATGAATGGTCCGGGCAATGATTTAGAATCAATGACAGGAATTGTTGCCTCCGGCGCCAACATAATTCTTTTCTCAACAGGCATGGGGGCGACGGAGGGGAATTTAATCGTTCCAGTAATTAAAATATCTTCTCGGACTGAACTTTACAAAAAAATGATTGATGACATTGATTTTGATGCGGGGTGTTTATTATTGGAGAAAACTTCGATTGATAAACTTGGCGACGAATTATTGGACCTGGCTATTGCTGTCTCTTCTGGAAAAAAAACAAAAGCAGAAATACTAAATAAACGTTCATTCCAGATATGGAGTGCCGGGAAATTGTCTTTATAAATAAATTAAACGTGATAAACACAGATAAAAAAGACGATAAACACAGATATAAGTATCAGGAATTGACAGGAAGAATTTTGCAATGTGCTTTTGAAGTGCATAATCATTTAGGTTGTGGTTTTTTAGAAAAGGTTTATGAAAGAGCGCTTATACAAGAACTGAAAGCGAAAAATCTCAAAATAGAATATCAGAAATCTATAAAGATATACTACAAAGCTGAATTTATTGGTAATTATATTGCGGATATTATTGTTGAAGATAAGGTAATAGTAGAATTGAAAGTTGTAGAATTCCTAACAAAAATCCATAAAGCACAGATGATAAATTATCTCAAAGCTACTGGTTATGAGGTTGGATTGATTCTAAATTTTGCCAAACCCAGACTTGAATATCATCGTATTGTTATCTAACTTGTGGCTTTATCTGTGTCCATCTAAAGTTGTATCTGTGTTAATCTTTAGTTATGAAGAAATACAAAGCAATACTTTTTGATTTTGACGGTGTTATCGGTAAAACAATGGAAGACAATTACCGTGCATGGAAAAATGCTTTTGCAAAGCATAATATCGTTGTGACTAAAAAAGAATATTTTTTATTAGAAGGAATGAATGTAAAAAATGTTGCATTATATTTTTTGAAAAAAAACCGCTGTAGCCAAAAATTACTCAAAAAGATTATTGATGAGAAGGAAAAATACTATCGTAATCACAATAAATTTAGACTTTATTCCGGGGTAAAAAAAATAATATCATATCTTCAAAAAAAGAAATACCTTTTAGGATTAGTAACCGGGGGGGAACGCACAAGAATAATGAGAACATTGAGGGATAATAAATTAAATATTTTTGATGTGGTAATAACAGGAGATGAGATTAGAAAATGCAAACCAGATCCGGAACCTTATTTAACTGCCGCAAAAAAACTAAAAACTATGCCGTCACAATGTCTGGTGGTTGAAAATGCACCTTTAGGAATTGAATCCGCGCAACGCGCTGGAATACATAGTATAGCAGTATGTTCTACACTTGATAAAAAGTATTTGAAAAATGCTGATAAAATAATCAATAAAATATCGGAACTTAAAAAATATGTATCTAAATAATAAACTTATTTTTTTGGCAGGTTCAACAGGTTCTGTAGGTTCAGCAATACTGAAATATATAGTAAAAAATTATCCGACGGTAAAAATCCGTGCTGCCTATAATCAGACAGAACCGTTTATTCGGCACGAAAGAATAGAATATGTTAAAGGTAATTTGCGACTGGAAAAAGATTGCAAAAGAATGATAAAAGGTTGTGATTGTGCAATTATGGCTGCATCTAATTCTGGTGGTTCAAAAGCAATGACCACAGAACCTTGGATTTTTTTAAACGATAACATAATTATGAATACACAAATGTTGGAAGCATTTTATTATGAAAATGTAAAACGGGTTGTTTATATCGGCACATCGGCGGTTTATCAGGAATTTGAAGGATACATAAAGGAAAACGAATTGGATTTGAACAAAGACCCGTCTATCGCTTATTTTGGATATGGTTGGCTTGTAAGATTTGTTGAAAAGCTGTGCCAGTTCTGGTATGAAAAAACTGGTATGGAAATTATTATAGTTCGTGCAGCAAATATTTATGGTCCTTATTCAAGTTTTGACCCCGAAAGGTCTTATTTTATTCCTGCGATTATACGGAAAGCAGTTGAAAAAATGGACCCGTTTGATGTATGGGGAAGTCCTGATGTTACACGGGATGTTCTTGATAGTGAAGATTTTGCAAGGGCAATTGTTATGTTGCTGGGCAATGAGAAAATAAAATTTGATGTTTTTAATGTTGGTTCTGGTATTAAAACTACCGTTGGTGATGTGGTAAATTGGTCGTTGAAGTATGCTGAACATAAACCATCAAAAATAAATTATGATTTAACTAAGCCAACTACAATTAAATTCAGGGCACTTGATATTGCAAAAATAAAAAAAAGCATCGGCTGGCAACCTGAATACACAACCGAAGAAGGAATTAAAAAAACTGTTGAGTGGTGGATAAAAAATAAAGATACATGGAAAAATAAAAAATGATAATTTGATGAACACAGATAAAAAAGACGATAAACACAGATATAAATATCAGGAATTGACAGGTGCAATTTTGAACTTTGCAAAACCGAGACTTGAATATTATCGTATAGTTGTCTAACCATCTGTGTTTATCAAGAAGTTTCATCTGTGTTAATCTGTATTCATATGAAGAGAAAAATACTTGTATGCGGTAGCACAGGTTTTATTGGTAGAAATATCGCTGAATCGTTTGCGGAAAATGACGATTTTGAAGTTTATGGAACGTATCTAAAATCCAAACCATTAAATAATCAAAAAATTAGAATGATTAAAGCTGACCTGACTAACAAAAATGATGTGGATAATGCAATAAAAGGAATGGATATTGTAATTCAGGCAGCAGCAACGACTTCCGGAGCAAAAGATATTATCAATAAACCATATTATCATGTTACTGATAACACCATAATGAATGCGCTGATTTTCAGAGCAGCTTTTGAACATAAAATATCGCATTTTATATTTTTCAGTTGTACAATAATGTATCGTTCAAGCGATGTGCCAGTAAAAGAAACAGATTTTGATGCGAATAAAGAAATATATCCAGCATATTTTGGCGGTGCCTGGATGAAAGTTTACAATGAAAAAATGTGCGAGTTTTATTCGAGAATAAGCGATACAAAATTTACTGTAATAAGACATTCAAACATCTATGGTCCTTATGATAAATATGACCTTGAACGCTCTCATGTTTTTGGCGCGACAATAACAAAAGTTATGACAGCCGAAGAAGGGGATAAAATTGTTGTCTGGGGGGAAGGAAAAGAAGAAAGGGATTTATTATATGTTTCCGCCCTCGTTGATTTTGTAAAACTTGCAATTGAGAAACAAAAAAATAAATTCGAACTATTTAATGTCGGTTATGGAAGTTCCATCGCAGTAAATGACCTTGTTAAAAAAATTATTAAATACTCCAGCAAAAATGTCTCAATAGAATATGATTTGACCAAGCCGACAATAAAAACAAAACTCTGTCTTGATACAACAAAAGCAAAAACATTATTGGGATGGGAGCCAAAAGTAACGCTTGATGAAGGAATTGAAAAAACAATACAATGGTATAAAAAATGGAACCACGAATTGTTCTAATTAAACGAATTAAAAAACTTCGTGTAATTCGGTTAATTCGTGGTTAAAACTGCATGAAAAAGGATTCTTCTTGGAAAGTTATAGCAGAAGAAAAAGTTTTTGCTGTCAAAAATCGTTTAACTGTTTCTGTCCAAAAAATAAAATTACCTGACGGTAGAATTATAGACGATTATTACCAGGTTCACCTACCAGAATCTGTTGTAACAGTAGCACTCACCAACAAGAAGAAAGTAGTAATGTCCCGTCAGTACTTTCATGGGTTCAGAAAAGTTAGCATTGTTTTGCCAGGCGGAATAATTGAAAATGGTGAAAAACCACTACAAACAGCAAAACGAGAATTATTAGAAGAAACCGGCTATTCATCTAATGACTGGCACTTACTTGGCAGTTTTGTAACACATGTTCATCAGTTCTGCACTAAAGTCCATTTCTTTTTTGCTGATAATGCAAAACAAATTGCAAAACCACTCTCTAATGACCTTGAACATATGGAAATTATTTTGATGACGGAAAAGGGAATAATAGACGCTATAAGAAAAGAAGATATTATTTCAATGGGAACTATTACGGCACTAACTCTTGCAAAAATAAAAATATGCCCAAGCGATAGAACCACGAATTTATCAAATTAGACGAATTAAAAAATTCGTGTAATTCGTGTAATTCGTGCTTAGAATTATGTTGAAAATTGGATTTATTTTCCCGAGCAGTGAATATTTACACGACCCGTTCAGGGGAGACCCGCACACACATTTTCAGATATTAACCGTGTTAGAGGAACATTTTGAAAACAAAGTTGAACTTTCACTGATTGATTTACGAGGTATAAAAAAAGAATATGCAATTTATCATATACCGGAATGTGATGTCTATCTTCATTCAGTTTATACGCTTGATTACAATGAACAGGTATCAATAGTAAAAAATTTAAGAGAACGTTATCCTGAAGCAAAACACATTGCCGGTGGACCTCATATAGTTGAATTTCAGGAAGAATCTCTTAAAATATTTGATTCTCTTATTATCGGTGAAGGTGAAGAATCAATTATTGAGGCAACAATTGATTTTACAAACTCTGGCCTAAAAAAAATCTATAATCAGAAATCACCTATAGATATCAATGCTTATCCATATCCAAGCAGAAAATATCTACCTAAATCTACAATTGCCAGAAGAAATATGATGACTCTTAAAAATAAAACTGGCTATGATGAACTATTAGGCACAACAGTTGTATTTAGTAGAGGTTGTCCGTATAACTGTTATTTTTGTGCAATGCCTAATTACAGTTATAGAGAATTTAGTCCTGGTGTAAGATACAGACGACCCGAATTAGTTCAGGAAGAGATAGAATATTTGAAACACGATTACGGTATTCAAGGAATAAATCTAC
>JBGFRZ010000077.1:0-42636 GCA_041694835.1 Ignavibacteria bacterium
TTATATGTAGCAGGTAGAGTCCATGCAGGTAGTTCATTTAGATTAGGCACAACTGCTACCGCAGGACAGGTACTTACGACTAATGCAGATGGTATAGGCACCTGGCAGGCAGCCGCAGGTGGAATTTCAGGTTCAGGGACAGCAGGAAGAGTGGCAAGGTGGAGTGGTGCAAGCAGTATAGAGAACGCTACTATTGAAGACACCGCAAGTTTTTCGCGTGTAAACAATCAACTGATAGTTACTGGTTCTGCAACTGTCACAGGTGCAGGCGGATTAGGGACGACTTACGGTATTCGTGCAGGCAGTATCACTGTAGTTACCGGTCCACTTGTGATACCTGCTGGCGCTCTTTCTGATAGTTCTGTAGTCGCAGCAGACCTTGCTGACGGAGCCGTTACTTCAGCAAAAATAGCGGATTTGACAATTGCTACTGCTGATATCGCTGACCGGCAGGTTAGTTCTCGGAAAATGCTTTTAACTTCTACATTTACTTTTGCAACTGCAGAGGCGGCCAATGCTACTAACACATGGGAGAACTTACCGGGATTATCTGGTAGTTTTACCGTAGATGTTCAACCAGCAACAATTCTTGTTAATGCTTCTGTTTCTGGTGGTAGAACTGACGCAGGTGGTGCAAAAGCACAAATAAGAATTGTTATTGGCGGTGCAGTTGCTGATACAGTAATTGGCTTTGGAGAAGCATCAGTTCCAGTGTCATCCGATGCAAATAGACTCTCTATATCAGCAACAGGTGGGTTCAGGGCAACAGCAACAGGCACATATACGGTCCGAGTTCAATTTAGAAGTGGAGATGATGCTGGTGCATGGGGAACATTCAGGGCCTGGAACCGTGGAATAACTGCTTTCTGGACTGGTGGATTATAAAGAGATTACAGATAATAGCAAATAGAGGTGAGAGGTGAGAGAATAGCGTATATGGGGAAATGGTGGGAAATGGGGACGGTTCCTGTTTTAGTAGGTGGTAGATGATAAATGGAGAAAGTAACGATTGTGAGGTGCTAATATGTTAAGAAAATACACAGCGGTTTACGAAAAAAGAGGTAAATGGTTTATTGGCTATGTTAAAGAAATTCCCGGAGTAAATACGCAGGGAAAGACATTATCTGAAACCAAAAGAAACCTTAAAGAAGCGTTAAATCTGATTTTGGAAGTTAACAAACAATTAGCTCAAAAAGATGCCAAACCGGAGAAGGTCATTAAAGAACAAATTTTAGCAACCGTATCTACATGAAGCGAAAAGAACTCATTAGATATTTGAAAATTCACCGCTGCGTATTCATCAGAGAAGGTAAAAGACATACAATTTTTGTAAATTTATTCAATAACAAAACATCATCAATTCCAAGACACACGGAAATAAATTTTCTTAGCAAGAAAAATCTGCCGTGATTTAGGAATAGAAGAACTACGATTATTTGCGCTGATGTAAAATCAGCGATTACGGGGTTGAGAAAATTAGCCGGGCAAGGTCGGCAATTACAAAACTCGTTGTATGAAAAAATTTAGAAGATTTTCACTATTCGCTATTTGCTATTTGCTATTTGCTGCCCCTCCACCTTTAAGCGCTTCTTTCATTGTAACCAGCGGAACGTTTACAATATTAAACCCCGCTATAGTTGAGGTAACAAACGATGTCATCATAGAATCAAATGGCACACTTAATGCAGGCAGCGGCCTTGTAAATGTTGGTAGACGTTGGGAAAATACCGGGAACTTTATAGGCGGAACATCTACGGTGACATTCTATACAACCGCTGTAAGCACAATAACCGGCGGGACGACTTTTCATAGTTTTCGGTGCGAAACGCCAGGAAAACAACTGAGTTTTCTTGCGACTTCAACTCAAACGGTCACAAACAGATTCATATTGACAGGTGCTCTTGATAATCGGCTCCGACTTCGCTCTACGACGGACGGCACGAGATGGTTCGTTGCGTTTTCTACGACCCAGACGGTAAATTATGTCGATGTGAAAGACGCATCGGCCCTTGACTTCACCATTACCTGCTTTGGTTCATTAAATTCAGGAAACAACAACGAAAACTGGATTTTCGGTCAGAGCTCTCCTGCAGTTACAAATCTTGTTCAGCAAACTTCGGCGGGAACAAATATCCCTTCCGGCGGATGGACAAATAATCCGAACATCATTTCTTCCTTCACACTCACTGATGCAGACAACGACAATATAAGATATCATCTTCAAGTAACGACCGTCGCCACCGACGGTTCGGCCGACTGGTCTACAATATGGCATTCAACAATATCCGCCTTTCTTACACCGCGCACAACTTCTTACCAATGGCCGACACTTGTGGCAAACACTACATACTGGTGGCGCGTCTGGGCGACGGATACAGTGGGACTGGTTTCAAGCACGGTCACATATCTTTCCGGCAATCCCGCACTTCCTGCATGTT
Organism: Ignavibacteria bacterium; assembly: GCA_041694835.1. GTDB lineage: Bacteria > Elusimicrobiota > Endomicrobiia > PHAN01 > PHAN01 > JBGFRZ01. The sequence goes on from JBGFRZ010000077.1 coordinate 2,439, forward strand.
TAGGGTTTGACAACAGACCGCCGTCGGCAATATCTAACTTAACCGCTCTTACAGGAACACTTGACGGCGATGTGGTTTTGCGGTGGAGCGCACCTTCAGACGATGGGGCAGCAGAGCCGCTGACAAATGCAACTTATCAAATCAAAGCAGCGACTTTCAATATCACATCGGCACTCTATGACTCTGTCACAAACAATCCGCCTTGGACGCACATCGTAGCGATTTCAACTACCGGTGTTACCCCGGGAAGTTTTCAGTCAACAGTTATTCGTGGCATTTTATATCCCGGCACTACATGGTTTTTTGCTATTAAAACGATAGATAAGGGAGAAAATGTTTCTACATGGTCGACAGATGGAGTAAACACCGTAAATTCTGCACCTGCCCAGGATTTACCGCCAAATGCGCCCCCGGGAATAACTGCAACTCCGTCAGGGTCAACAACTATTGATGTTTCCTGGGACCTGCCCTCTTTTAGCGGCACTGACGACAGAGACAGATACTGGCTTTACAGCGCGACATTTTCTTTTACTTCGGAGACGACAGCAAATGTCGTTCATATAGCGACCAGATCTCATCCATCTGCTTCTTTCACCCACACAGGATTAAGCGGCGGCACCACATATTTTTACCGTGTCAAAACATTAGACCAGGGCAACATAGGGAACGGTCTCTTTAGCGCCGTTCTTTTTTCGGGTTTGTCAGTTATAACGAGTACAAGACCTGCCGCGGCCGCCCAGTTAAAAGTAACGGTTGTATATGACGACCGCTCTGAGTTTAATCAAAACAACTATGGTGTCGTTGACGGAATTGAAGACGCCGACGGAACGGTTGCTTTTTCCTGGCCCAAGGTCGTTGGCGGCGGAACAATCCAGAATTATTTTATAGAGATTTCATCAGACATAAATTTCAGTTTCTTTAGTTCGTCGGCGACACTTCCTGCAACGGTAAGCACACATACGGTTGGTGGGCTCTTAAGAGGGGTAAGACACTATGCGCGGGTAAGAGCAAGAAATACCGATGGAGACACGAGCCCATGGACGGCTTCCGACGGAATATATGTCAACCGAAAAACCATTGATTCTTCTCTGTCCGACTGGACGGGCACCTTTCCCGGAACTATAAATACGCTAACGGTCTCAGGCGGTGATGCCCTCTGGCGCGACGCAATAGGCGACCAGCGCACAGACAGGCACACTTCAAGCCAACTGGATATTTCTTCTGTTGCAGTTGCAGCCGATGAATATAATTTTTATCTTTTTGTGGCGTTTGCGTCAACCGTCTCCGCCGGATTTGATGGAAGAAATTTTATTCAAATAATGGTTGACAACGCTCAGACATCTACGGAACGGGTATTTCGCGGCCTTGGCAATAAATATGAAGATTCTTATGTCGCAAGCCCGGTTCCCTGGGAGTGGCTTTGTGAGATTGTTTCGGGCAATGATGTCTTTAGAGTTGAAGATAGTGTGTTTTCAAACAGAAGATTTGGCAAATATTCTGAGCATAACACAAATTATTTCTACGAAGTTGCAATGCCTTTGAGTAATTTGGGTGGCAGAGAAAGATTTCTCGGAAGGACAGTCAATTTTACAATCGCAACTTTCTGGAACGCCGGTGGCGCCGACGGCTCTATCGGCGACTGGTCAGCAGGGACTAATTCAAATATCGTAGATGTGGTTACATCGTCAGGACCAAACACCTGGAACGAGGTTCAAGATAGAATCGTTGACGACTATTTGGCGGTCACTTTTTCCACTCGTGGAATTGTTACTTCTGCCAGCAGAATAACCGCACCGCCATCAAGTATCCCCGACGAGCCGGAGCCACCGGTAGACGGTATTCCCCCGGCTATACCCTGGGCGCTGGATTTGTTCCTCTACAACATATTTATTGATGCCTGGCATAACGGCGACCCGACCAACGACGACATCGCAGATACAAACGATTATGGCGGCGATTTCCAGGGTGTGATTGATAAAGTTGATTACCTGAATGAAATTGGAATAAACATGGCTTACTTCGGGCCGCCTTATCAATTCGGCGGGGGCATCTGGGGATTTAACATAGATGACCCCTATCAGTATAATAGAAAATTCGGCGGAACTTCAAAGTATATTGAAATGATGAAAGTGCTCCGAAACCACAACATAAGAGTAATGAACGACTGGGTTTGCGGTCAGGTTGGACACAGCGGCTCGCCCGCCGCTCTGAAAAATCCTGATTTCTTTACGTCCGAACAATTTGGTCATGGAACAAGACAGGAGTTTGCAGAGGCGCGTGCATATTACTTAAATAATATGATCTGGGCGTTTTCAACCTGCGATGCTTTTAGATACGATAATCCAAAATTCTGGAATTATTCTTTTGGACCAGAGGCATTTGAGTTCAATCGTGCATTGCGTAAAATATCTGACAGATGGGACCCGCAACTTTTTATTATGGGTGAAATTCCTGAGCAGGTTGAGGGTTGGGATGGGATAAATGCTTTTACAGGCGGCAAGGGCGATAGCACACACGTTGATGGTGTCGGTGGTTTTGGTGCTATGATGCACGGTGGACAATGTATGCGTTCAGGCGGTTATAAAAATAACAGGAACGCTCATATCTGCTCATGGGTCAGGCCCGGCATTGACGCACAAACAACACCCACCGCCCGAACTGGAATTCAAAATCAACATGTTGCATGGAAAAACCAATGGTCTATTAATCCGATAATGATGGAAAATCACGACGAGCATAGGTTTATAAGCCGGGGCAGAGATCAGGTTGCGAACGCCCCATGGCATCAGCAGGTCGGATATATGACCGCTTTTACCGTCGGTGTTTCGCCCATACTTTTTTATGGCGGCGAAGTTGGTCTTGAGGGTCCTTACGATGGAGGTAATTCCGCCAAGATGGACAGAGGCGGGAATGTCAGACCTATGCCGTTTGAAAGAGTCAATGACCCCACATGGAGTCTCGTCAGAAACGCTTTAAGAAGGACCGCTCAGGCAAGGATGAATTTTCAGGTATTGAGAGGCAACCCAAAAGCTGGCGGGCGGAGTTGGTATACGGGGGGGCAGTATGACAATGATGTTTTGGTTTTTGTCAGGCAGTGGGGTGATGGCAATGCCCCCCTGGAGAGGGCCATCGTAATGCTCAACCGCTCAGCAAGTAATGTGACTTTAAGCAGTGTCGGGACTGGTAGAGCAAATACAAAATATAAGGATTGGCTTACTGACGAAGTTTTTACAACTGACGCTTCAGGCAATATCGGTTCCATTATTGTCAACGCTCATTACGGCAGAATTCTTATTCAAGGCACAGTCGGCAATGCTGCCGCTCCCGACCCTTATGATTGGGGAGACGTTACTGGTACAGTCACAAACTCAGCAGGCGCACCAATAGCAAACGCTATTGTAGATATAGACGGCAGGTCGCATTGGACCACAAAAACAGATTCAAATGGTTTCTATTCTATCAATGGCGATTTGAAAAAAGTTCTGACAGGTAGTCGTAGAATCCGGGCATGGGCGCCTGGACGCGATATAGTTACTCGCTCGGTAACTATCACTACCGGCAATAACAATGTAAGTTTCAGCGCTGCAAGCGGTTTTCCTCTTGCGACGGACAATACCCCGCCCGCTGCACCGACGACTTTGAGCGCCCGTCCACGCAACAAAGCCGCTATGCTCTTCTGGCAGGCGAACACAGAAAGTGACATTCAGACATATCTGATTTATCGTTCTTCAAACGGACCAATTCCTGACGGTTCAAATCCTGTGCCGATTTTTGAGGTGTTTAAACCATTTTATTATGACAACAATCTGGACGGAAAATTAGATGGCAATAATAATGTATATGACCGACTGCAGAACGGCACCACATTCTGGTACCGCATTCGTGCGGTTGACAGAAACGGCAACAGGTCGGCGCTTTCAAACCAAATCGTAGTTGTTCCAAGAAAAGTAAAGGTAAAATTCTGGCTGGATACTCGCGGCAGCGGACTTACGGTAAATTCCGCGTCAATAGCAGGAGGGGCTTTGACTTTTAGTAAAAATTACTGGGAACAAGTAGCACTAAATTCTAATGGCGACGGGACATTTGAAAGGACTTTTGAGTTTGATGATACAACTTTTCTTGAATATAAATATGTAATAAATGGAACAACATGGGAAGGAAGTTCGGGAAATCTTTTTCTGGATGGACCACAAGGAGAGGGAAACCGCGGGGAACTGATGGATGACGGCATTCCCGATGTTGAAATAGTTGATGAAGGCGGTGGTAATATGATTATAGCCGATGTATGGCGGTATTACAACGACCGTCCGCCAAGGGCGCCGGCGGGACTTCAAATTTCAGCAGGACCTAATGTGCTCACCGTTGGATGGGCTAAAAATGCCGAGCCGGATTTGTTGCATTATACTATTGAACGTTCAACATGGAGTTCGGGTTTTTCAGGCAGCACAATTTTTGTTAATATAGACAAGAACCAAATCAGTTATGACGACACAAATCTTATCAACAACAACACTTACTATTACAGAGTTTGGGCTATTGACAGAAGAAATAATATAAGCGGTTGGTCGTCAACGGTCTCCGCATTTCCAAGGGCCGTTGACACAACCCCGCCAGTGGCCCCAAGCGGGTTGTTCGCCTATGGTGATGGAGCAAACGGATTAAGCGGGGTTGTAGTTAGATGGAATCGAAACTTTGAAGGCGACCTCGCCGGATACAACATCCATCGCTCAACGGAGAGCGATTTTACTCCTGCCTCCGGCAACAAACTAAACTCTGTCTTGCTCTCGCCCACTACACCTTCATATACTGATGCTAATATCGTCACAGGAACACGGTATTTTTACAGGGTCACTGCTGTTGACGACTCTACCAATGTATCAGAGCCATCTTTGCAACTTGCGGTCAGGTTACTACCTATAACATTTCATGTAGACATGGGAAATATCAATCCTAACAATAACAGCGTTCAAATTACCGGAAACACACTGCCCCTGCTCGGTTGGACGAGCGGACTTGAAATGTCACTTCTTTCAGGGACTACTTTCCACATTACAATCGGATTATTAGCAGGGACGACAATTCAATACAGATATGCATATAACAATTTAAGTGTTCGTGAGCAGGACTTCGCCACGATAACTAAAAATCGCGAGTGGACTGTTCCCTCGTCAACTACTACGAAATATGACGATTGGGAAGAAAATCCTGAGATGGTAGCCGGACTCAGAGTTTATCCGGGAGTAAACCGCGCCTATCTAACCTGGAATAAAAATACAACGGCGGAGGACCTTGCGGGATATAATATCTATCGTTCTGTTCCGCCGTCAACAACACCTACACTGAAAGTTAATTCTGTTCCTACAAGCACTCAGCCATATAATGTAGGGGGGCTTGTCCCAAATGTCACATATTATTTTTCCGTCAGAGCGGTTGATTCGGGGAGCATCGTCCTTGAAAGCACCGCAGCGGCAATAGTTTCCATATGGGTAAGTTCTCCCGTCTGGGTTCATTTTGGTTCGCCATTTTCTGTGGGTCAGGCGAGCGCTCCATGGGGAGATTCAAACAGAATCAGACTCTTTCTTGCGATTCAAACTTCAACCAATGTTGCCGTTTGGAGTCTACCAGAACGTGCAGATGTTACAAGCGGCAAAATGGAGATGACAGCATCCTCGGCAAATAACACATATAGCGCTATAGTGCCTCTTATGCGTGGTCAGTACTACAATTTTCTTTTCTTCGCCGAGACAACCGGCTCACCACCTGCGGGACTTGCCCCAAACACAGAGTATTTTGACACCGTCCCCGGCACAGGGACATTTCTTGTCTCCGGTTCTTCAATATCTATTACATCGCCTGGTGCAGGTGTGGAAGGAGTTTTTAATCCTGTGGGACCAAACCGCGACTCAAGACGACTTTTATTTTTGCCGCACTCACTTACTGCTGGTTCAACTATTTATGTCTTTGCTAACTTTGGGTCAACTCCAACGGCCCCAACTCTTATTGATGCGATACCGGGAAACAATAGAATCACCCTTCGCTGGTCGGCTCCTTATGGTTCGCCGTGGGTCAACCCGTCTCCCGAACTAACAGCTAATACTCCGGTTGGCACAGGCGAAGCAATGAAGGCAGCAGATGTTGTCGCAGGAGGTGTTTATCAAATTTTCGTCACCACATATAACCATGGAAGTTTCGCTTCGTACATTGCAAGTGCCACTGTTTCAGGTCAAACATTTGAGCATACATTTTCGGGACTAACAAACGGCGTCACATATTATTATCTCATGCGTTCTTCTGACACATTCAGGGGTCTGGTCGGGAACAACTTTAGTGTTCTTTCGGCGACAGTTAGTGCGGCACCAACGGCAGCATATATTGTGACAAAATTCAGAGTCAACCGTGGCGCTGGATCTTTGTGGAAGTCGGTCCGAAAAACCATCGCTGTTCAGGAAGGGGTTTCAGTAGCGGTATGGGATGCCGATGACAGGTCAAATATGACGCCGACGGGACGGGCGGTAAATATGCTCGCTCCGCCGGACGATGATGCGACCGAGCAGGAGTTTTCGGTTAGTTTAGTTCCTGGAACAACTTACAATTTTATACTTTTTGCTTATTCAACATTTACAATTTCAGGGTTGATAACTAATGCAACCTATTTTGACACAGTGCCAAATAGTGGCTCGGGCGGTATGGTGACATCTACTTCCACTATTTCAATTACCGGTCACGGCAGGGCGTGGTGCGGCCCCGTCGGTTCGGGGCAAGATGCAAGACGACTACTATGGGTCCCAACAAATTTACCGTCAGGCGCCACACTTTATGTGTATTGCAACTTCGCCTCAAGTCCGAGTGCGTCGTCTGTTTCGGCAATCCCTGTAAGTTCTTTCTCGGTTCAACTCGACTGGACGCCTTTTGGAGCATGGGGAACAGGAGGCGAGGCGCTCAAAGCTGCCGATGTTATAGCGGGGGGACATTATTATGTTTGGCGTTCAAGCGTGAGTTCATCAGGGCCATGGGTTCTGTGGGTCTCTACAAACATCCGCAGTTGGCTTGATGACGATAGAAACGCACCGGGCGATAATTTAGGTATGGTGACGGGAGTAGAATACTATTATGTCGTAGTGTCGTCGGATGCTTATACCGGTGATTTTATTCCGAATATGTATCGTATGGGCGCCCCTGAATTTTCTTCAGCCGACGCATCTGCTATACCAAGACACGAGGTACCGACTTATTTTAGAGTGGATGAAAAGAGAAAAACTATATTTGAGCTCGTTTGGAAGCGATTTTTTGGATTGTAGCGGCGGCTTTGAAAGGAAAATTGCCATTTGAATTTTTATTTTTATATTCCAATCTCTCGGATATAAGACGCGGCCCGCGGCAAAGGGCAGGAGGTGAGAAAAGTTATGAATAGAAAAGTAGAGAAAGAAGTAAGAGCACAAGAGCATAAGAACACAAGTGCACAAGAACACAAGGCGCAAGAGCACAAGGACAGAGGTTTTGACTTGCGCACTTACACCTTAAGCACTTGTGCACTAATAAAAGGAGGTAATGTTATGAGTAAGTATTTTGTAGCGGCGGGATTGCTATCCCGCTATTTCGTAGTAGCCATCTTAATGATGACAGTGGCATCAAGTGCGCTTTACGCAGGCGCAAATGCGCCATGGGGCACGAGCGATGTCAGCGTCGGCGTTGCGGTTCAGACGGGAGATGTAGTAAGCGCGTGGGCGGGCGGAGGCACAGGTGAGCAAAGAAATGATATGACGGGCAATGCAACATCCTTCTTCACTGCCACAAACGTGATGACAGCAGTCGGAGACGGCACTTACCAAATCAGGGTGGACTTAATTCCCAATGCTATCTACAACTACCTCTTCAGCGCTCGGCTAAACGCCAATATGGCGGGATTTACTACCGGTTATTCACAGTCGGAGCCGATTCCAAACTCTGGTAGCGATAGCGGAACATTTATTTCGCTTTCGTCAACAACCGTAAACCAGCCCGGAAGCGGTTCAATCAGCTATGTTAGTATTGGTGGTGATGCCAGGCGACGTTTACTGATGCCGGATGTTGCACCGGGAACGACGGTTCACATTTTCAACAACTTCGCTTCAACCCCGACAGGTGTTGCAAATTACTCTATTGTTCCCGGCTCTAACTTTCTGGATCTTAAATGGCAAGGCGGACTTGGAAGCTGGGGAGCAAATGCGCCTGCACTTGATGTGCTTGGCGGAAGGCATCGTATTTTTGTCAGCACATCTCTTGTCGGCGGGACGTATTCACTTCTTGCCGATTTAACCGGTTCGACGACATTTTACAGACATGCCGGCCTGACAACGGGTACCTCTTACTACTATATTTTCGTCTCTTCCGACGCATACCGCGGCATAACGAATCCTGCGGCGAAAACACTCTGGGCTAATTTGAGAAGGCTAACACCGGCCGAAGGTGCGGTATGGAATGCAGACGAACACGTTTCCAATGACAAATGGGGCAAACCCGCATTGCCGGTTCCTGTCTGGTTCAGAGTTGAGAACATAAGCGAGGAGTACTCAACGTGCGGCAGCATTGTGTATCTGACGCCAGAGGGTGTCGACGGAAGATTCTGGCCATACAAGATGCCGGGTCTCCTTGTCGTCGGCTACGTGCCTAAGTCGTAAAAAAGAGCACAAGGTGTAAGTGCACAAGGCAAAGTGCAAGAGCACAAGTAATTGCAGACCTTGGTCGGCTATTTGCGAATAAATAGGCAAAGCAAGCTTTGCCACTACAAGCTAAAGAAATTGTAGTTGCAGACCTTGGTCTGCTAATTGTGGATAAGTGAATACGTGAAAAAATAGGGACGGTTCCTATTACTGTTCTATTGCTCTATCACTCTAATGACGGTAGGCAGTAGGTGGGGTTTGTCTATACAGGTGGGCTCCACCTACAGACGGCATTTACTTGTCAGTAGTGCTCTGTGACAGAAATGTTTGATATTTCGCACGGGCGCCGACATTGTAGCGGGCGAATTGTATTCGCCGTTACCCCTCTATTAAGAGGGACAGGGGTGTGTTTTGCGGGATAGCAATCCCACCGCTACAACAAGAACCAAAAGAGCAAAAACTAATGTCACAGAGCAGTAGTTGCTGATTTACATCGGCCGCAACAAATTAAAGTATGAAAAGATTTATCAGTTTTTCACTATTGGCTATTTGCTATTTGCTATTTGCTCTTCCTTTAATAGCACAAACAGGCGGTGATGGAGCAGACCCTCGCTGGGGCACGATTCAAAGAAAAATCGCGCTCCAGCGTGGGACTCATATAAGCGCATGGGATGCGAACGGTCGGGCAGATGTCAGTTTAGAACAATATGGAACATTTGCTGCGACCATGACACCCACCGGAGACGGCACATTTCAAATAAGGTTTGAATTAACTCCCGGCGCAGAATATAACTTCGCATTTTTTGCAATTTCTACACAGACGCTCACTGGTATAACAACGGGCGTAACATATTTCGACGCTGTTCCAAACTCAGGAAGTGATGCTGCATTTATCACATCCACATCACCATTCACCCCGCAATTTAACAACACCGCATCGGCCAGATATATATCGATAGGTGGAGATGCAAGAAGATTTTTACGAATGCCTTATTGGTTAGAAGGTGGAACGACTTTTTATGTCTTTAACAACTGGGCGTCTACTCCAACTGCGCCTACAAATTTCCGTGCCCGACCAGGCAATATGCGAGTTGATTTATCCTGGGGTGCACCTTACGGTCATTGGGGAACAACACAAGAGCAATACAAAGCAATTGATGTTATCGCCGGCGGTGCATATCATATCTACCGCTCGTCAATTTCGGCTGAAGGTCCTTATGAAATCGTGGCATCCACCCCGGGACATTTTTTTAGCTGGACGGATACATCAGTTCAAAATGGTATAAGGTATTACTATGCCATTACTTCAAGCGATGCTTATAGAGGGGCGATTGGTGGTCCTCTTGCCGATGTTCAACTTGCATCCAGAAGAGAAGATTCGCCTGTAAGGACGCTAACACCGGGTGAGACCATACCGACAAGATTCAGGGTTGAAAACATAGATTGGAGAGTTATTAAGAAAAGAGATTATTTAGTGTGGCTTACTCCGGAGAATGCTTACGACAAGTACTCCCAGGAGTATAAAACACAGGCGCGTATTACCCAGGTAAAAGTGTCTAAAACATTAAATGACTGGCTTAGTAGTATATTAGGATGGCTATTGTAGAGCACAAGTCAGAGCAGTAGAGCACAAGAGCAGCAGAGAACAGAGGTCGGAGGCCAGAGTGGCAGAGCACAAGTGCACAAGAGCACAAGTCAGAGGACAGAGGACAGGGGAGAGAGAACAGAGGATTAGTGGCTCGTGGCTCGTGGTTCGTTCCTCGTTGCTTATTTCCTCCAGCCACCAGCCACAAGTCACCAGTCACCAATCTATCCGTTATTTGCTATGAAAAGATTTAGAAACTTTCCACCATTCACCATTCACTATTCACTATTCGCTATCCGCTATTTGCTTTTAACTATTGCCTACTGCCTATCCCCTATCCCCTGTCTTTCTGCCTTTGAACTCGGCACTCCCGCCGGAGAAACAGGTGAGTTTGCAACACAGCAAAAACATTTTTACGGCGACTACATCTCTGCCGCACCCTCGGTTGAAAACAATGTATGGGGCTCTTCGTCAACGATGGTATTTACATTGTTGCCCGATGGGACCACTTCGCATCTTTCTGTGCTAAACATCATCCCGGGGAATACCTATTATTACTGGTTTGAGTCGCAGGGTATAGATGAGCAGAAAGCACCAGCATTTCGCATGCTCTATGTAAGTAGTTCGTCGCCCGGATATGTTATTTTTGACGGCGCCCCATTCTCAACAAACACCCTCATATCACAGGTGACTGTCTGGCACAACTGGGCAGGGCCGCCGCCAGCGCCTTTGAATCTAACCTCTTTTTGGTCGGCTGACAACACCTTTATTTCATTGGAGTGGGTCACGCCTCAGTTCTCGGGCCAAAGCATTTTGGATTTGGTTTACGGCGGTGGCTATGAAATAGAACGTTCGTCGGTATCTTTCAGTGAAAATATGTTTTTTATTTCATCTATTACGGCCATAACTTCAAATATAAATTACAAAGATTATAATATCGTTACTGACACGACTTATTATTACAGAGTTAGAGCGTATGACGCATACCGCCCGCCATTATACTCCACTTTTGCAACAACTATTCCTGAAACACGCAGGACATATCTTACGGTTGATTTTATATTAGATGTTTCAAATTTGAAAGATGTAAAAAGCATAAGCATCGTAGGCGATTTTACAACGCCAACATGGTATCCCGGGAGGCTTTCTCTCTCTAATAGAGGCGACGGAACTTGGGGATTGTCATGGAGCGATGTTTCAATGTATACAGGCGCCGAAATAAAATACAAGTATCTTTTAAACGACGAAATATATGAAGACGATATGCCGCTTTTTCTTGGAGGGCCGAATAGAGTCGCTGTTTTGAAAGATGAGGGTTTAAGACGAATGACTATAAAAGACAACTGGTCTGTCTGGACGCCGACGATAACCCCGTCTAACCTCCCAGATTTTATAGTCGGATTTTCCGCCGAGCCCAGAGATAACGTCGTCAGAATCTCGTGGGATTACGACCCATTCTCTACGGGAACAATCGCCGGTTATTTATTGAGACGTTCTACATCGCCCGGCGGCTATGCCCTGGTTATCGCTTCAACCAATGTTTTAGGGCCATCCACTTATTATTTTATTGACACAAATGTTTTAAACTACAACACTTATTATTACGAACTCGCCGCTATGCGCTTAGATGGCAACTTAACGGTTTGGTCATACCCTATTAAAGCAATTCCCCCGACGGAAGGGGCATCTGTTCCAATTTATAACGTTGTTTTGGACACTAGATTTTCAGTGGGTGATACTTTTGGAATTTTCGGCGACAGAACGGGTGAGGTGAATTTCAAATGGGATACAACTTCAGACGACCCCCAATATGGAAAGGCGAATAAATATGTAGTGAGATACTCTACATTTCCAGTAACTGATGCTGCAAAATTCAGAAAGGCAAGGGTCGCGGGTGTTGTCAGAGGTCAAGCCGAGGGACATCATCGCCTTACAACTCTAAGTCTCGGAGAAAACTGTCCCGGATATTATTTTGTTGTCTGTGCCGTCTACGGCTCATGGCACGTTGTAAGTCTTTCAACTTCTACAATAGTAGTTGCCCCAAAGCAGTTCAATTCGTCCACACTTTCTGAAATCAGAAAGACAACCCGAAAAACTGGCAATGTTGTGTATTCCCCGGCGGTAGCATCAGTGTCGGTTCCCAGGGGCGCTTTTCCCAGAGGGGAGTATCTTGGAGTAATTAGAAATTATTACGAGTTGTCGATAGACGCCGGCTATTCCAAAAAAATTTCAGACGCCAATAAACTTTCAAGAAGCGATGAGAGATTCGGATATCTTCTGGAAAACGAGGCGCCGGAAAGTTCGAGTATATTTGCTTTTGATGTATATGATGTCTCAAGGAATAATTATTTTGTCGACGCCGATAAATCAGCTAAAAAAGACATAACCGTCTCTATATCTTATGATGGATTAAATATTCCGCCGGAAGAGTTGAAGGTGGGGGTGCTTAACGAAAAAAATAATTTCTGGCGTATTCTTAAAGACATAAAACCCGAGATTGACCACACAAACAAAGTTGTAAGATTTAAAACAAGGAATCTTTCGGTTTATGGATTATTTAAGGCGCCATCTCCTGCGTCGGATCTTTCCAATGTTAAGGTCTATCCAAATCCTTTCAAGCCGACCGACGGACTCGCTGAAACCGGCGACTATTTTACGGGAATAAAGTTTATAAATCTTACAAGAAACGCGAAAATCCGCATTTACAATATAGCGGGAGAACTTGTAAGAGACAAAGATATGAATGCAAATGAATTTGGCGACTGCAGATGGAACGCAAAAAATGACGACGGCGAGTATATCGCCTCGGGGGTTTATGTTTTCGTCGTCAAAGATGATACAATAACCGCAGGTCAAAAGAAGTTTATCGGAAAAGTGGGAATTGTAAGATGAAAAAGACAGAGGTCAGAGGACAGAGTGGCAGAGCACAAGTGCACAAGAGCACAAGTCAGAGGACAGAGTGGCAGAGCACAAGTGCACAAGAGCAGCAGAGAACAGAGGTCAGAGGACAGAGGTCAGAGGACAGAGAACAGAGGACTAGTGGCTCGTGGCTCGTGGCTCGTGGTTCGTTTCCTCCAGTCACCAGTCACCAATCTATCCGCTATTTGCTATTTGCTGTTATTTGCGGGATAGCAATCCAGCCGCTACTATTGCCTATTGCCTCTCTTTACGCTGGTGGCACCACTTCCGCTACATTTTTGAAACTTGGCGTCGGCGCCCGCCCCGTTGCAATGGGCAGCGCATTTGTCGCAATAGCTGACGATGTCAATTCTATGGTATGGAATCCCGCAGGACTTATAAATATCGGGAAAAAAGAATTTTCATTTATGCATCTTGAACATTTTCAGTCCATCAGATATAACTCGCTCAGTTACGCTCAACCAGTCGGAAACAACGTGCTTGGATTTGGCCTCGGATATCTTGCCACCGACGACATAAGAAGAACATTTATAGACATTAACCAGTATTCTGGTTTCAGGGACGACGGCTCTTATAATATGGAAAATAGAACATTTTTTGCGGCGGGTTCTCGCAAAATTGCCGACGATAAATCAGCCGGAGTGCTTGTGAGATGGCTTTCTGAAAAAATAGAGAACCACACTGCTGATGGCTTCGCGATGGATATAGGATATCTCCATCTTTTAACCGACAACATTTTATTCGGCTTGAGTGTTCAGAATATAGGGAGTACGCTTAAATTTATCGCCCATCAAGAAAAACTTCCCGTGATATTCAGAGGGGGATTAGGATTTACTCTTCTTGACGAAAAACTAAAACTTGCTTCTGATATCGTCTGGCCAATTGATTATCAGCCATCTATAAATTTTGGAGGCGAATACAAAATTATGGACTTTCTAACGCTCAGATGTGGATGGAGATTTAAGAGTTTGTTTAGAGACGATTATTTAGGTATCATCTCGGCTATAAGCGCCGGTCTTGGATTTAATTTTTACAACTACTCCATGGATTACGCTTTTGTGCCTTACGGGGACCTCGGATATTCGCACAGAATTTCGCTCGGAGGAAGATTTTGAGAAAATCAGAGATGAGAGGACAGAGGACAGAGTGGCAGAGCACAAGTGCACAAGGGCAGAAGTGCACAAGAGCACAAGAACACAAGTGCACAAGGCACAAGTCAGAGGTCGGAGGTCAGAGGAAAACCTCTCACCTCTCATCTCTCATCTCTCACCTCTATCCACTATTCACTATTCGCTATTTGCTGTTTGCTATCCTCTATCCTCTATTCTCTATCCTCTATCCTCTGCCTCTACGCTCTGCGACTTTCCCGTCAAGAAACATAACCATTGATGGCGTTCTTTCCGAATGGCACGAGGACGAACTCGTCTACGACGACTCACAAAACGACTCCCCCTGGGGCGTTCAAAATGAAATTCACAAACTCTACATGACATGGGACGCTTCCGCACTTTATATCGGAGTGTCTGGCGTTCAGAAAGACGGCAATAACTTGTTGGTATATATAGACACTTCGCCGCTATCAGGAATAACCGACGCTTCGCTCTTGAGAGAACCGGGCAATGCCGCTAATTTATGGTGGTGGCGGCGCGGCAACAAATTCCCTCAGAATTTCCGTCCCGATTTTCAATGGCATATGTATCAGATGGGTTTGCGGCTCAATGAAGGTCACGGATTGTTTAAACTCAATCCGGACAATACCACGCAGAATTTAAATGATTATGTTGTTCAAATCGCAACCGGCGGCGGCACTGGAATTTTAGGCTCGGCGGAAATCAAAATTCCCTGGGGCGTTCTATATGGAGCAGCAGGTTTTCCCGTGGGTCAGGAAATCAAAATTATCGCTATGGTTACCGGCGGCATGGATACAAGGGGGACGGCGGATCCATCCGACGATTTGTTTGGTTCGGCACGCGATACAATCCCCGACCAGCACGGTAAATTTCCGGGTGTGTGGTATGAGTCGTTTCCCGTAGATAACTGGCTGAATATCGATTTAACAACGCTTGCCGACCGCTCGACGATACCGAGAAAATTGAAAGCCGCATCGCTCTCCGAAAGTCAGGTGAAACTGACATGGCATCACCGTGGAGTCGTTGAAAGGAATCTTGCCGGATTTAACATTTATCATAGCACCAATAACGTTAATTTTGTTCTTTATAAAAGTGTGATGCCATCTGCAACCTCTTACATTATTCCCGAGCTATCGTCGAATACGACCCACTATTTTCATATAAGAGCCATCTACGGCGGGTTAGAGGCGGGAAAATCAGAAACCGTCAAGGTTTTTTTAACCCGCCCTTTGATGAGCCATTCGCCGATAGAGGTCTTCGGATTTCCAAGCAGAAATCTGGAATTTAAGGTGGACGCTCAAGCTGGAATATCTTCGGCGAAATTGTACTACAGATTTGGAAACGAAAGTGAACGGATACAAAATATGACTATAAATGGGGGAACTCTGTCAACTAGTGTTCTGATGCCTCCATCTGAAGTTGACTTATATTATTATTTTGAAATTAAAAATCCTGTTGGTGCGGTGCATTATCTGCCGTATAACGCCCCGACGGATGTTTACTCCACAAAAATCAGAAGTGTGGTCAGCTCTTATGCGTCACGGGTTGACGCTCCGTTAAAGTTAGATTTCAGCGGAGACGTTAAAATCAACTCGCCGGCATATTCTTTGCTCTCGCCCACAACGATATATATGGGTGTTTTAGAAATTGCCGATGTGTCTATTGAAAGTTCTGCGGCTCCGCCAGTCATTTTTTACGAGTTATATACATTAAATAAGCGCGGCGATAAAGTCGGCTTAATTTTTGCGCACCCTGTATCTATCACTCTCAGATACTTTGACGAAGATATTGTGGGGTACGATGAGAGTAAACTCGCTATTTACAGGATTGATGGAAAAAATCTCACTCGCATTGGTGGAACGGTAAATGCTTCTGAAAACACTATAACAGCCACTGTAAGTCATCTTTCAAAATTCGGGATTTTCCATGAACTCACATCGCCTACTGCCGTGTCGGAACTAAGGCGTGTCATAAGACCCGTTTTTAACCCCGGCAAAAACGAGGTTGTCGAGTTTGACGCTCCTGGCATCGTCTCTTTCAAGATATTTGACCTAAATGGACAGGAGATATTTTCGTCGGAAAGAAATTTCTGGGACGGACGGAATTCGGCGGGGGTTATCGTTATGCCGGGTATTTATGTGTATCGGCTTGAAATTGGCACAAGAAAAATCTACGGCAGTTGCGTGGTGGTAAGATAGAGGACGGAGATGAGAGGACAGAGGACAGAGTGGCAGAGCACAAGTGCACAAGAGCACAAGTGCACAAGAGCAGCAGAGAACAGAGAACAGGAGAGAGAGAACAGAGGATTAGTGGCTCGTGGCTCGTGGCTCGTGGCTCATTTCCTCCAGCCACCATCCACAAGTCACCAGTCACCAATCTATCCGCTATTCGCTATTTGCTATTTGCTATTCACTATCCCCTATACCCTATCCCCTATCCCCTACCTTTACGCTTTCTACGAGCCCGGCATCTCGGCAAACGCGCTTTCGCGCGCGAGCGGCGGCTCCGGCGGACTTTCAAGCAAAAATGCATGGCTCAATCCCGCCCTTGCGGGACTATCTGAGAAAGTAGTAGAAGTCCATACAAATTACAGAAAATTCTTTTTAGGGATGCCTTATGAAAAAGATATTCCCGGCTACATTGCCCCGGACATAAGCGAAAAAAACGTCTCTTTATTCGTGCCTGTTGAGGGTTTATCAGGTGGAGTTTCTTTTTCAGACGTGTCGTTGACCAACACATATTCGCAAAGCGTTTACGCTTTGTATCTTGCGAAATCACTTAAAGATGTAATATATACCACCGACTTTGAGGATATTTATCTGGGTCTTTCGCTCAAATACGTTAGCATCAGTTACGAACCAGATGAATATACAAGAGAATTTTTCGCTAAATATTCAAGCAACAAAGGGGCTTTAACGGGGGATTTCGGGGTATTGTACAAAAGAGATTCTTTCGGCGCTGGAGTTTCAGTCAAAAATTTCATTCCATCAAATATTGGAATATATGAAAATGTTGGTATCCCCGCCAAAATTCTTATGGGAGTTTCGAAGAAAATGTCGAATTTTAATATTCAACTCGACGCACTGTTTGATAATTCCAGGAGAAATTATGACATAATGCCATCTATTGAACTTCATCTTTTCAAGGTCTCCTGGCGCGCCGGCCTGGGCCTTTCAAAAATCACGACGGGCTTCGGGATTTCTTGGGGTGACCTTGATATGGATTTCGCTTTTGTCTACCCTTACAGGATGGAAGGAAATTTTCTGGATGCCGTCGTTGGATTGAGTTATAGGATGTAACGACAATCGGTAATCTGTGGCTGGTGACTCGTGACTGGTGACTGGAGGGAACAAACCACGAGTCACGAGTATTTGATATGAAAAACGAACTCATCGCCCAGAATGCGATTTTATTTCTTATTCTATCGTCTCTCTCGATAATCGGTTTAATAATCAGATATCCATCTTACATATATGTCATTTATCCGACGGTTTGTATAATTATTTTTTTAAGTTTTGTAACAAACAACTTATTTATATCTTTCATACTCTTGTCTTTTTTTTCACTCATTTCATTCATCGGAGTGATAATATCTATGCCGTATAATCGCGTAACATTCCTTTTGACTTTGCTCTTTTCATGGGCGATATTTTTCATAATGAACAAACACACTCAAATTCTTGAAAATATTTCTTCGGAATTTTGCGAGAAACGGGAAAGCGGCGAGATAAAACTCAATGAAATTAAAAATAAAATAATTTTATCAAAAGCGGGCATCGATTCTTATGAGACCAGAATAAAAAATTATGGTCTACTTGACAATTTTCTCAATTCCGCGCTTAGGGATCTGGGTAGCGAAGACTTCTTGTCTTCTTTGAAAAAAACTATAGAAGGTTATCTGATCGGGGATGTGACACTCAATTTTGTAAAAAAGGAAGAGATGGGTTTTAACCCTCCGTCCTCTCCGGTTATTTCGGCTGATTCGAAGCGCATAGTGTCCCCGTTTAATATGGAATCCTCAAACTTCGATTACGCCATTTTGAAATCCGGTGGACAAAATTTTACGGATTCCGATTTCAGATTTTTTTCTATGATTCTGGATTTATCAAAGATAGCCGTTTTGAACGCCGAATTGTATCAGAAAACACAATCTCTTTCGATTTTAGACGGACTAACAAGCCTTTATACGAGAGGATATTTTGAAGAGCGTTTCAATGAAGAGTTTGAACTCGCCAAAGGCCACACTCTGCCTCTGTCTGTCGCGATGATCGACATAGATTATTTCAAAAAAATAAACGACATACATGGTCATGCGACCGGCGATGAAGTTTTGAAGTCGCTGTCTTATATTTTAAGGCACCGCTTGAGAGATGTAGATATTATCGGCAGATATGGCGGGGAAGAGTTTGCTGTGATTATGCCGAATACAAAAATCGCAGACGCTTACCTGCTCGCTGAAGATATAAGGAATATAATTTCGGGGGAAAGATTTTTAGTCAGCAAATCCGAGCATAGCAAAAGTGTACATATAACTATCAGCATCGGTTTTTCCGCGCTCGAAGAATGGATAAAAACGCCGGAAGAGTTGATTGCCGCAGCGGACAAAAATCTTTATGAGGCGAAAAATTCAGGCAGAAACAAGTGTTATCCGAAATTGTCTACCAGGAAGGGGCATGACCTATCTTGATATATTAAACTTGAACATCGGATATGCTATCGGCATATCACATTTATTTGCCCCAACCTTCTTTCCGCGAACACAGAATTTTTTTCGTAAAAGTCGCTTTTTTTTTATTCTTATGGTCGCATGGTTTGTTTTTTCGATTTTTGCGGAGAAGAACGCATTTTACATAATCTTCGGCCCTTCGCTGTTTTTTGTTCTAACAACTTTTTACCGCTTAAACTTTGAGAAGAACGTTTCTTATGCAGAATCCAAGAATACCATCAATTTGGGAACACTTGAATCGGAGATAGAAGAAAACTTAAAAACCCTTAAAGTTTTGAAAGCGAAAGAAAATGCTCTTGCCAATCAACTTGAAAAAATCACGAAAAACTGCATGATTTCAAAAGAAACACTCTCACAGCTGAAAAAGCCGGATTTCTGCCAAAAAACGCTGGATATTCTGGTTTCGCTCGATGGAGTAAGAAGCGCCGCTATATTTGACAACGCCCTGATATGCGCCCGTCCGAAGGAGAAATCTGAAATTTTTGCGTCCGTTTTTGATGATTTTATAAGGGAAAAAACTTTGCAAAATCGGGAAATACTTCCATTCACTATGCATTACGGCAATTCGATAACAGGACACATATTCATTGAATGCGAAACTCAGAAACAGGAGAGTTTAAAAACGACTATAAACTATATGAAGCCGGCTTTTTCTATGGGGTTCAGACGCGCCGCATTGTTTGAAGAATACGAACTCAAATCAAGGCACGATTCTCTGACGGGACTGATAAACAGGAGATATCTTGAAAGCAAGCTTGAAACCGAATATTATCGCGCTAAGAGATACGGAAACAAATTTGCCGTCGCAATGCTTGATATAGATTATTTTAAAAAGGTCAATGATGTCTATGGTCACCTTGCCGGCGACAGTGTTTTGAAAATAGTGGGAGACATGCTTTCATCGCTTGAATATCCGGGCGCTTTTGCAGGTAGATACGGCGGTGAGGAGTTTGTGGTTTGTCTGCCATTTTGTGACAAGGAAAATGCCGGAAAGGCAGCGGAAGAAATTCGCAAAAAAATTTACGGTCACGATTTTTTGATAGATTCCGATAAAATGATAAAATTAAAAATCGCGGCCAGCATCGGCGTTGCTGGTTATCCAACAGATGCCGATGAAATCAAAAAACTGCTCTCTTGTGCCGATGCAGCTTTGTATAAGGCGAAAGAAGTTGGCAGAAACCGAACCGTGGTTTATAGTCGATAGCGGATAGAGATGAGAGGTGAGAGAATAGCGTATAGAGAATAGAGGATAGCAAACAGCAAATAGCGAATAGTGAATAGCAAATAGCAAATAGTGAATAGCGAATAGCAAATAGTGGATAGAGGAGGAAGGTGAGAGATGAGGGGTTTTTCCCTGACTTCTGACCTCTGACCTCTGTCCCCTGACCCCTGTCCTCTGTTCTCTGCTGCACTTGTGCTCTTGTGCACTTGTGCTCTGCCACTCTGTCCTCTGACTTATGCTCTTGTGCTTGGAGGGAAAATGAATATAAATTTTAAAACAAAGTCTCGCGAAACATTAATCGCTTTTATATTTTTGGCGCCTTTTCTGGTTATATTTTCTATATTCCTCGTTTACCCTATATTTTATTCTCTATATTTAAGTTTCCGCCACGTCGCCGCAGATACAGATCTATTTAATGTTTTTTCCGACATGAGATTCGTTGGGCTTAAAAATTATGTTACACTCGTTAAAGATTATCACTTCTGGTGGTCGCTCCTTATGACATTTTACTACGCCTTACTTTACATCCCGCTTTTGATTTTTACTTCGCTTATTCTTGCGGTTTTGCTGAATAATCAGTTGAAAGGCCATTCTTTTTTCAGATCCGCCTACTTTATGCCGAACGTCCTCGATATGTTCGTAGTGGGTACTATTTGGATGTTCCTCTATGCGCCGCAGGGCGGGATAATCTCCCAAATATTGAATTTCCTTGGCATAGAGTATTTCGCAAGGGAAGGAATTCTCGGCAATCCAAGAACCGCCATGCTTGGTGTTGTAATAGCACTGGTTCTTAAAAATGCCGGGTTTGGAATGATATTATTTCTTGCGGCGATTCAGAATATACCTCAGTCTGTTTACGAGGCAGCCGACATAGATGGAGCAAACAACTGGCAGAAGTTCGCGAAAATTACGATACCGCTGGTGCGCCCCATAATACTTTTTATGGTGATAACAGGAATGATAGGAGCGCTTAATTCTTTCACTGAAATATATGCAATGACCTCGGGCAAACCGAGTATTGTGGTTTTTGGAAAGACAATGGAAGCGACGAGAGTCACCGGTTACTATTTATTTAGACAATGGGACAGAATGAACTACGGCTATGCCGCGGCGATGAGCTATTTCTTGCTCATAATAACATTGTTCGTCTCGTATATAAACGCAAAAATCCTAAAATCACATCATTGATGGAGGAAAACGTGAACGACAAAAAAACCATGGGTCTCTTAAAAAAGTCATTTCTTTACTCGGCATTGGCTGCTGGCTCCGTGTTTGTGTTGTTTCCTTTTTTCTGGATGATATTCATAGCGTTTAAGCCCGATGAGCATGTCTTTGCGTTGAATTTTGTACTACAGCATCCTCTGTTCAAGAACTTCATAGATATTTGGACAAACCCATCATATCCTTTCGGAAGATTTTTCGTCAACAGCGTTATAGTGGCTGTATCCGGGGGGCTCTTCACCACATTTTTTTGCTCGCTCGGGGGATATGTTTTTGCGAAAAAAAATTTTTATCTGAAGGAACAAATATTCTGGACGCTACTTGCTACTATGATGATTCCCGGAATGATGTTTCTGGTGCCGCAGTTTGCCATTGTTACGAAACTTGGATGGGTAAATACTTACAGCGGTATGATTGTCCCTCATCTTGCCAATGTCTTCGGCATTTTTCTGATGCGTCAGTATATGGAAACGATTCCGACAAGCGTTATCGAGTCGGCAAAAATCGACGGAGCAAACGAATGGCAGATATATTACACATTGATAGTGCCGCTATCTATGACGATTATAACTATGGTTTTTCTCTTGAGTTTTCTTTTTCACTGGTCTAATTTTCTATGGCATCTTGTAGTCAATACCCCTGAGTCGGATAAACTCACGCTTCCCATAGGACTTGCACTTTTCAAGGGCCAGTATACGGCAGATTGGGCCAAAATGATGGCTGCGGCGTGCTTCAGCATAATACCCATAGCGGCGATATTTGTCTTTGCTCAGAAGTTTTTCATTGAAGGACTTACGTCGGGTGCAGTGAAGGAATAATAACAAGTAGCGAGTCGTGGGTAGATACTATATAGGGAAATAGAGGATAAAATTATGAAACTAAAAAGTCAGAGCAATAGAGCAATAGAGGAGCAGAGCAGAGTGAGTATAGAGTACAGAGGACAGAGAACAGAGAACAGAGGATTAGTGGCTCGTGGCTCGTGGTTCGTTGCTCGTTGCTCATTTCCTCCAGCCACCAGCCACAAGTCACCAGTCACCAACCACTATTCGCTATTTGCTATTCGCTCTCCTTACTTCCTACTCCTTACTTCTTACTTCTTACTTCTACCTATAAGTGGATGCGTCCCGAAGGTGAAAGAAGCGATAGCCGACGGAAAAAAGGTCATCACCATCTGGGAAACATATAATAACGAAGAACACGAATGTTTTAAGGAAATAGTCGCTGAATTTGAAAAGGCAAATCCCGACATAAAAATCAAAGTTCAAAGAATTCCTTTTGACCAGCATGTAACAAAACTTAAGGTCGCAATGATTACTCACACCGCGCCGGATATAGCGCGCGTTGATGTGGCTTTTATGCCGCGACTTGTAAAATCCAAGGCAGTCATAAATCTGGCCGACTACGGCGCCGCGAAATTAACGACGGAACTCGTTCCCGCTGCAATCAACTCGAATATTTTTGACGAAAGTTTCTATGTTAGCGGCTCCTCATCTGACAAAAAAGGCGTTTTTGGAATTTCAGACCAGACTACGGGTGTTGCTTTGTTTTACAACAAAAAACTTTTTGCCAAAGCGGAAATTTCCGCCCCGCCTAAAACATGGAGCGAGTTTATATCTGTAGCTAAAAAACTTACCAAAGACACCGACGGCGATAAAAAAATCGACCAATACGGATTTGCCGCCGATTTGTCTTTATGGTGGACATTTCCGTTCTTTAACACTTATGGTGTTCGATTTATAAGTCCCGACGGCAAGTCATGTCTCCTGGATTCTAAAAACGCAAGAGACGCTCTTCAGTTGAAAGTGGATTTATATAAGAAATACGAGGTCGAAGCCGGTGCCTGGCAATCCGGAGCCATCAGCCCGGATACTGGATTTATAAATCAAAAGTATGCAATGATTTTTTCCGGGCCGTGGAATCTTAAAAGATTCAAAAACGCGAAACTACCATTTGGAGTGGCGCTTATACCGTCTGGGCCTGCCGGAACATCTACGAATGTTGGGGGCACTAATATGACGGTTTTTAGGACCTCTAAATATCCGCAGGAGGCATATAAATTTCTTGCATATCTTGTTTCCCCAAAAGTGCAGAAAAAATGGGCGGAATCCCTTAGTCAGATACCTGTTAACCTAAAGTCATACTCAATGGTTGACACGTCCAAACTTCCGGAATTGCAAGTATTTATGGAGCAGATGAAAACGGCCGTAGCCAGGCCACCCGTACTTGATTACGACGAACTGGAAAACATAATGAACTCGGAGATGTATGCCGCCTTGTCGGGACAAAAAACTGTCGAACATGCACTAAAAGATGCTGTCAAAGAAATCGATAAGAGGGTATTGAGTTTTGAATAGAGGCGAGAGATGAGATGAGAGCACAAGGCACAAGTGCACAAGAGCAGAAGTCAGAGGATAGAGGCCAGAGTGGCAGAGCACAAGTGCACAAGAGCACAAGTGCAGCAGAGAACAGAGGACAGAGAACAGAGAACAGAGGTCAGAGGTCAGGGAAAAACCCCTCATCTCTCACCTTCCTCCTCTATCCACTATTTGCTATTCGCTATTCACTATTTGCTATTTGCTATTCACTATTCGCTATCTGCTATTTGCTATTCGCTATCTGCTACCTTCCACCTTCTGTTTACGCGGCGCCCCACCACACTATAACCATTGATGGCGATTTATCCGAGTGGGCGTCGGACGAATTGAGAGTTTCCGACGAAAACGACTCCGTATGGGACCCGGGGACTGGACTTAATGAAATAAAAAATGTTTTTATCACATGGGATGTGTCCGCATTGTATATTGGTGTTGAAGGGAAAGTTACCAACAATGGTTTGCTCATTTTTATCGACAGCGGAAGAAACGCGGGTTTTAGCGATTTAAGGCAAATCAATACATGGAACAGAAAGGCAAAATTCAGCGGATGGTCGCCGGATTTCTTTTACGGAGCATGGGACGGCTCCAACGGAAATTTTTACAGAATTGCTTCGTCGCAAACGGTAGCGGATGTCACGGGTCGGGTGGCATTGAAAAATTCAAAAAGTTCCTTGCGTCCCGGATGGGAAATTAGAATTCCTTTTGACCTTATTTATTCGATGGGAAATTCCGTGCCGCGAAATACTCAAATTAAGTTGTGCGCCGCCATCGTAACAGGCGATGTAGGGAGTGATTCTTACGGTAACTACGGCTATATCGGAGGCGACACCGCACCAAATAATACATTTACTGGTTTGGCCGAAGCTACGCTGGGGAGTTTCGGAGTCATTATGTTAGATAAAAATTCCGACGGGCTACCCGACGATTCATTTGCAGGAATAACCTTAAACCTAAGCGAAATAAAAATAACACCCGTTAGATTTGCCCCAAAAATATATACGAATGCGGTTGTCTCATTCAATATTTCAAAAGCAGCAAAGGCATCTGCATCTGTATATGATTTGAACGGAAAACTTGTAAAATCGCTTTCAGAGTCTGTTGGTTCGACGGATTTTCAAAAATCCTATCTTTGGGATGCTAAGGACACCGACGGAAGACATGTTGACGGAGGAGTTTATATAGTGAACATAAAAGCCGAGACATCGACCGAAAGCCGAAGGGTTAACAAAGCGCTCGTGGTGATAAGATGAAAAAACAGAGGACAGAGATGAGAGCACAAGGCACAAGTGCACAAGAGCAGAAGTCAGAGGATAGAGGCCAGAGTGGCAGAGCACAAGTGCACAAGAGCACAAGTGCAGCAGAGAACAGAGAACAGAGAACAGAGAACAGAGAACAGAGAACAGAGGACAGGGGTCAGGGGCCAGGGGACAGAGGACAGAGGTCAGAGGTCAGAGGTCAGGGAAAAACCCCTCATCTCTCACCTTCCTCCTCTATCCACTATTTGCTATTCGCTATTCACTATTTGCTATTTGCTATTCACTATTCGCTATTTGCTGTTTGCTATCCTCTATTCTCTATACGCTATTCTCTCACCTCTCATCTCTCGCCTCCCTCCTCTATTCGCTATTTGCTATTTGCTATTTGCTATTCTACCTTCTACCTTCTGGCGTCTACCTTTTACCTTTTACCTGCTGTTTACGGGGCTTTTGAATCTGCACATATTACATCGCCGAGAATTTTGTCAATGGGTGGTGCGGGAGCTGCGTTATCAAACGATGCGGCGGCGGTAAACATAAATCCAGCGGGACTCGTTCAAATTGAAAAATCAGAGTTGAACGCTTCATATTCGAACATATACAATGCCGATGGACTTTTCAGAGGATATATCGCTTATGCAGCTGCTCCCGAAAGCAACGGCATCGGAGTATCATGGAGTAGACTTTCCCTTCCCGGAATTTATGCAGAAGACATATTCGCTTTTGCAGTCGCTCGCCAACTTTCAGATGAAGTCGCAGCCGGGCTTTCCATAAAAATATTTTCCAATGAAGTCATAGGCTCAGAATATGATTTTTACGGCAAAAGAAAGTATGCCGCGGGATATGATATCGGGATTCTTTATCAGTTTACTTCCGACTGGATAGCAGGAATTTTGTACGAAAATCTGAACGAGCCTGCAATTTCAAGCGAGGACAAGAAATTGAAATCGTCGTTAAAAATCGGCATACGGTTTCATCCATTTGAAAGCGGGGTTATCGTTGCGGATTTTGATATAAGAAGAAATGCATATTTTGCAGGTTTTGAGACAATTATAGGCAAAGTATTTTGCGTGAGAATCGGAATGAACGACTTAAGACCGACTTTCGGATGTGGCATAACCTACGGTTTATTTACATTTGATTTGGGGCTCCTTTCCGATAATAATCTCGGATTTCTGACGCAAGCAGGTGTAAGAATCAGAATATGAAAAATACAGGCACAAGAGCACAAGTGCACAAGGCACAAGAGCAGAAGTCAGAGGACAGGGGACAGAGTGGCAGAGCACAAGTGCACAAGAGCACAAGTGCAGCAGAGAACAGAGGATTAGTGGCGCGTGGCTCGCGGCTCGTTTCATCCAGTCACCAGTCACCAGTCACCAGTCACTATCGCCTATCGCCTATTGCCTATTGCCTATTTTTTACTATTGCCTATCGCCTATTGCCTATTGCCTGCCTTTACGCGGCAGGAATAGGTGGATTTTATGAAACAGAATTTGTTGCTCAGAAGGAATCTGATTTCAGATGGAATCTTACAACCCCTAAACATTATTTCCAGGGTAAGTTCTGGGCCAATCCTCTTTACGGAACGGAGTTATACGCCCAGGCTTCCGCAAGGACAAATGAAATCTGGAACAAAAGGGAGTACTTTGATTTTGAGAGGGGATGGGTAAAATACTGGTTCAAAATGGGTGAGTCGTTGATATTAATAAAAGAGGAAAGACACTGGCTCGACTCGCCTCTTTTAAAAAACGTAGCCCAACACAAGGCAGCTCACTTCAACGAAGCATTATCTGCAAGATTGAACATATTCAAACTCGGGCCTTTTTACGGAAGTTTCATTTTTACTCATAATCTACCTTTTGAAAATCTCAGGGAGTGGTACGGAAATTATTTCGATGAAGCAAGCCGAAGTTTTATATCGAAAATAGGATTTTCTCTGAACCCGCGAATGAGTTTTATAGAAAAAATATCGCTTGGCGGTGGATATTTATTGAAAAATTTCGAACAAAAAAAATTCAATATCGAAAGAAATTTCATCTCAAAACATAATATTAAAAATGACATTGTTTTTTTTGATTTTAAATCAGTGTTTGAAAACGGGGCGTTTACGGCCGAAGCGGCAAAAAGTTCGAAAAAAGGCTCTGTCAATTCACCGTCAATATACGAGGATGAAAATGCCTACGCTTTCGAACTTCGCGACTTGAATATAGGAGCGTTTAGATTTCAGTCAAGGTTTTACAGTTACGGAGACGGCTACAGGAACGAGTTTTCAAGAAACTTCGGAAGGCTCACCAGAGACGGTAACGACTCCGAGAAAGAATTCGGCCGAAGAGGATATTATTTTGAATCGTCTTATCTTTGGCCGAAAAAAATGATAACCTTCACATATAAGCGCGGCGAATACACTACAAGGTTCGATTACATCACAAACTATCAGGGTGTGCGTGAGGATTACATAATATACAAAATGATAACTCCTTATTCCGTGACATATAATGCTGTGGAGTCGTGGATAGATTTCAAAAACGGAATAAAAAACAGAATTGCCGTCGAACAAAGCCGCAATAGGGGGGGGGAGTTTCCCGGGTTCCTTTTCGAGTTGTCAGGAGATACCGAGGACATTTATTCACGTATTCAATTCCGACTGAAGGATATAGGGTCAAGTGTCGGTTTTGGTGAAAGACGAATCCTAAGCGCCGAGGCTAAATACAACATCATGAACGACCTTCAGTTTTACACCCGTGCAGCGGTTGTCGAAAGTCTCCATAAAAATAAAAACTGGTCAAGCGCTTTTTTCCAGTTGAGATACTTTATCGGATGGGACATAGAAGGATATCTTGAATACGGAGAGGGGTGGCATACGGACACACTCTCCTACGACACAGACATCACCGATTACGAACGTGATATAGCCCAAAAAATAAGATTGGTTTTTAAGATAAACTTTTAATCAGAGATTAGAGATGAGAGAACAGAGAACAGAGTGGCAGAGCACAAGTGCACAAGAGCAGAAGTCAGAGGACAGAGGACAGGGGACAGGGGACAGAGGATTAGTGGCTCGTGGCTCGTGGCTCGTGGCTCGTGGTTCGTTGCTCGTTGCTCATTTCCTCCAGCCACCAGCCACAAGTCACCAGTCACCAATCTATCCGCTATTTGCTATTTGCTATTTGCTATTTGCTATCCCCTGCCTTTATGGCAGGATACCGCCCAGCGTTGTCGACGGTAAAATAGAGTTTGTTTTTATTCATAGAACGGCAAAAAGCGTTTCTATCGCTGGCGAATTCAACAACTGGACGCCCGAAAGGGACTTTCTGAAATACCACGCAGAACGCGATCTTTGGTTCATAAGATTAAAATTGCCCGTCGGAAGATACGAATACAAATACTTGATAGACGGAAAATGGCTCGAAGGAGCAAATTTAACTGTTGAAATAAAAGAAAAAGACGGAGTCCTCTTTATTCCCAAGCCGCGGGTACCGCCGCCGAATACGCCGTTTTCAGGCAAGATTCATTTCAACGGTAAAATCATGGGCATTGCCGGCTACGACATCAACGATTCAAGTATATCGGGGGAAAATTTTCACGCCGACTTTGATTGGCATATATCGGCATCAAAAGATATAACGGCTTTTGCCAGAATAGAATACGATTATTCGCGAGAACCTCAAAGGCTCCTTTTCAAACAGGGCCATCTGAATATAGAGCCTGAACCGCTAAAAGACATTGAATTTAACGCTAAAGCGTTTTATAAAACAAAATCTATTCAATTTAATAATCCGCTGAAAATGACCGATAGATATGTCGGACTTAAATACGAAGTCGTTGAATTTTACGACGAGACAAGCCCGCAGAAAGCATTCGGGCTCTGGGAACAAGGGATAGTAACTCAACTGCGGTTTTTCGGTGGAGATTTGACGGCTTTCTATGCGGATATGTTAAGACCTGCCACATATTTTAACACTCTTGAAGACAACTTCGGCGTCAGATATTTTTATAAAATAAAAAATTTGCCGTTTGGTTTTGGTGCAACATATCTGGGAACGCGTGGGGGATGGTGGCCTTATGCCAATATGGACAACAACTGGTTTCCTGATCCGGAAAAATTCGGAGGATACTCTTCCTCGGGTCCCATAAGAAACATCGCACAGCCGTGGTACAGAGGATACTTAAACAATGATTTTACCGGATTTGACGCGAGATTTTATTTTTTGCCGTGGATGGAGTTTTTTGCGGAATCAACAAGTAGAAAAACTGTTCTAAAAACAGAGCGGATATCAGGCGATATTCCTTTTGAGAAAACCTGGGTTCTCGAAAAAAACAATATTCTGCTCTACGGAACAAAAATAAAATTGAGCGAAAATTTTGCAGTTGAGTTGAGTCAAAAAAACGAGAGTATTTCATTTAAATCGCCTTTAAGTCCAACAGATATTGCAACAGACAGAAAAACTTTTAACACAGTTGCGCGCTATGATGACAAAAAATTTACCGTCGGTATATCATATAAAAACGCCGACTCCGGCAAAATAAGTGGTGGAATGCCGCTCGACATTCATCCGTTCAGAAGACAGATTCTTTACGATGGACTATTTCCTTACAGCGCAACAACTCTCGGACATTTGCTCCATATCGTCGGAAGCGAAACGTTCTATATGCCGTTTATTTCGTATCGTTCGGAGAAATTCGACATAACACTCAAAAGTAAATTATTGTCTTTTATGGTTTTACCTGAAAGCCGCGATACTCTATCCGGCGTTCGACTTTCGGCCGAAGGCGATACGCGACGTTTGTCGCTCACGCAAAATGTTGGAACACTATCGACTAAAATCATCGACAATCTCTATCTTGAGAACTCCGTCAGATATCTCACATGGGAAACTCCGGATATGTCCAAATTTTATCTTACGGACTTCCATGCTTTGAAATACAAGTTTACGGATAACTTTTCCGTCAAATTCGGCTATGGATTTGACCCCGAGGATTTTGATGATGATATACTCGCCGACTTTGACAGACGAGAAGTATTTTTATATAATGAAAGTATAAAATACGGCGATGTTTTATCCGCCGAAGAAAAGTTATCTAAACTAAACAGAGTTACAATAAGGACGGTGTTCAGGTTTTAATTAGAGGTGAGAGATGAGAGGACAGAGAACAGAGAACAGGGAACAGAGAACAGAGAACGAGGGACAGAGAAAAAACTCACCTCTCATCTCTGACCTCTCACCTCTGACCTCTCATCTCTCATCTCTCAACTCTCGTCTCTATTTGCTATTCATTATTTGCTATCTTATATTAACAGCTTGCGCGACGCTTGACATCGTCAAAGATCGCATCCAATCGCCTGTTGTCGTCGGCAATAAAGTCACTTTTTATTATGACTCGGTATCGGCCAAATCGGTATCTGTGGCAGGCGAGTTTAACGGATGGGAATTCAGAACTGAACAACGACGCTCCCTTATTATGAAAAAAAACAAAGATGGTGTCTGGCAGGTTTCAGCCGAAATTCCACACGGAAGATATCAGTATAAAATTGTCGTAGATTATCAAACATGGCTCATTGACCCATATAATCCGAGTGCCGTTGACGACGGAACTGGAAATATAAATTCTTTGCTTGTTGTTAAATAGAGTTTAGAATGAAAGTTTAGAGTTGAGAGTGTAGAGTTTAGAGATTGACCGTATATTTGGCAGTGTCTCTAAACTTATTATTATCACGGAGGTTTTATGCTCAAAAAATTGTTTGTTGAAGTTGTTGTAGTAGTTGTTTTTTTGACGGGTGTTTTTGCGAGTATATCGGAAGCGTGTTGTTCCCACTGTATAACAGTGGCAAAGTTGAAGAAAAGGTGTGCAGCAGAAAAAACGTCTGCGACTCCAGCCGCACCGAAAATTACTTCACCTGTGGTTAGTGAAAAAGGTGTTGAGTTCGTATATGCGAATCCAAAAGCGAAATCTGTGTTTGTTGCAGGAAGTTTTAACGACTGGAACTCATCAAAAGATGCATTGGTTATGGATAAAAAGGGCGTCTGGAAAATTCTGATGGCGGTCAAACCGGGCTCTCATCAGTATAAATTCGTCGTCGACGGAAACTGGCTTCCCGACCCGTCCAATCCCAACACGACCGACGATAGTTTCGGCGGAGTCAACTCGGTTGTGGAAGTCAGGCAAGCGCCCAAATCAGAACCCACAAGAGGCGTCCCGCAGATTTCTCCCGGCGGGGTTAGGTTCACATATAAAAATCCGGCGGCGAAGGCGGTTTTCGTTGCCGGGGAGTTCAACAACTGGAGTCAAGCATCCGATCCTATGCTCAAACAAAAAGATGGCTCATGGCTTTTGATTAAAAAACTGCCGGCCGGAAAACATCAGTACAAATTTATCGTCGACGGAAACTGGCTTCCCGACCCGTCTAATCCCAATACGACCGACGATAGTTTCGGCGGAGTCAACTCGGTTATTGAGATAGCAAGAGCTGGATCGCAGGGGGGTGGTGCTGTTGGTCCGAGAAGGACAAAAGACGGCGTTGAGTTTACATATATAAATCCCAATGCTCAGAGCGTTTCTATCGCAGGAAGTTTCAACAACTGGAACACAAGAGCCAATGCTATGACAAAAGATAAAGACGGGAGATGGAAAGCATCGGTATCCTTGAGGCCGGGTAAATACCAGTATAAGTTTGTCGTCGATGGAAACTGGTTGGAAGACCCGTCGAATCAGAACTTCTCGGATGACGGCTACGGCGGGAAAAACTCTGTTGTCGAAGTGAAGTAAAAGACAGAGAAGAGAGAACAGCGCATAGAGAATAGAGGATAAAGATGAGAGATGAGAGGAGAGAGGTGAGAGAATAGCGTATAGAGGATAGAGGATAGCAAACAGCAAATAGCGAATAGTGGTCGGTGACTGGTGACTTGTGGCTGGTGGCTGGAGGAAATGAGCAACGAGCCACGAGCCACTAATCCTCTGTTCTCTGCTGCACTTGTGCTCTTGTGCACTTGTGCTCTGCCACTCTGTCCTCTGTTCTCTCTCCTCTGTTCTCTGACTTGTGCCCTTGTGCACTTCTGCTCTTATGCACTAATACACTAGGAGATTCTGATGAAAAAAACACTAATGATTTTTTTGCTTTTGTTCGGTTCGGCTGTTGTCGCTTTTGGACTTCAAATATACGACCTGCCTACTATAGAAATAGAATCTCCCGGTGAATACATTTTGCCTGTAGAAGTTTTTCTTAAAGATGAAAAATCCGGGCATCTGAATATAACTTTTTCCGAAGGTAGTATCGTCAAGCCGAGGTTTGATAAAAAATTAAACGCCGTCGTTTTCTCGGTTCCGAATGCGGCAGAAGGGCTTGAGAAGTTAAACATGAGAGCATCCGCAGGAGACGAAACGGTTGAAGCAAATATTTTAAGTAGGGTTAAAAAATCCCGCAAAATGACTTTGAAATACAGACCCCAGGAAGCCGTCAAAAAAGTTTTTCTGGCCGGCGATTTCAACTCGTGGAATTCGAACAATCTGCCGCTTTTAGGTCCTGATAAAAACGGGGATTATTTCATTGAATTAAAACTCTCTCCGGGCGCATACAAATATAAGTTTGTCGTCGACGGAAACTGGCTTTCCGACCCGTTGAATCCCGAATCAGTCCCCGACGGATTTGGCGGGAAAAACTCTGTTTTGAAAATCGGCACCGCATCAACGGGGAAATGGCACACGGTTTCAAGACAAGCCGGTAAAATTGTATTAAAATATATCATTGACGAAAATATGACACCTATTAATCCTGCGACGCTCAAAATCGCCGCCGCAGGCAATAATATCATTACAAATCAAAATTACAATTTTTCTGCCGCCTCTCATGAATTGGTCATAAAAGATTCTCATAACAGCAAAGCCATAAGAGTAAATGCAATGGATTTATCGGGTAACATCCTCCCCGAGTTTGTTGTAAGAGAACCTGATGCCTGGCGTGACGGCACAATATACTTCGCGTTTACGGACAGATTTTTTAATGGCGACAAATCAAACGACATGCCCTCGCCTGATACAAGTGTTGAAGCGGCAGCGAACTATCAGGGCGGTGATTTCAGAGGGATAATCGGGAAGATAAACGACGGATATTTCAAAAATCTCGGCGTGAATGTTTTGTGGATTTCTCCTGTTGTAGAAAATCCAAACGGCGCCTTTGTGGATGCGTTGCCGCCGCATAAAAAATTCACTGGTTATCACGGTTATTGGCCAGTTTCTTTTTGGAAAGTTGACAAAAGATATGGAAGCATGGAAGAACTCAAAGAACTCGTCGCCACCGCTCACAAGAATGGCATGAAAGTCATATTTGACATGGTTTTAAACCACGTTCACCAAGAAAACGAACTTTATAAAAAAAATCCTGAATGGTTTTCCAAGTTAGAACTGCCTGATGGAAGAAAAAACATCCGTCTTTTCGACGAACGTCCTTATGATACATGGTTTGACCAATTCCTTCCGGACATAGATTATGAAAACAATCCCGCCGCCGTCAGATATATGGTCGACAACTGCATTTGGTGGATAAAAGAGACGAACTGCGACGGTTTCCGCCTGGATGCGGTAAAACACATGCCTATGGAGTTTTGGATAGAACTTCGCAAACGCGTAAGGCAAGAAATAGAGATTCCACAAAAAAAGATGTTTTATCTCGTCGGAGAGACGATTTCTTCGCGCGAAAAAATAATGGAGTTCGTTGGCTATGATAAACTGGATGGACAGTTTGATTTTCCGATTTACTGGGCGATAAAAGATGTCTTTGCCTGGGAAAGCCGCGGATTCGACACTCTTGAAGAAGAGAGGAAGCAATCTGATAGTCAATATAGCGGCTCTCTTATGTCGCCGCTTTTGGGCAATCACGATTTTGCACGTTTTACGGCTTTTGCCGACGGAGCAATACCGCCCGGCACTGATGAAAAAGCCCGCACATGGCAGAACCGTCCGGAAATAACAAATCCGGAAACATATAAAAAACTTAAACTTGCTTTCACATTTTTGCTAACTCAAGCAGGCGTCCCGATGATTTACTACGGCGACGAAATAGGCCTTACGGGAGCTGGCGACCCCGACAACAGAAGGATGATGAAATTTGACGCTCAACTTTCAAGACATGAAAAGGAGTTACTTGAATATGTTTCCCGACTAAATAAATTCAGGCACGACTCGAAAGCCGTCAGATACGGCGAACACCACACGCTCCTCGTCGGAAAAGATATATATGCTTATCTTAAAAATTACTTCGGTGAAGTTGCAATTGTAATACTAAACAAGTCGGATAAATCTGAGAGATTATCGCTTATGCTTCCAGAATTCGTTAAAGTTAGAAAATTGAAAGATGTATTTACGAACAGACGCGTTGAGTTAAATAATCTGAAGATTCCGCCGAGAACCGCTATGATATTAAGGGGTGGAGGTTAAAGTTGGAAAGTGAAAGGTTAAAAAGAGGTGATAACAAATGGGCTTGACTCATGTGACTGTAAGTTTGAAGGCGAATCAAACGGCGAAAGAAAAATATGAGGCCGATTTTTTGGTTGATACAGGAGCGACCGATTGTTTGGCGCCAGCATCAGCATTAGAAAAAGCGGGCATCGTCCGTAGAGGAAAAATGACTTATGAGTTGGCTGACGGAAAGAAAACCGTGTATGATTTTGGGTTGGTTGAGATTGAGTTTATGGGGGAATTGACCTCCGGTCGGGTTATATTTGGGCCAGATGACGCCGAGCCAATATTAGGAGTTACCGCGCTGGTATCAGTCGGTATCTTGGTCGACCCTGTCGAGCAAACTCTTAAACGTATGCCTGCTATACCGTTGAAATAATCCCCCGGGGGCGACGGACCATCAGGGAAATCTTCAATCACCGCAAATCTCAATCTCCAGAACGACTTCGTCGGTGGGTGAGATTTCTTGCGAGATGGTTATAAATTGAAACTTGCTTTCGACGCAACCAGAAAATATCTTATTCGTATACCGCACTTCTTGATTAGTTCCATTGATTGAGAGCTTCTTTGGTTTCAAGTCGACAGCAAAAATGTTTATTGTAACATTTTGTCTTTGCGACGCATTGGGATAGTTGCCCTCCGCTTTTTCTATTTTTATTTGAAGCATATTATCCGTTTTACGCGCTAAAATTTTGCGTGTCAGATACTTGTTCCTCAGATATTCCTCGGTGTGGCCGTCGTCTTCATAGTAAACAAACCCGCTGTCTTTGTCCGGGAAAATATTTAACTCGATGTTTTTTATTTCTTCAGAAAGCGACTCCCCAACCGTCACCGCAGGTATTATACTTGCTTTTTTTATGTAGACCGGTATAATTTCAAGGGGTATTTTTATTTTTTTTACAACCGGCCCGTTTACAACTTCATTGGTCTCAAGCGAAATCCACTCGCCTTTTGGGAAATAAACTTCGCTTTCAAACACTTCTCCCGGACCGTGGGCGGGTGCAATAAGAAGCGAGTCGCCTATTAGATATTCTTCATCGTATTTGTAAGCATTTTCATCTTGCGGGTATTCTATGTAAAGCCCGCGAATTAGAGGAATGCCGAAATCGTGACAATCGCGGGCAAGTTTATAAAAATAAGGATTTAAAGCGTATCTGATTTTTACATATTTTCTAAAAATCTCAATCGCCCTTTGGGAATAATTCCATATGTCCCTCGACGCCCCCGACGAATGTGTCCTAAGAACGGGGGAAAAACAACCGAACTGGACCCATCGTATAAAAAGTTCTTCGGGAATGACTTCTCCGAGAAATCCGCCTATGTCGTGAGACCAGTAACTCGCTCCGACATTGCCGCCTTTATGGGTAAACGAGATTTCATATTTTAATGTCTCAAAATTTGAGTAAGTGTCGCCTGAAAACTGTAGCGGAAATTTGTGGGAACCCACGCCGCCCCATCGGGAAAGTATGAGCGGTCTTCTGTCGTCGGATGTCCTTTTTGCGGCTTCAAAATAAAATCTGTTAAGCCACAACTGTGAGTTCAAATCCATTATGCCGTCAGTGGCTCCCCATCCGTCGACCCACCAGAAATCAATACCGTCATCCAAAAATTTTTTAAATATTTCATCAATCCATGCATTGACATATCTGTCGTCGTTCCATTTGATTCTGAATTCATTTATATCAGGGGTTCTGTTTTTTATTTTCTCCTTGAACGGGTCATCATGAGGCAGGACATCGGATATGCCGTAGCCGGGATGGTCGTTTAAGCAGCATTTGAGACGCATATCTTTTAACTTGCGAATAAATTTTGACGGCTCTGGAAAAAATTTACTGTTCCATTCGTATCCATTCCACACGTGTTTTCTCCAATCGGTGTCTATTACGAATACATCAAGCGGTATGCCGTTTTCTTTTAACTTGTCTATTACAGAAAGAATCTCTTTGTCCGAAAATTTATACCACCTTGAATACCAGTAACCGAAAACCCATCGTGGAACAAGTGGAATTTTTCCGAAAAGATTTACAAAATCGCCTAACGCATTTTTATAATCCATTCCATAGCCAAACAGATACCAGTCCTGAAAGTTCCAGTCGCTTCTTTTCTTAACCCATTTTGTTTTTTTGTCCCATAAAAATTCGCAGTGATTCCTGTAGACGAAAAGACCGTTTTTTGAGATTAATCCATCTGTGAAGTTTTCGGCCGTCTTGCCGTGTGGAAACTTGTAAAGGTCGAGCATTGCTCCGCCGATATTTTCTTCATCGATTATGCCCGGTTCCCAGATATATTCTCCGTTTAAAGAATTAAAAATTCTGAAAGAGAGATTGCCTATGTCGAACGCTCTCCCATCGGGGACAAGCGAAAATTCAAAGTGGGTGGTTTTGATTTGAAAGGGATTGTTATTTTTTATGTCGTGGGGCACTTCGACGCTGAAGTTTGGTTCAAGTATTATAGGATTTTCTTCGTCAAAAACCCCACTCGTGGAGTATTCTGCTCTTATAAGAGACGAAGAAAATAATGTTACTCTATAATTAGAACCGATTAAATATACAGGCGGCCGCCGACTGATTTCTTTTATCATTTATCCATTGATACGAGAAACATCGCTGATCTCGGCGGCATTCTTACAGAGACCTTTCCGTTTTTTACTGAATATGTCTTCGCGGGTTTCTCGGGAGTTTTGATTTTCTTTCTTGAAAAGTTATATCTGCCGTCGCTCTCGGGCGAATTGAATATCACTACTTTTTCAGAATATACGTCGAGAAGTTTTGAGTTATTGGGAAGAGATGCTTTGAACACCACTTCATTTTTTTTCTCAGAAGCGTTTACGACAATAAACGCAGAGCGGTTTCCTTTTCTTCTGGCAAAAACAAGAATGTTTTCAGTATCGTCGGTGTGAACGCTTTCATAGATTCCGCTCTGAAGTTCGGGATAAGTATTTCTTATCGCTATCAATTTTTGATAGTGTTTGAATATCTCGTCCATAAACACCCTGTCATCGCTGTCATAAGGTTCAAATTCTTTCCATGTCATCGGCTCTCTGCAGAAAGGGTCGTCGGAGCCCCACATTCCGGCTTCCGTCCCGTACCATATCATCGGTGCACCTGGAAGTGTAAATTGAAGGGCGCTGACGAGTTTTAGAAGTTCATATATTTCCTTCGGTGGTCTTTCCGTTTTGTAGTAGGGATTGTAATCGCCGGTATCTTGCGGATTTAGACGATTTCTCTTATCGTAGTGTCTGCCGGGATTATAGAGCATAGATACCGCTCTGTCCGTGTCGTGGCTGTCAAGAAGATTCTGCTGCACAAAATTTACCTGATAGGGATAGAGCGCCAGGAGTCGTTTGATTTCTCCGTCGAACTGCGAGGGATTCATCTGCTTATCTGAAATAAATTTCAGTATGGTTTTGACGAAAGGATAGTTCATCTGGCAGTGCAGAAGTTTTTCATTCAGCCATTCGGGAGATTCGCCCCATAGTTCGCCTACAATCAGAGCGTCGGGATTTATCGATTTAACGAGCTTTGACCACTCAACCCAAAAAGGCATTGCGACGTTATCAACGACATCCAGCCGCCATCCGTCTATGCCGTCGGAAGGGTCGCCGTCACCGTTCGGGTCCATCCATCTTCTTGTGATAGCAAATATATGTTCTTTCGGACCTTTTACAAGACCGTCGCCGTCTTCCCTGAATTCGGGCAGTCCCCCGAATCCCGCCCAGCCGCGATATCCTTTCCCTCTGTCTGCTTCTCTCATAAATAAATCCCAATCGGTAATATCAAACCAGTCGGCGTACTTTGATTTCTCCCCGTGTTTTTTAACATCTTCAAAAGCCCAGAATTTTTCTCCCGAGTGATTGAATACTCCGTCGATAATAACCCTGAACCCTTTTGCTCTTGCGGTTTTTAAAAAATCAAGAAACAATCTATCTGTCTTCGTCCACTTCCACGTTTTCGGATCGTCGGTCTCGCCTTTCAGTTCGGCGATGTCGCCCTTGAATCCGAGATTGTCGTCTACGTGTCTGTAGTCGGAGGTGTTGTATTTGTGTGGTGAGTCCGCTTCAAAAACGGGAGTCAGATAAATCGCGGTTACGCCGAGTTCTTTGAGATAATCTAATTTTTTTATCAAACCCAGTATGTCCCCACCGAATCGCCTCCCCCAGACAACATCATAGAAACTTCCTTTCTCCGAAGGATGAACTTTTGCAAAATCCCATGTCCAAGGCAGGAAGCCGTCCGGATTATTTGTGGTGTCGCCATCGTAAAATCTGTCAGGCATTATTTGATACCACACAGCGTTCTTTGCCCAGTCGGGCGTTAAAAACTTCGGAGAAAGAGAAGCGGTAAAATGGTTTTCAGCAGGATATAAAACTTTCTTTGCTTCGTCTATAATAGCAAAACGGTATTTTAAGGATTTTTTTTCTATCGGAATATCAATAAAAGCCGAATACCAATCAAATCCGATATACGATTTAACTTTCCGCATTTTTACGCTGTCGCCATCATCGAAAACGATTTTAACCTCAGATGCGTCATCTTCAAGAGTTCTAATTTTAATCTCAGCTAAGTCCTTCATTATAACATTGAAATGCTCAATAGAATTGCTGTCGTGCTTTAACGCATCGGTATTTATTTCATTCTCGACTGCCTCGCCGTACATCGCGCCGCTTTCGCCCACAACGATGACCGAGTTGAATCCACCGAAACCATCTTCTTTTCTGTATTTAACGTCGGCTTTCGGGTCTTCGAGCCATTTTGTGCCGTTGATGACAAACTTATAATAATGCAGACCTTCTTTCAATTCCAGAGTCAGCGCGAATTTCCCGTCCGGAAGTTTTTTGAATAGGTCTTTGGTGCTGTTCCAGTGATTAAACGAACCCGCTGCGGCGATTGAATTTATGCTTTCGCCGGGTTTGGGCTCATAAATAAAAGTAACCCTTTGGGTTTGGGCGTTCAGACGGACAAAAACAATCATGGCAAGACAAACGGCAAAGAAAACTTTTCTTGTGCTCACACTTCCTCCTGTGATAATCGACGATTTAAGAATCATTCTTCCGCACATCAATCAATAGAACACCAAATCATAAAATCTCAAATTGCCCATCGGACAGTTGCCGGATGGAGACAGATATTTTGAGAGGTGTTATTTTATTTTCCAGTTATAGATATTATGAAATTATTGAAAAAGTTTTTTCACCACGGAATACACGGAAAGAACTACCGAAGACATGGAAAAAATCCGTCGATAATAAAATCCCGGCGTTTCTCTCGTCTTTATTCCGTGCTATCTGTGTCAAGGTTTTTCAACGGTCTCATTATATAAAATAATACATGAATTTCAAAACATGATAATTTTTTTTGATTTCGCAAAAAATTTATGTATAATGAGAGTGTTGAAAAAGTCAGTATTTAGCAAAGCCGGCGCCATTTAGCCGGTAGGTTTAGCAATTTATGTTTGAAAAATTGCTGACAATTCTTTCAATTTCTGAATTTTCTCTCAAACTTTTTGCTTTTTTGCTCTTTGAATCATTTTGTTGACACTACCCGCAACGCAAGATAGGGTGGAGATGTTAAACTGCATAGCAAGGTCACCATTCGCTTACAGTTAACTACTATACCGGCTAACAAACATTGAATCGTTACTTTAGTCAGCCCCCAGTATCGTGCTTTATTGAGTGT
>JBGFRZ010000076.1:0-9682 GCA_041694835.1 Ignavibacteria bacterium
TGAAATTTCTTTCAGATTTAATCATAGAGACGAAGACCTTTTTCCGACTATACTGAAGATGTTACAGCACACTCATTTTGATGAAAAATTAGTCCGAATTGTTTAGCCATTACCTAAAATTTTTATTGTTTCAGTCAAAGAATTTAACATTTTTTTTGAATTTAATTAAAATATTTTTATAGAATATGTCCGGGATAAATTTATGAAAAAGTTAAATATAGGGTTTACTTACGATGCGAAAGCCGACTATCCTCTCGGCCCGGGCGATCCTCCCGATAAATATGCTGAGTTTGACACTGATGCCACGCTTTCCGAGATAGAAAGCGCACTCCTAACAAGCGGACATGAAATAGTAAGAATAGGCAAAGCAGACAATCTGCTTAAAAGGCTCCTTTCGGGTGAAAGATGGGATATGGTATTTAACATAGCGGAAGGTCTGAAAGGAAGAAACAGGGAGTCTCAGGTGCCGATTATTCTCGAGATGTTTAACATACCTTATACTGGAAGCGATGGTCTTACAATGGGCATAACGCTTGATAAAGCTGTCGCGAAGATGGTCTGCCAGAACCACGGGGTAACTACGCCGCGGTTTATGGAAGTAAGCGATATTTCCGAACTTG
Source organism: Ignavibacteria bacterium (assembly GCA_041694835.1). GTDB lineage: Bacteria > Elusimicrobiota > Endomicrobiia > PHAN01 > PHAN01 > JBGFRZ01. The sequence continues at coordinate 621 of JBGFRZ010000076.1, forward strand.
AAAGATTCAATTTAAAGTTTCCATCTATAGTCAAACCCTCTGAAGAGGGAACATCCAAGGGGCTTTCAAAGGATTCCAAGGTGAACGATGTCGAATCGCTTAAGGCAAGGACGGAATATATAATAAAAAAATACAATCAGCCCGCGCTGGTCGAAGAGTTTATATCGGGCAAGGAGTTTACCGTTGCCGTCATCGGAAATTCTTCGCCCGAGGCATTGCCCCCGGTTCAGATTTCCATAAACGGAAAACTGGAACTGGGCGACGACTTTTATTTTCACGCAAGGGTTGAAGACCCGAGTATAAAGTATTACTGCCCGGCTAAGGTCTCAGATGAAATGAATCAAAAGTTGAAAGACATTGCCATACGGGCATACAGAGCCCTTGGCTGTCGAGATTTTGGAAGAATCGATATTAGAACCGACAGAAATGACGAACCGTATTTTCTCGAATGCAATCCACTGCCAAATCTCGGGAAGATAGACGTCTTTCCTCTCATCGCTGAAGCGATGGGCTTGACTTACGAAAATATGATTGTTAAGATACTTAATTGCGCGATAGAAAGATATGGATTGTTGAGCGGGTAGAGAATAGAGAATAGAGGGTAGAAGGTGGAATTTGTATTAAATTTCTTTTCCCTAACCTCTCGCATTTAACCTCTATACGTCATCTAACGATGTCATTAACAAAAACTAAGTTAAATCAAATTTTCGTTGTTCTTCTCTCTGCGATTTTTCTCATAAGCCCTTTCCTCGTAGATGTAAAAATCACCCGCCCTAAGTTGATGTTTTTTGAAGTCGGATTCGCCGCAATGTTTTTTTTATGGCTCGCCGCCAACATTTATCACGGCGAACTCGCTCTGAATAAAAATCCGCTCAACACCCCCGTTCTGGTCTATTGCTTGCTCACTGCAATTTTTTATTGTTTCTCTCCCAATCGCGCACTTTCATACACCGAACTAAAAAGAGTACTCCTGTTTGGCGCGGCGTTTTTTGCGGTTTCAAATATAATCAACACTAAAACCGACAGAAATATCTTGATTTATTCGTTTATCGCAGGGACGTTCTGGGCGGCGCTTTACGGCATTTTACAATTTACCGGAGGATTTTGGAGAATCAGTGTTCCAAAAATGGAGAGAGTTTTTTCTACATTCGGCAATCCCATCTTTTTCGGAGTTTATCTCGCGTTTGCCATACCGATAATTCTCGGATTTTTTCTCTCTCAAAAAAATACGACAGCAAAAATTTTGTGTGCGGTTGCACTCATTCTTTCCGTCATTGCGCTATACTACACCCGCACTCGCGCTTCGTGGCTGGGTTTCGGCATCGGTCTTTTATTGTTTGTTATATTTACCGTTAAAAAATTGAGCCAAAAAATTTTGCTAATCTCCGCTGTTTTTGCGATTGGGACAGTATTTCTTTATTTCACAAGAGATGTCTGGGTGCGTCAACAAGCACATCTTTTAATCTGGAGGGATACGCTCAATATGTGGAGAACAAACCCTTTCAGCGGAGTCGGTCTCGGACTTTTCCACATACATTTTCCCGAGTTCGCTTCCGAACAACTCCGCTCTATTTGGCCACAGGCGAACTTCATCATTAACGACGCGCATAATGAATACATACAGATTCTCAGTGAGACAGGAATCGTTGGCTTTTCTGTTTTTATCTGGACACTATTCTCGTTTTTCTATTTCACAGCAAGGCACATAAAACGAAATCCGAAAAATTATCTTTCCGTCGGAATTTTTATCGGATGTGCCGCGCTTTTGTTTCAAAACATATTTTCAGTGGATATGAGGTTTATCATCTCTGGGGTCTATCTCTTTTCATTCATCGGTTTGGCATCTTCGCGAAACAACGAGCATTTTAACGTAGTCATTCCACAGAAGTTTTTAAGGCTCTTAGTTTCGCTCTGCCTTCTTATTGCCGGGTATTTTACACTTATGAAAGTATTAGAGCCGTATCGGGCAGTCAAATCGGAATCTCAAAAGGTCGATTTTTTCGACGAGAAAATACTTGATGCATCAAAAACGATTGAAGAGTTGGAATCACTTGCCGCAAAACATCCCGCTCAGTCGCTGGTTTTTGAAAAACTCGGCTGGGTCCATGCAAAAGAAAGAAATTTTGCAAAAGCGATTGAAAATTACAACAAGGCGATTTCACTTAAACCTGAAAATCCAGGCCCTTACAACAACATAGGAAATATCTATTTTCTGACGAACCAACACTCAAAAGCGATTGAGTATTATCTAAACTCCATTTCCATCAAACCCGAACAAATCGATTCACGGATAAACCTTGCCCTTGCTTACTACTATCAAGGAGAACTTAGTCCCGCCGCCGCACAATTAAAAGAAGTTTTGCGACTTGACCCGAACAACGAAAAAGCCATAACCCTGATGAAAAAAATGCGAGAATGAAAAAATTTTGTATAATGAGCTCGTTGAAAAACCCATCTTTTTCACTTAAAGGGCAGTTTCTTAACGGTTAAAAGTTTCAATCAGACCGCAAAACTCCTCGCTTTGCTCGTCGGACATTGCGGTCTAAACGATTTCAACTTTTAACCTGAAACTGCCAAATCGTTCAAAAGATTAAGGTTTTTCAACGAGCTCATAATTTTTAGATATGGAATTATCAGATAAATTAAACCCCCGGCAGCGCGAGGCGGTCGTTCATCCCTCCGGACCTCTGATTGTTTTTGCAGGAGCTGGAACCGGTAAAACCCGCGTTATTACTCACAGGATAGCCCATCTTTTGGGGTATATGGGAGTGCCGCCGCAAAAAATCCTGGCGATAACTTTCACGAACAAAGCCGCGAACGAGATGAAAAAAAGGGTCGAGACACTGGCTGGGGCGCGTGGCTATGGCGTCTGGATTTCAACCTTCCACTCCTTTTGTGCGAGGATACTTAAAATCGACAGCACGGCTTTCGATGTCGATCCGAATTTCGTTATTTATGACGAGGACGACCAGAGGAAGGTTCTTAAAGAGATTCTGAAAGAGTTGCGACTGGAAGAAGATAAAACATTCAGGCCGTCCGTCATTGTTGAAAAAATCAGCAGGCTCAAGGATTCGCTGATAGATGCCGATTCCTACTCCATTCACTCCATAAGCTCCAACGATGTAAGAAGGAAAATATTCGCCGAGATATACTCGCATTACCAGAAAAAACTGAAAATTTCATGCGCCCTCGATTTCGGCGATTTGATTCTGAAAGTCGTCGAGGGGTTAAGGGAAAACCAACAGCTTCTTTTGAAGTATCAGGAAAAATTCGAGCACATTCTTGTTGATGAATATCAAGACACAAACTGCGCCCAGTATTTCCTTACAAAGTATCTTTCAGCAAGACACAAAAATATCTTTATAGTCGGTGACGACGACCAGTCCATCTATTCCTGGAGGGGTGCCGATAGAAAAAACATCATAAACATTCAGAACGACTACTCCGCCGCAAAAATTATAAAGTTGGAGGAAAACTACAGATCCACCCCCCAGATACTCAAAACCGCAGTATCGATAATTAAAAACAACCGCCTCCGCCACCCGAAGACGCTCTGGACTAATCTTTCCGAAGGGGAAGTTGTCAGATACAGCGAGTTCGAAACGGATCTTCAGGAGTCGCAGTGTCTGGCTTCGATGATAAGAGAAATTTCCGAAAGAATATCGTATAAGAATATAGCGGTTCTTTACAGGATGAATGCACAGTCGCGCGTTCTCGAAGATGCCATGAGGACACAGGCGATACCCTATAAGATAGTCGGCACCGTAAAATTTTACGAGCGCTCCGAGATAAAAGACATAGTTTCATATCTGCGATTAATCATAAATCATAGCGACGAGATAGCTTTCAAAAGAATAGTAAACACGCCGTCGAGAGGAATCGGAGTGGCGAGCATCGAAAAACTTCAGGAGCACGCGAGGAAACACTCGCTGAGTATTTTCCAGGCGGCAAGGATATCAAACACGCTAAACGACATGCCTAAAAAAACAGCCGATAAACTCGTCAGATTTTCTGATATGATAATTAGGTGGAGCGAACTTCCTGGCAGTATGCCGGCATCCGAAATAGCCCGAAAGGTTATCGAAGAATCCGGCTACATGGGATGGCTTGAGGAAGAAAAAACGCTCGATGCCCAAAACCGAAAGGAAAACCTGAAAGAACTCGTGTCGGCGATAAGGGAATTCGAGGAGATATCCGAGGATAAATCGCTGAATGCCTATCTGGAAAACATATCGCTTATTTCCGATGCAGACTATATTAAAGGAGAAAATAACAGTGTGATACTGACCACGGTACATCTTGCGAAAGGGCTTGAATTTGATGTTGTATTTCTTGTCGGCCTTGAAGAGGGTACATTCCCTCTGGCGTCGTCGCTTTCAGATAGCGAGGAACTTGAGGAAGAAAGGAGGCTTTGCTATGTCGCCTTGACGCGAGCAAAAAAAGAGATGTATATGAGTGGAGCGAGAATGAAAGTAGTGTACGGCAGGCTGTCTTTTTTCCAGCCGTCAAGGTTCGTATCGGAAGCGAACATAGACGCAATCTCGCCGTCGACCCGCATAGCAAGCGTCCATAATGGAGAAAAAGAAATAGAAGAACTCAAGATGTCATCATGGAAGGTCGGAGAGAGCGTGAGGCATCCTGTTTTTGGCGAAGGTAAAATCAGGGCGGTAAGTGGCAGTTCGGAAGAACTCAAGCTTATAATCAGATTTTCCGACGGAATTTCAAGGAATCTTTACGCGAAATACGCTAATCTGGAGAGTGTAGAATAGATATGGCAAAGCTCACGAAAGAAGAGGTGTTGCACATAGCCCACCTGTCAAGACTTAAGCTTTCTGAAAACGAAGAGGAAATGTTTTCAGAGCAGCTCGCAAGTATAATCGAATATGTCGGACAGCTCAACGAGTTGGAGTTGAGCGGGGTTTCGCCGACGGCTCAGTCGATAGGTATTAAAAATGTCATGAGAAAAGATGTCGTTGAGGATTTCGGGCACAAATCCGCTATCGTAAAAAACGCCCCTTCGCGCGTTGAGAATTTCTTTAAGGTGAAAAAAGTAATAGAATAAAAACGAACCCCGTCAGTGTGGTTCCTGACATTTGATTGTTCGTCAGTAAAAATTGTTAAAAAGCCCTTTTATCGGGGATTCAAATGTAAACACCACATTAGAAATATTCTGCCTTGCCCCGTTAGAGATTTACAAGAATGGACGATAGGTTCTAAAACTTCTACTGGCAACCATGCATCGCAGAAAATCTCTGACAGAGGGAAATTATGAAAAATGAAATATTGAATTTAACACTTGCCCGCACGAGAGATGCGGTATTAAATGGGGAAATAAAAGCCCACGAAGTCGTCGATTTTTACGTTGAAAGAATAAAAAAGCACGACGGCGTTATAAAATCTTTTTTATCGGTAGATGAAGATGCCGCCCGCAAAAAGGCGGAGGAGATAGATGAGAAGATAATGGACGGGGGGAAAATAGGACGGCTTGCCGGCTGCGTGATAGCGATAAAGGATAATATAAACATACTCGGATCCCCCACAACCTGCGGCTCAAAAATACTCGAAGGGTATGTGTCGCCTTACGACGCTACCGTCATTTCGAGGATGAGAGACGAAGATGCGATATTTGTTGGAAAGACAAATCTCGACGAGTTTGCGATGGGCTCTTCTACAGAAAACTCGGCTTTTTTTGCCACAAAAAATCCGTGGGACAAAGATCGCGTTCCCGGCGGCTCATCGGGAGGGAGCGCCGCCGCCGTTGCCGCGGGATTTACCTCCACCGCTCTCGGCTCCGATACCGGCGGCTCCATACGTCAGCCCGCGGCCTTTTGCGGCGTTGTTGGGGTAAAGCCGACCTATGGTCTTGTCTCAAGATACGGTCTTGTGGCCTTCGCTTCTTCCCTTGACCAGATAGGCCCTTTTTCAAGAAATGTCGAGGATTCAGCCGTAATATTGGATGTGATATCGGGAAAAGATCGCATGGATTCGACCACTTTCGCGCAGGATATAGAAGGGCTCGACCCACTAGCCGCCGTTGATATCAGAAATATAAAAATAGGACTTCCTGAAGAGTATTTTTCCGGGGGTGTTGATGATGAGATACTCTCGGCGATTGAAAATCTGATGAGAATGCTTGAATCTTATGGGGTTAAGTTAAAAAAAATATCGCTTCCGCACACAAAATACTGTGTCGCCGCATATTACATAGTGGCGCCTTCGGAGGCATCGTCGAATCTCGCACGTTTCGACGGTGTAAAATATGGCTTGATGAAGGATGCCGAAAATCTGCTTTCGATGTATATTGAGACGAGGGAAAAAGGCTTCGGCCCCGAAGTAAAAAGAAGGCTCATGCTCGGCACCTACGCCCTTTCAAGCGGATATTATGACGCTTACTACCTCGCCGCTCAAAAGGTTAGGACGCTCATCTCGGATGATTTTTCTAGAGCATTCAAAGGAGTTGATTTTATAATATCTCCCGCGACGCCAACCGTTGCTTTCAGATTTGGAGAAAAGATTTCCGCTCCGTTAAGCATGTATCTTTCCGACATCTTTACGATTTCGGCGAATCTCGCGGGAATCCCGGCCATGAGCATGCCCATTGGATTCGGGAAAAAGACGCCGATGCCGATAGGGATGCAGATAATGGCGCCGCATTTTTCTGACGGGAAGATGCTTTCGTTTGCAAAATTCGTTGAAGATTTGGTAAAATTTGCCGGAAAAGAGCCAAATTTATGAAAAAGAAAATTTTGTTATTGTTTTCGATAATTTTTATGGTTGCTGCCGTTATCATCTATGTAAAGTCGACTACTTCGGCGGCGCACAATGAAAGAAGAGCGCAGTTTTACAGAATCCAGAGCGCTCTTGAGAATTTCGACGGAGATGTTGCCGTATATTATAAGGATATGTCCGATGGTTTTGAGTTTGTTTTCAGACCTGACAAGGTGTATCCGAGTGCAAGCCTTGTAAAAATTCCCATAATGGCGTGCGTTTTTTCGGCAGTTGAAGAAGATAAGATACCGTCGTTCGCTAAAAAAATTAAATATGCGGGTCGACACAGGGCCGGCGGTGCAGGGAGATTAAGACGTTCGCGTCCCGGAAGAAAATTTAGTGTTGAAGTTCTTACATATAAAATGATTGTAGAAAGCGACAACGTCGCCACAAACATGCTCTGTGATATTCTTGGGCTTGGCTATATAAATCAGAAAATTTTTGAATGGGGGTTGAACGTTACCGATATGAAAAGATGGGTGATGGATCTTAGTCGCAGAGACAGGGGGCTTGAAAACTTTACGACAGCGCGCGAAATGGGATGGCTTCTTGAAAGGATTTATCTTGGGGAACTTGTTTCAAAAGAGGCCTCGGATCAGATGATAGAGATAATGAAACACCAGAAGCACAGAAACAGGATAGCGAGATATCTTCCGACGGATGTCATAGTTGCAAACAAAACGGGTCTTATGAGGAACGTCGTCCATGACGCCGGCATCGTTCACGCCGAAAACGGAGATTATGTCCTTTGCGTCCTCACCAAAGATATACCGTCATCGCCTGCCAAGAGACTTATAGGAGAGATTTCTTACATAATATACGACATCCATAAAAACAAGAAAGAAGGCACCCTGTCGAAGGCAATACAATAATTGCGCCATTTGTCCACATGCCGCAATGCGTGTTTTCGACATACGGATAGACACCAGGCTCATTTTGTTCTCTAAAATGGTAGGTTACTTCGAAACTTCCTTGAGGTAAAATCTGAATGTAGTCCCGCCTGCTTTTAGTTCGTCGCCATCCTGAAGTTGTGTTTGGCCGGTGATTTTTCTTCCATTGATTTCGGGAAAGCCGTCTTTGAGAGCTACGAGTATATATCCTTCCTGTCTTTTGTTTATCGCTGCGCCCATATCTGGCATAAAGAGGCCTTTAAGTTTGACATGGGCGTTTTCGGATTTGCCGATGTATGTCACAAGCCCTGACAGTTCGTACTCGCTTTTCTCGAGAGCGCCAGAAGTAACCACCAAAGTCCCGATTTTTTCGGTTGTTCTTTCTCCGGATTGAACCGTTTTTCTCAGGAGCTCTTCTTTTTTTGACGGCTCCATCACTATTGTTTGATCCGGCGAGGGCGCCTTTTGCGCGGGTTGAACTTCTTGTTTTTGGGCTTCGTCAAGAAAAATAATGGTGTGGCTACCTATGACGATTTCATCGCCGTTCGTTATTCCGCTTTTTACTATCTTTCTTCCCGCCAAGTATGTCCCGTTCGTCGAATTTAAATCCTCGACGAAAAAAGATTCGCCCTGTTTTACTATCCTCGCATGGATTCCCGACACAACGGGATTGTCTATTATTATATCGTTGTCGGACTTTCTCCCGATACTTACGGATGTTTGAGTGGGGGGCACGGGATATTCTTTAATGACGGCTGGCCCGAATTTCAGAATAATTTTTACCATAGATAAGAATTAAAAGCGGACAACTTATAGAGGATAGAGAGCAGGAAATAGGATATGTAAAAAAGTTCCTCGCCATCTCCTGTCGGCTCTCTCCTCTGTTCTATATCCACTATTCGCTATTCGCCAAGTCTTTACCCCGCGACACAGAAAACCCCGTCTGTAAAGACGGGGATGAAGGGGAACGGTTTTCCCGCTTCTACTTTTTTATTTTGGACGCAGATAAATGCCGAAATGTCATGTTGAAGCCGATTTATCGGCTGAAACATCTCGGGATTCTTCACGGAGTTTACGCTGAGCGAGATTCTTCACTACGCTTCGCTTTGTTCAGAATGACAAGCGAAGTGTTCAGAATGACACTTCGTGTCATCTGCGAAAATCTGCGTCCTATTTCTACTCCCGCGGCAAGGTTTTAGCGAAGCGTCAATGTCTTCATTATGAGTTCACTGAAAAACCTCACCACAGAGGCACCAAGACTACAGAGGCCACAGAGTTAGTTCTCATGGTTCTTTCTTGAAGTTCTCCGTGACTTTGTGTCTTGTGTAGTAGAAGAACTTTTTCAATAATCTCATTATATAAAAATTTTTTTCAAAGTCAAAATTGAGAAAATATCCTGCCAAA
>JBGFRZ010000016.1:0-42629 GCA_041694835.1 Ignavibacteria bacterium
GCGCAGAAGGAATGTCCTGGGTGCGGGGCAGGTTTGGAACAGACTGCTTTTCACTGTAAAGTTTGTGGGTATGTATCATAGATGGACAAAGTGTAGTGAAGGCGGAAACCATGCCGAAAATTGCCAAAGTGTTGAGTGTTTCAATAGAAGATTTAATCAAATAACTTATGACAACAAAAATTGATTTAGTTAAAGAGGACAAAAATTATTACAACGCAAAAACAGACCCGCAGGTTGTTGAGTTTCCAAAAATTTCCTATCTTGCAATAGAAGGCAAGGGCGAACCGGCAGGAAAAGCCTTTACAGAAGCAGTGCAAGCCCTGTATCCATTTGCCTACGGCATAAAAGGTTTGTGCAAAAAAAACGGCAAAGATTTTGCTGTGGCAAAACTGGAAGGTCTGTGGTGGGTTAAATCAAACAGGCCCGCTTTAGAAGTCCCCCGTAGTGAATGGTATTGGAAGTTGCTTATTCGCCTTCCCGATTTTGTTACTTCCGAAATTGTGGAGAAAGCAAAACAAGAAGTCGTAAAAAAGAGAGGGATTGATTTAATCAAAGAGATTAAACTTGAGAAAATAACAGAAGGAAAGTGCGTGCAAGTAATGCACATCGGTCCCTACTCAACGGAACCGGAAACTATCGCCAAAATGAAAAAATTAATAAGCGAAAGTAGCTTGCGCGAAAATGGTCTTCATCACGAGATTTATTTGTCTGACCCCAGAAAAACACCACCTCAAAAAATGAAAACTATTTTACGGCAGCCGGTAAAATAATATGAAATCAAAAAAATTAGCATTCATTTACGGATTCTTAGTTTGGGTGATACCATTTGCAGTTGCTTTTCTTATTTTTCCTTTGCGAACATCGGATCGTCCTTTTTTTGAATCTATTATGCCGGTTGCCGTAACTATGGCAACTGTTGTATTTACTGTTTTGTATTTCAAGAGAGTTGAGGAAAATTATCTCAAAGAAGGTGTTCTTTTGGGTATTATCTTTTTTGCGATAAGCATCGTCATAGACCTGCTGATGTTTAGCAAAGGACCCATGGCTATGCCGTTTGCGGATTACATAAAAGATATTGGTTTTACCTATTTGCTTATTCCAACAATAACGATTGGTGTAGGCTATATTCTTGATAAAAAGAAATAAATCGAAAAGAATTTGCCGCCAAGCTCGGCGAAGCCAAGCAATCCTGAAAGACGGGGTTAGAAAAACTTGAAATCGTCCCCCGAAGTATCCCGACTTCGTTGGGAACTACGGGGCAGGCTTTTCGCTTCCGCTTCAAAGCGAGGCGGGCACTGCACAACCCCGCCCTCTGTGCCTGTGAATATAGTCAATAAACTTTTAATTGCGAAGTTGAGTTTGTTTCCTGTATAAACAGAAATCAAACAATTTAGAGGGCGGGATATACGGGGTAAACTACAGGGGGTTAAGTGTTGGGGGGATTTTCTCGCTTTTTTCCTAAATCACGGTGGGACGAGCGAAGGATTTCTTCTGATTCGGATAGTCTATGTTGTAATGAATCCCCCGGGATTCTTTCCTCATCACAGCCGATCTGATAATCAAATCGGCCACGACCGCTATATTTCTCAATTCTATTATGTCGTTGCCGATGAGAAAATCCCAGTAGTAATCGTTGATTTCCTTCGCTATGAGTCCTATTCTTTTTTTCGCTCTCTCGAGCCGCTTGTTCGAACGGAGTATTCCAACATAGTTCCACATAAAATGCCTTATCTCGTCCCAGTTCTGAGAAAGCACCACGCTCTCGTCGGAGTCGCGGGCTTTGCCGGGGTTCCATTTCGGAATTTTTGGGAATTTTACTCTGAAATGTTCACCTGGAAGCGAAGATATTTTGTCGGACAAAAAATCAGCAAAAGAGGCGCACTCAAGAAGAGAGTTCGAGGCAAGACGGTTGGCTCCGTGAAGTCCCGTGCAAGACGCCTCGCCAATGGCAAACAATCTGTTTATATTTGTCTCTCCATGTTCGTTCACTAAAACACCGCCACAGAAATAATGCGCCGAAGGTACTACCGGTATGGGATTTGCGGTTATGTCGATGCCAAGCGAACTACATTTTTCATATATCTTCGGGAACCTCTTTTTTATGAAATTGGATGGCTTGTGTGAAATGTCAAGATAGACGAAATCCTCACCACTTTTTTTCATCTCGCTATCAATGGCACGAGCGACGACATCTCGCGGGGCGAGCTCGGCCAGGGGATGGTATTTTTCCATAAATTTTTTGCCGCCTTTAAGATATAAAACGGCGCCTTCACCGCGGAGGGCTTCCGATATCAAGAAGGATCTGTTTTCGGGCGACGATTCAATAAGGGCACTTCCTGGAAAATACAAGCAGGTGGGATGAAACTGGACAAACTCCATGTTGGCGATTCTCGCCCCGGCGCGGGCGGCCATAGCGATGCCGTCGCCGGTTGAAACATCGGGGTTCGAGGTATAAAGATAGACCTTTCCTGCTCCGCCTGTGGCGATTATGGTGAAATTAGCGAGTATCTCAATGACCTCACTTTTTCTTATATCAAGAACGTATGCGCCGTAGCAGATGTTTCCCGTCGCCGAAGATGCTATTCCTTCAATCTTATTTTTCGTAATCAAATCGATGGCTATTGCGAACTCCGTCAATTTTATATCCGGCGCCGACTTTACTTTTTTAATCAGAGCGTCTTCTATCGCAGGTCCAGTCCTGTCTTCGACGTGAAGTATTCTTCTGTGGGAATGTCCGCCCTCAAGACCAAGCTCTATGTCGTTTTCGGTTACGCCACTTGGATACTTTTGTTTCGAAAAATTTACACCGAATCCCATAAGTTCGTCAATAACGGACGGACCGGATTTGACTACTTTTTCGACTATATCTTCCCGAGAGATGCCGCATCCGACGGTCATCGTGTCTTTTATGTGGGACTCAAAGCTGTCTTCTTGTGACCAGACGCAGGCAATCCCCCCTTGCGCCTTTGAAGTGGAGCCGTCGGCGAGTGAACGTTTCGTGATTAAAATGACGGAGCCGATTTTTGAGAGTTTCAGCGCCGCAAGGAGCCCCGAGAGCCCCGAACCGATAATCAAAAAATCAGTTTTTATCATTGTGAGACCGTCGAAAAACTCATCAACCGTTTTTTTATTTTTGAACGCAGATGAACGCAGAAACAACTTTGATAAACGCAGATTAAAGCAACTATAAACTCATCTGCGAAAATCCGCGTCCTAAAAAGTAATTGAACGCAGATAAACGCCGATGTTGACAAAAGTTTTTAATATCGGCTCTTCTCCAAATGTTGTTGTAACATTGGGTAAAAATTTTGCAATACCGCTATGTAAAAACAAAGTATTTTCGCTCATTCTCGTCCCGATAAATCGGGACTGCGAGGTAATCAAGTGTTCACACTTGATTAAACCCGCTCAAATACTTTGTTTTTATACGCACAATAAAAAATGGAGAAGACCCTTAATATCTATCAAATCTGCGAAAATCTGCGTCCTAAAAATAATTGAACGCCGATGAAAAAAGATTTGAACCACGAAAGCGCGAAAACACGAAAATACTTGTAAAGAATTTTGTGATTTCTAATTTTCGTGATTTCGTGGTAAAGTTTTTAATCTGCGATAATCCTGTAAATCTGCGTCCTAAAAAATAATTGAACGCAGAATCTGCGAAAATCTGCGTCCTATTTCTGCTCCGATTTTTTCAATCATAATCCGACTTTACCGCTAGCATCTTTTCTATGGAACTAACTGCCTTGATGCGCACGGATTCTTCCACCGATATTTGCGGCGTCATCGTCCGAAGCGAGGAGTATATCTTGTGGAGGTCGTTTCTTTTCATATTGGGGCAAATCAGCTTCTGAGAGGCTAGATAAAATTTTTTTTCGGGGTTCTCTTTCTTCAGCCTATAAATGAGCCCCATCTCGGTTCCGATTATAAACTCTTTGCTGTCGGATTTTTTTGCGAATCTGAGCATCCCCGATGTCGATGTGATTTCGTCCGCAAGCCTGAGAACTTCAGGACGGCATTCGGGGTGGGCGACAAAAAGCGATGAAGGATGTTCGGCTTTTGCAAGCTTCACCTCCTCGGGTGTCACCCTGTCGTGCGTCGGGCAGAAGCCGTCCCATATGAGCATTTTCTTTGACGTCCTTTCCTGGATATATCTCCCCAGATTCCTGTCGGGGACGAAGAGCACACTTTCGGATTTGAGGGATTCGACGACTTTGACGGTGTTTGACGACGTGCAAGCTATGTCGGATTCTGCTTTTACTTCCGCCGATGAATTTACATAACAGACAACAGGAATGTCCGGGTTTTGGGATTTTAGGGTTTTAAGTCTTTCCGCGTCGATCATATCGGCGAGCGGACAGCCGGAATGGATGTCGGGAAGGAGAACTTTTTTGTTGGGATTTAAGATCGCGGCGGTCTCAGCCATAAAGTAGACGCCGCAAAGAACTATTACCTTTGCTTGTGTTTCCGATGCTCGGCGGGCGAGTTCAAGCGAATCCCCTACGAAGTCGGCTATTTCCTGCACTTCGTCTATCTGATAATTATGGGCGTATATTACAGCTTCTTTCTCTTTTTTTAATTTTTTTATTTCAACGGTTAATTCTTTCACTGCGTTTTAAAGAAATCAAGATGGCTTTTCATCTCATCGACGGTTTTCCTGAAATCCGATTTCACCTCGCCAGAAAGTTTATCCTCGTAGTAATAAAGCTTCTGTGCCGAGTTTTTAATCCCGGATAACCTGCTTGAAATCGTCTTTATCATATCGTTGTACTCCGAGGCAATGTCCTTAAACTCATCACCTTTTCTCAGATGAAGAATTTGCGTAAGGTCGCCCGCTTTTATCAGTTTTAGCACTTTCTCAAAGACATAAAGAGGGCCCACCATCTTGTGGAAAAAAAATATACTCTCAACGGCGAGAACAACAGCGATGAAACCAACAATCCAGTACATGCTCCTTTTCATCGCATTGACCAGCAACGTCCATTCGCCTGGCGTCAGATTCTCCATCGCACCGCTGGAACGCAAGGCGGCCTGAAGGACGACATATACGACTATCGCGCTCAATGCCACTATACCCACCGTGATCGACATGTACTTGATTTGCAGCTTTGGTTTAATAAAAAATTTCGTTCTAATCATAATACCTCCGGTGATAAGTTTAGTTTAGAGACACTATCAACACTTATGATAAATCTCTCAACTCTGAACTTTGTCTGTATTTTTATACAGTATATTTTTTCTCCCATCTGAGAGGTTTCATCTCGCGACCTCCACCCTGGAAGAACTTGTTGAAAAACTCCAGATACTGAAGGCGGCTTGTGTGAACATATGCTCCTAGTGAGCCTATGCCTATATTGAATATATGCGCGATTACGAGAAAGAACACTCCGATTAAAAATCCCAGATACGGTATTGAGAAAAGAAGCGTCGATATTTCATTAAAAGCCATCGCAAGAAGGCTCGTTGAAAGTCCAAGGGCGAAAAGCCGGCTGTAACTAAGCGGGTCCGAAAGCGCATTACCCGTTATCGCTCCGTAAACGGAGAAGAACATCTGGAAAATTTTCAATATAATACCCTCGTTTAAAATCCACTGGTTGAGCATTATAAGCGCCGCCGAAACTGCAATCAAAGAAAGCGAGTACTTTATCGGAACAATGACAAAATCAAACATAAAAGCGAGAATCAAAATCGGAAACGTCAACTGTATGAGAAGCGTAGGCAAGTCAGAGAGGAAAGCGAGCATATATTTTTTTTCCTTCAAAGTGTGATATAACTTTATCGCGGTTCCGAAGAGAGTCTGGATTATCCCCAGAAGAAGGCTTATACCGAGAAAGAACAAAGGGTCTTCAAGGGGGTCAAGAACCAAGAATTTTTGTTTCATGCCTCTTGCAAAACCAAAAAATTCAAATTTATCGATAAGGTTTCCGAAATATGTCCCGGTCATAACTCCGATTAAGAAAGTGGCGATGCCGCAATAAACAATTAGTTTGAAAAATTTCCGCGCCGATTTCACTTTCAACATATAAAGAATCGCTAATCCGAAAGCCGTCATAATCAATCCGTAGGCGGCGTCGGCCATGCAGAGCCCGAAGAAAAGGACAAAAAACGGAGAGAGGAGCGGCGTCGGGTCAGATTCTCTGTAATTCGGCTTTCCGTAAAGATCCGTAACGACCTCGAAAGGTTCGACGGCTTTGCTGTTTTCAAGAACTATCGGCACATCTTCGCCCGGAGACGCGGGCTCTGATATTATATGAAAGGGAATCTTTTCTTTCGCAAGATTTTCCCCGAGCGTCTGTATTTTCGACTCTACTATCCAGCCGTAAAAATATGTGTAGTAATTCGTCCCAAGCATTGACTTCTGCGCTTCAATCTGATTTTTCATTTTCAGATAATAATCATAAAGCACTTTCAGTTTCGGTAGTTCCGACGAAAAAGACGCTATCTCCCTGTGATAGCCTTCCATCCTCTTTAAGATAGCCGTAACGCTCTGACCGAAACGTTTTGATGCCCTTTTCGGCGTGGCCGATGTATACGGAATAAGTATCTGGCTGTATCCGAATCGGTTTTTCAACTGCTTGATTTTTTCCGAAAAATCAGAGGGATATATAAAACCATAATAGACATTCCTTCCATCGCGATTAACTTCCATGAGGCTTGAGGGAATTTCGGATGCATCTTTTCTGAAATTCTCCCAAAGCGGAAGTGGTATGTGACCGGCAAGAAACTTCAGTCGCTTTGTGTCTTTGAATTTTTTAAGCGGCACGTCAAGAACAGTCCACGGCTCAAGCTGAATAACGGTGGCTATGAGGGCGTTTTTTCTTATTTCAAGCGCCGAAATCTCTTTAAGCAGGTTGTTTGCGCCGTCATAGAGTTTATGCCAATTGAAATCCTTCAGGATCGCGCTCTCTTCATCAGGCGTTACCTTGTATTTTATATTTGAAAGTCCGTGGCGGGGCGCAAACATGTAATAATGTTTTACGATAATGTCTATGGTATGCTTAAGTTTGTCGATATTGTTTGTTATTTCGTTTAACTTTGACTGAATGTGTTCCTCCAATTTATTCGGCCGGTTGCACTTTGATTTTGGAGTTTTTCCCGCAGCGGGCGGTATTATCTCTACGCACTCAAGAGCGTGCAGAAGCATTGAAACGTTATCTATCTTCCGGGATGGTGTAAAAAGCGTGAATTTGCTGACTTTCGCTATCGTCATAAACGGAAATTTAAAACCCCGTTAGAAAATACGAGGGCATTCAAGAAAATTAAAAGTTTCAACGAACACTATATCCATCAGAAAGATTCTCGGCCATAATTTCTAATGGGATAAAAGCCACTCCAGAGATTTAAATCTTTCTTCTTCGTCGCAAATGAGTTTTTCTATTCTCTCCCTTGCGAAAAATGATATCTTTCTCCTGTCTTCGTCTTCCATGGATAGATACTTCCTGATTTCAAGTTCGACAGTTGAATCGTAGTTTTTCAGTTCTTTGTTGAATTTTTCTTCCTGTTCCCGCTTCAATGACTCCGTTTGACTGTAAAGTTCTTTCTGCCTTTCTCTTATCATCGCGGAAGATTCGTTTTTCCCGGTTTCTATCGCTCTGTCAAGCTCTCTTTCCTTTTCAATCAGAAAATCCACTGTTTCTTTTATTAATTTCATTAGAATCTCTTATGAAATCCTTCTCCTTATAGTCCAGGAAGCGGCGATGGTGAAGCCGCTGGCCAAGATTTTTTTTATTATATCGGCTGTTCCCCTGACGACTTCGCTTTTTATCCCGTCCTCATCGTCTCGGAATCTTCCGAGAACAAACTCCGACGGATCGATTCTTTCGGGAAGGGGTCCGACTCCAATCCTTAGTCTCGGAAATTCGGGGCCTACTTTTTCTATTATGCTCTCGAGTCCATTGTGACCTCCCGAAGAGCCCTTCAGTCGGAATCTTATTTTGCCGAGCGGAAGCGAAAAATCGTCGCAAACAATCATAATTCGCGAAACTTCGCATCCGAATTTTGAAAGAGCCGACAAAACGGCAGAGCCCGACAAATTCATATATGTCGTCGGTTTTATTAGATAAACGTCCCCGGAGTGCACATATAAGAATTTTTTTTCTTTCCTGAAAGAGGCGTCGGGAATCATGATATCTATGACATCAAAACCTATGTTGTGCCTTGTGTCTTTGTATCTCAAGCCGGGGTTCCCGAGCCCGACGATAAGAGAAGGTTTCATCTATTCACTTTGCCCACTTCCCCTCAGTTAAAACCGGGACATACATCACAATCTGAATTTGCCGCATAAAGAGCGACTTTGAAATCCTGCCACCCGGCAAATTCATTTTTATTTCTTTGCTTCCCCTTCCACTTCGCTTACTTCTTCTTTCTTGCCTTTGGAAATCACTTCTGGTTCGACGGCGGCCACACCCTCAATGGGGGCTGCCACCTCTTCTTTCTTGGACGCAATTACGTTTACAACCATGGCATGAGAATCGGCGTGATAATCAACACCTTCATGCTTCGGAAGGTCACTTACGAAAATACCCTTTCCGATATCAAGAGCCGAGATATCAACCTTTATACTCTCAGGGATATCTTTAGGAAGACATTTCACCTTTATCTCTCTTATGAAATGCTCAAGTATCCCTCCGTGAAGTTTTACACCCGGGGCATCCCCGACAAGCTTCACCGGAACCGTTACTTCAACTTTCGACGCCATTGAAACAACCTGGAAATCAATGTGGAGCGGATTTCTTTTTATCACGTCAATCTGTATGTCTTTGATTATGGCTTTTTTGATGTCCTTGCCGATTTTGAGATTGAAGATTGTGTTACCCGACGAACCTTGACTTAGAATCTTCTCTAATTCTTTGGCATCAACAAGTCCGTTTAAATTTTCTTCGTCTTTGCCGTATATCGACAGAGGTATTTTTCCCATATTCCGATGTTTTTTAAGTTCCCCCTTGCTTTTCAATTCCCGAATCGTTACATCCAACGCAATTTCCTGCATTTTTCCTCCTGTTCTCGTCCCGCCGGACTACCATCCAATGAATTGGTCCCACAAGTCCCCCAGTACGTTATTGTTTGAATTTTTATTCGCTACGCTCACCCCGATAAATCGGGGCTATACAAACAAAGAGCTGACGGATTCGTTGCCGTGAATTCTGTTTATCGCATCCGCCAGCAATTTTGCAACCGAAAGTTTTACAATCTTTTGCGGAAGCTCCTTATGGCTTATCGTGTCAGTGACGATAAGTTTGCCGAGAGCAGATTTTTCTATCTTTTCCTTCGCATTTCCCGAAAGCACCGCATGCGTGCATACGGCGGTGACTTCCATCGCTCCCTTTTTCTTGAGCAGCTCGGCCACCTGGACGATAGTGCCAGCGGTGTCCGCTATGTCGTCGACTATTATAGCATTTCTGCCATCCACATCGCCGATGAGGTTCATTATCTCTGTCTGATTTGCCTTGATGCGCCTCTTATCTATTATCGCCAAATCTGAATTTATGTGCTTAGCGAAAAATCTGGCTCGCTCGACGCCGCCCGCGTCTGGTGAAACGACGACGATGTTATCGCGGCTCTTGAAGTATTCAAGGAAAACGGGCGTTGCGAAGAGATGGTCAACCGGTATGTCGAAAAATCCCTGAATTTGACCCGCGTGCAGATCCAAAGTGAGAACCCGCGAGGCGCCGGCAGCCGTAATAAGATTGGCTATCAACTTTGCCGTTATGGGTACCCGCGGTTCTGGTTTCCTGTCCTGACGGGCATAGCCGTAATAAGGTATAACCGCCGTTATTCTACCGGCGGAAGCTCTCTTGAGAGCGTCCATTATTATCAAGAGCTCCATTACGCTTTCGTTGGCCGGAGGCGATGTCGGCTGAACTACGAAGCAGTCGCATCCTCTCACGTGTTCTTCTATGCTGACACGCGTTTCCCCGTCGGCAAACCTGACCATCTCCATATTTCCCAGCTCTACTCCCGCTCTGGTGACGATCGCTTTGGCCAACTCTATGTTTGAGTTGCCCGCAAAAATTTTAAGTTTGAAGTCCATACCGTTCACTCCGATGCAATTTATTTCCTTCTTGCCTTGTTTACCTGCCTTCCTCTCTCCACGGCAAGCATTCCATCCGCTACATCCTTGGTTATTGTCGAGCCAGCTCCAATCAGAACCTTTCTGCCAATTTTGACGGGTGCTATCAGATTGACGTTCGAACCGACAAAACTGTCTTTTCCTATGAAAGTTTCTCTCTTCATCTTCCCATCGAAGTTGCAGGTTATGGCCCCGGCGCCTATGTTTATGTTCTTCTCGAGATGAGCATCTCCTATATAAGCTAAATGGCTGACTTTCGTCTCCTCTCCTATATAAGACTTTTTTATCTCGGTGAAGTTGCCTATTCTGGCGTTTCGCTTTACAACGGTGCCGGGTCTCAGATGGGCGAAAGGTCCGATCTTTACACCCGATTCAATCTTCGATTCATATATGTATGAACACCTTATCTTCACATTTTCGCCTATGCGGGAGTTTGATATATAACACCCCGAACCGATTACACAGTCGCTCCCAATTATCGTTGAGCCTTTTATGAAAACATTCGGATATATAGCGGTATCGTTTCCTATTTTTACATCGGGGCCAATATATGCGTTTTCGGGATCTATGAAAGTGACGCCGTTTTTGGCAAGGGCTCCGTTTATTTTTAGCCGCAGGATTTTTTCAACTTTGGATAGATCGTATCTGTCGTTTATACCTAAAATTTCATCCGGCCCGGCGAAAGAAACAGCTGAAACCCTCTCCCCGTTTTTTTTGAAAATCCCAACGACATCCGTAAGATAATACTCATTCTTTTTATTCAACGGCTTTATCTCTTTTAGGGCATTCCATAGAACGTCGTTTGAAAAGCAGTAAATCCCGGAGTTAACCTCTATGATTTTTCTTTCGTCGGGCGAGGCGTCTTTTTCTTCGACAATTTTAATAAATTCCCCGTTGATGCTTCTGACAATCCTTCCGTAGCCGAAAGGGCTTTCGACGGACGCGCTCAAAACCGTCGCCGAAGAAAACGTTCTTTTGTGTTCGTTCAAAAGTTTCCGGAGCGTGTCGGTTTTTATAAGCGGAACGTCACCCGAGATGACGATGCTGTATCCTTTTTTGGGGATTAAAGCGGATGCCGATTTCAGGGCAGAGCCGGAGCCGAGCTGTTTTTTCTGGCGCGCTATCTTAAAAACATTCCTGCTGAAAAAAGAAGCCCCTATCTCTTCCTTCCAATTCAAAATCTCGTCCCTGACTTCTTCTATCCTGTGACCGAGGACGACGACCGTTTTTGACATTCTTAAAGAAGAGAGGGTTCTTAAAACCCACCACAATATGGGTTTCTCGCAGATTTTATGCAAGACCTTGGGAGTACGACTCTTCATCCTGGTGCCCAGCCCCGCGGCAAGGACGATAATGTTTAGATTCCTCTTATCAGCCATAATGTTTATTATGAGCTCGTTGAAAAACCTTAATCTTTTGAACGATTTGGCAGTTTCAGGTTAAAAGTTGAAATCGTTTAGACCGCAATGTCTGACGAGCAAAGCGAGGAGTTTTGCGGTCTGATTGAAACTTTTAACCGTTAAGAAACTGCCCTTTAAGTGAAAAAGATGGGTTTTTCAACAATCTCATTATATCAAAATATATATAAAAACCGAAAAACGCCGAATGAATAGACTCCTCATAAGGGGTAGATACAGAGCGATTTTATCTATGGGTATTGGGCTTCTTTCCCTCGTTGCGCCGAAATACTGATAACAACTTGAAAACTCATAATCCCTGACATTCTTGACCAATTTGCATTTGATAGAGTTGTTATTCCCATGTTATCTGAAGTGAATTTTTAAGATGTCGCCATCTTTGATTTTGTACTCCCTGCCCTCAGACCTTATGAGCCCAAGCTCGTGGAGTCTTTTCTCCGTTCGGTAGTTTTCAAGCAAATCGCTGTCATAAACATCGGCTCGAATGAAGCCCTTCGCCATGTCGGTGTGAATCATCGCTGCACCATCAAGAGCCCTTGAACCGCCTTTTATGTTCCATGCTCGCACCTCTTTTCCGACGACAGTGTAGAATGTTATGAGATTGAGAAGTTTTTTTCCGGTTTTTATTATTTTGTCCGGACCGCTTTCGGTTATGCCGTATTCGCCGAGAAATTTTAACCTTTCGTTCTCGTCGAGCTCAAGCGATTCAATCTCCAGTTTCACATCTATGTAGAGAACGTCAGCGATTGAATCGCTCACAGCAAAAGGGGCGGTCGAATTGTGAACATAAAAAACCGGCTTTGAAGTCAGAAAGTCGAATTTTTGCGACATTTCTTTTAAATTACAGCGTCGCAGCGCCTTGCCCGAGTTTAGAAACTTTATCGCACTCTCAAAAAAACTCAACGTATCCTTCGCCAACTTGTCGCCACTTCGCGCCGCAGTTATGATTTTCTCGCTCCGCTTTATGGCGTAATCGATGTCGGAAAGCAGAAGCTCCGTTTCGACTATTTCCATCTGCTCTTTCGCGCCGAATCCCATCATCGCAACATTCTCGCTTCGGAAATCGCCGAGAACCTGAAGAAGAACTTCAAGCGGGCGGATGTGAGAGAGAAATTTATTGCCGAGACCTTCGCCGATGTGAGCGTCTTTGACGAGCCCGGCGACATCGACAAACTTTACGAATGCAGGGGTGAGTTTTTCGGGTTCGAATATACCGCCAAGCTTTTCGAGACGAGGGTCTTTTTGAACAGCGATGCCGACATTAGGCTCTATGGTGGTGAAAGGGAAATTGCCTATCTGAGCCGAGCCTCTGGTGAGGAGATTGAAAAGCGAGGTTTTCCCAACGTTGGGGAGACCGATAATTCCTATTTCCATTTTATTGAGCGTACAAATGTATGCTCTTACACCTTGTGCTCTACAAAACAACCATGTTGTCCCGGTGGATGACCTCGTCATATCCAGAGCGGGAAAGTATCTCCGATATCTCTTTAGAATGTCTGCCCTTTATTTTGGCAAGGTCTTCCGAAGAGTAGTATGTGAGTCCCCTCGCGATTTCATTTGAAGATATTTTCTCGACGATTTTTATGACATCGCCTGATTTAAAAGAGCCTTCTATCTCCAAAATCCCAGACGCAAGCAGGCTCTTGCCCGAAGATATCGCCCCGGCGGCGCCAGTGTCTATAATGACAACGCCCCTGGGCTTTGCGCCGAAAGCGAGCCAGCTTTTTTTCGACTCGAGCCTACGGGCTGGCAGAAATGTGGTCCCAGTCGGACTCCCTTTCAAAATTAAATCAAAAAGCCCTCTTTCCGGCTTGCAGAGGATTGTCTTTATCCCTGAAGAAGTCGATATCTTCGCCGCCTGAATCTTTGAAATCATACCGCCTGTTCCGAATTTAGAGCCAGCTTTTGCCGTTGCCAGCAACTCAATCTCGGGCGTTATTTTTTCGACGGTATCGATGAGATTTTTCCTCTCGAACTTTCCCCTGTAAAGCCCTTCTACATCCGTCAGAATGACGAGCGCGGCGGCGCCGATTTTGACCGCGACAAGAGCTGAAAGGTTATCATTGTCTCCAAATTTTATCTCATCCGTCGCGACGGCATCGTTTTCGTTTATCACGGGGACTATACCCATTTCAATAAGCGTCAATATCGTGCTTCTTATGTTCAGAAACCTCTCTCTGTCGCCGAAGTCATCTTTGGTGAGAAGTACCTGGGCAACCTCAAGACCCAGCTCAGAAAAAATGTCGTGATAATATTTCATAAGGAGCGGCTGTCCGATAGCGGAAAGCGCCTGTTTTTGTCTTAGACTTGCGGGATAATTTTTCAGCAGACCTCTGACCATCCTTCCAACGCCTATCGCTCCTGATGTGATTATTACCGCATCTATTGAATTTTTTCTCAAATATAAAATCTCGCCGGCAAGCCATTCTATCATCTCTTTTTTGCAACGATTTTCCTCGTCTGCAAGAAGGTTTGAGCCAATTTTGATTACAAATTTTTTTTTCACTTTTAACTCCCGATACAAAATTATTTTCTTGCTATCGTAAAAAGTAAAATCGTATCGAAGATGGACCATGCAAGAGAAAGGAAAAATATTATGTCAAGT
The DNA here is from genome assembly GCA_041694835.1 of Ignavibacteria bacterium. Classification (GTDB taxonomy): domain Bacteria; phylum Elusimicrobiota; class Endomicrobiia; order PHAN01; family PHAN01; genus JBGFRZ01. The sequence goes on from JBGFRZ010000016.1 coordinate 14,093, forward strand.
AGTATGAAGAAATTTGTTGCGAGATAATCTCTGGCGGCATTGTATGACTCCTCAATTCTTTCTATCTTCATCTCAACCGTCTTATAAAAATCCTCTATATCAAAAACCTTGTTGACATTTTTATGTATTGTCTTCAAGTGCCAGTCGGCCTCGACTTTCGGTATGTTTACCATAACGTTGTATATAGAATCAACTATCGCTATTTTGTCCTTGTCGAAGTCAAGGGCCTCCTCTGAAAACCTGTGATACGCCTGAGGCATCCGCCAGAATTTGTAATATGGAGGCATCTCTTCCAGAAGCATGAGGGCGTTGTCGAGTTCCTTGTCCATGATGAAATTATACGACTTCAACGACCAGAACTGGCAAAGGGCGAGCTTTATCGTCTCGATTATCGTATCTGAGTCGGACGAACTGACAAAAGCCCCGAATCTTTTTATGAATATTATCTCGTTCTCATAGTAACCAAGATTAGTCTGCTCCTCCCTTTTGATTATATCGTGTGAAATCAGGTTGTAGTCCTGCTCGCCGGAAAGTATGCCGAAAATCACTCTCTTGTTTTCATCTATGAATTTCGAGGCTACGCCAGCGATAGTTTCCGCTGCTTCGGTTATTACGAAAAGCTCGGCGTCAGGAAGCCGCATGTCGTATCTGTGAACCGCGAATTTTTCGGCTCTCGAAATTATGCTTTCCGTTAGCGACCTGCAGTAAGACAAAAGAGGGGTTTTCCCTACCCTGACCCGCTCTATCAGAAACGATTGTTTCGCAAGGTCGCCCAGTTCACCCTCGATTGAAAGTTTTATCTGTATAAGCCCAACTCCGAATTTATAGACGGAAGTCAGAATCTCGGAATCGGCGTAAAGTTTTACTGTCGACTCAGGCAACATAACGGGGGTGTTAATTTTTCTCTGTGAAATGGATTTTAAAAATTCGGCGGCGTCACGCCCCTTGAAGTCAACCTCAAGACCAAGGTCAAAGGGATAAAGTATATGTATTCTTGATTTCATTTTAGAGAACTTAATGGAATCTGCTTTATTGTCGTTTTATCACCAGCTATAACCAAAAACATTTTTTTTCCCGATGCAGCGATGGACAGAACTCTTTCATTCGGCAATTTTACGGAAAACTCCTTTTTCGGAACATATCTGTTTTCAAAAACAACTCCGGAAAGCAGAGAGCCTGTATATCCATCCATTAAAAATATGTTTTCATCGATTTTCAATATACCTTCGGGGGAGATGTTCCCCGTGACGTATTCTGCGACAAACTTCAACGAATCGCTTTTTGAAGGCTCTATCGCCGGCGAGACGATTTCATAAGAGATTATCTTGTTGAGCTGCGTGTCCGTAAGCCAGATGTTTCTTTTTTCAATACAAATACCTCCCGGGGAAGCGAGGTTAACCGGAAATACGCCGACCGTCGACAGATTTTTCGCCGCCTCATTGAGCATGTGTTTCCTGATTTTCATATCCGTCCCTATTGACCAGATGGCTTTTCCATCCGTCGCGATGCCGAGCGGTCCAAAGTCGGAGAAATAATAAACATCCATAAGTTCTCCGGTGTCCCTTTTGTATCTGTACACCGACTGCGTGTACCAGTCGCTCAAAAATATCGTATGCCCCCCCGCTATTAAACCCGTAACGTTTTTATGCGGCACCTCCGCAATACCTTTCGGTTGAACGCCTCTCGTGAATATAAGATAGAGAAACAAAAAAAACACTCCTGACGCTGCCGCTGAGAAGTATGTCTTTTTTATCCTGGGAAGGGCGGCGAAGTAATCGAAAAAATTTTGTTTGAGTATCTTCTCGAAACTCAGGATATCGGTGCTCAACGCCTTGTTGATTATATCTACTATCTCAAGGGACTTCAGCGGATCGACGATGCAGTCATAAGCCCCCTTTTTCATAAGGTCGTAGGCAAGCCGCGCATTGTAGTCCTTTATGTAGCATATCACTGGAATCTCTCTGATTAAACTTTGTTTTAGCTGATTCAAAAACCACTCGGTAAAATCTATATCCGCTATTATGATGTCGGGCTTGTATTTCGAAAAACTTTCCGCAGCCTGCAACTCCTCTCCGACGTAGTGAACAGAACATCTCGTGTTTTTAAGTATTAAATTAAGCCGCTCTCTGACATCGCGATCGGATACAGCTATCAAAACGCTACTCATGGGTCAATTTTATCCTAAATGTCGGTTTATTTTCGACTGTTGTATAAAATACTTCGCCGCTGTGAAAAATTATATTTCTTTTTGCCCGGACAATTCCGAGTCCATCGTGGCCGGGTTTCGTCGTGAAAAAAGGAGTAAAGAGTTTCTCGATATTTTCTTGCGGAATACCGCTACCGTTGTCAGAGATGTCGATGGTAAAAATTATATCATCACAGCCGAGTTTTACATCGATATTCCCGGTTCTCGACGATGTACTCACGGCCTCAACTGAGTTTTTGATTATCTCCGATATCGCTTCGAATAAAAGCTTCTCGTCCATTACTATCTTGGGGCGCTCCTTTTCTTCAGGCCAGCCAATTATTACCCCGGATGTTTTCATAAATGCTTCTTTGAGTTTTTTGAGCAGCGAATTTATATCGCCCATCTTCAACTCCGGTTCAACGGAAAAAAACTCCGCCATCTTGTTGAAAGAAGCGACGATTTTTGTCGTTTTTTCCTTTATCAAGCTCAGATCAGGCTCTATCTCTTTTTTGAGTTTCTTTACGGTGGAAATATTGCCTGATATGTTTGCATGTATGTAGTCCGTGGCGCCGAATATCGAGCCTATCTGATCCCTTGTGTATAATATCCAGTTCGCAAACACATCGTGTGAAAATCTCCAAATATCGACGGAAGCGAGGTTCAGCTTGTTCTGGTATATCCTTCTCTGGGATGTTAACTCCTCGGTTACTCTTGAATATTTTTCATTCCATGACATATCTAAATCCTTCAACTTCTCTTCAAACGTTTCGAGTTTCTTTCCCAGTTTTTTTCTCTCGTCCGAATGGGCGGCTTCAAGAATACCTTTGTCTCTCTTGAGTGTTTCTATTTCAAGGAGCCTGTGTTCCAGATCTTCTTTTGTCCGAGTCAGGCGCTTTTTAAAATCGAGAAGCTGGTCATGAAGAAATCCAACCTCCTCGTTTTTAGAAAGAAGCTTCGCTTTGATTTCAACCTCGTTCGCCCCGAGCAACCCCCTGACTATATCGTTTTCATCCTTCAGAGAGTGGAGTTTTTTCTGGAGTTTTTGAAACTCAGATTCCACGACGGATTCGACGACCGCCACCTGTCTCAAGAAAAGAACCGCGGGTGACTCTCCCTGTTTGAGCATTATCTTCGACGACCACTCGTCTTTCAGTTTCTTAAATTCGTCCTGTATCATAAAATTTAAGGAAGTTTCGGTATTGTCAGTTCCGAACCGATTTTCGGAAGACCTCTTTCTATCTTATCCCTGTTGGAGTCGTATATCGACTGCCATCTGTTCGGATTGCCGTAGTATCTCTCCGCAAGCGACCTCAGTGAATCTCCGGGGATGACCTTGTGTTTTATCGGCCACAACGGTTTGGATTCTTTCGCCCTCGCGGGCGGCGACTTTATTGTTGTTTCTTTTGGAGGTGGCTCGGGGTCGCCTCTATGCTCCTTTAATTTCTTTTTTATAAGAGAGGACGCTTCCGAGTCGAGGATGTCGACAAAATCCCTGGCCTTTTTGTAAGCATCCTCCGTTTCGACAAGACTTTTGTTGAGCACGTTCAACCTGGTTTTCATCTCTAATATCTTGTTTTCCAGAGCGACGGCTTTCTCGGTGTTCTTGTTGAGAAGAATCTGCGAAAAATCGAAGCCGCCGAATCTGTAGAACAAACTTAAGGCGAACCTTCCCGTTCCCTTAAAATCCCACGGAATTCCATAGAAGACATCAATGCCGTAAGGCCAGAGGTAGGAGCCAAATCCAAGGCATATGGTTTTTTCGGAAGAATTTACCCCAACCCTCAGATTACCCATATCGCCGTAAACCCCGGCCTCCGCGCCGAGATATAACTTGCCTTTAGTGTCAAAATCCAGACAAATAAGATATTCGTCAAATTTCCTTGCTACACCAAATTGAACGCGCCTGTTTTCATTGGGTATGTCATAGGCTGAAACACCGAAGTCGTAGTTCATTTTTTTGTATCTCGCTCCAAGATTTAAATCCAAACCCGCAGCAAGCGCCCCTATTCTCGCTCCCCAGAAAAAGTTCTCTGTTGTTCTTTCTTTTCTGCCTATGGCGACTCCTATCATGTCGGCGCCGTCATCGGAAAAACTCTTTTTGAAATAACCGCTCACAACGCCTATTTTCCTTAAGAAATGAGCGTAATCGATGCCGAGGGACGGACCGGCTTTATCTGCGGATACATAATTCCCCGCATTAAAAGCTATCTGGCTTTCGGGGATAAAAGCGAGACCCGAAGGATTTTTCCTTATGGAGCCAAGGTCATCGGAAATGGCTACTGCTGAACCGCCAAGTCCGTCAGAACGGACAGTAAAAGCGTAAACAGCAGGTAGAAGGTAGAAAGGTAAAAAGGTAGAAAAAAGAAATAAAAAGAGCGAATAGCAAATAGCGAATAGTGTGCAGAAATGACGAATGACGGATGATGGATGACACACTTGTGCTCTTGTGCCCTTGTGCTCTTGTGCACTTGTGCTCTTGTGCACTTGTGCCCTTGTGCCCTTGTGCCCTTGTGCTCTGTTAATCATCATTCCATCCTGATATCGTCTATATGAACATTCCATGCTCTCTGGGTATCTTCTTCAAACATCCAAACGAGCTCTTTTATTTTAGTAAAATTCGTGGATATTTTACCACTGTGAGTAAAACCACCAGGTGTGACAACGGTGTTTTCGAAACCTCGCGGGCTATGATTCAGGATATTGGATACCGCTTCGTTTCCGTCGGAATCGATAATTTTCAACTTAACCCTAATTCCCATCGCGCCCGGCGAGACAACCGAGGGCCTTGCTATAAGCCAAAACTTCATCCTTCCGAATTTTGTGAAATCTTGAGGTGGATAAAAAATCCTTGAAACCTCCGCAGAACTTTTTTCATTTTTAACCGGCGCGAATTGTATTCTCAAAGAACGCTCTCCTTCCTTTTTGACCTCTTCGTCGTATTCTATGAAAACGTCGGCGTTGGCCGTTTTTGGTTTTTTAATTCTATAAAAATCTATCACATCACTCTCAAAACCTTCTGCAAGGAATTCTTCTCCCCGCGATGTTATGGAGATTTGCATCATCTTATCCGTTTGCTCTCTTTCTGTATTGAACGGCATGAAATCCTCGTAAATAAAAGTATATAACGTCGTGGCGACGAGATTTACGCCGTCGCCTTGAACGGAATTTGATATGAAAGCGCCGTCGGGAACGGACGGCGGGAACCCAACGTATTTTTCAAGTTCAAGAAATTTTTTTTTGTCAAACGACATCGCAAGTTCCCTCCATGCGACATCTTCCACCACGCGAGAATCTTCGCTTGAAATTCTCAGATCCCAGCCTAATATTATTTTTCCGAGGACCTGATCTTCCGAATAAAAATCCCGGCTTAAGAGATCCGGCTTCAGCATCTTTTTTTCTTTGTCGAAAAAAAGATCTTCGATAACAAACCTCACCCTCTTCGCCAAATCCGCCCATGCCAACTCGCCAGTCAGCGCGGCAAGTTCACCAAACGCAGCATAGGCCGCCAGATTTTCGCGAACATTTATTTTAGAATCTTTTTTCGAAAAGGCGCCCCATCTATCGATATTTTTCTTAAACAACTCCCCCATATCCTTCGCCATACCGATAAATCTTTTGTCTCCGGTCTTATAAGTGTATAAATTGACAGCTCCGATGACGCACAGTTGAGAAAAGAAATCGATTTTGCCTGTTGCCGAACTCCCGTTGATGTCGTAATGTTCGTGAAATCCGTCAAAGTTTCTTTCGGATTTCGCTCTTCTGTATATGTCATCGTAGAAATCCAGAATTCTTCTGGCTCTGTTTTTGTGGCCCCTGTTTAAAAGGGCGTGGGCGCACAGAGCCTGTTCTCTTGTAGAAAAGTAATCCGTCCCGATAGGGCCGGCGGGCGATTGCGTCTTTGCTATGTAAAAATAAACCCTGTCAAAATTCCCGGGCGACATGACACTCTTGCAAAAACAAGCGGATTTGAGAAAAAAAATCAGAAAAATCGAATAATAGAGTTTCATGGCGCTAGTGTCCTGTCTCGCTAATACCTTTACATTTGAAGGGTAGGATTTGAGACGGATTCAAGGAATGACGACGCAGGTGTATCCACGCGATACATCAAGGAGGAATGACGCAGAAGCCGTCCAAATAATACCCTTCCCGAAGGGCTGATGTCTTTTGTTCATCGTCGGCGTTGCTCGTCGCTTACATACCGCAGAGGGTATGCTTCGCTCCTCGCGCCTTGACGCTGAAACAAAATACGAACAGCGAATGTAAAGGTATTAGTGAGACAGGACACTAGTTTCATTTTATCTAAATATTAAAAGTAAATCAACTTGCCACGCTTAGCCGCATCTTATGACAAAGTGCCAAATAACAAAAAGCGGGTTGACAAATGGTTAAAAAAATTGTAGTATAGTTGCGAATATAGACATTCCGATTGCATATGAGATAAAAATAAACCGCTAATGAACGCGAATTGTTTTTGCGTAATTCGTGGTTAAATATTATCAGGAGATGATATATTAAATGGAACGCAGATAAACGCAGATTTGACAAGAAGATTGACGCAGATGTTTTTGAAATCCATCGAATCCCGATGAGCATCGGGACAAGTTCCACGTAAATCTGCGTCCTAAAAAGTAATTGAACGCAGATGAACGCAGAAACAACTTTGATAAACGCAGATGAAAAAAGATTTGAACCACGAAAGCGTGAAAACACGAAAATACTTGTAAAGAATTTTGTGATTTCTAATTTTCGTGATTTCGCGGTAAAGTTTTTAATCTGCGATAATCCTGTAAATCTGCGTCCTAAAATAATCAGGAGGTAACATGTCCAAGATTCCCACATCTTTTAAAGGTGTTATAAAAAAAGCGGAACAGGAGTCCCCCGAAGGACTGCCTAAAACTTACAACGATACAAAGATCGTAATTTTGCCGAGAGATCCACTATGGATCTACGCCTACTGGGAGGTGTCAGGCGACACCATCTCGAAACTTACTGTTCAACTCTCGAAAAACGTTTATGAGAAATCAAGGTGGACGCTTCGCGTCTATGATGTTACCGATGTATTATTCAATGGCAAAAACGCTCACAGAAGTTTCGATATAGCGATATCGCTCGATTCCGGCAGCTGGTACATAAACTGCGGCCAGTCAAACAGAGTGTGGTGCATAGACTTGGGGCTTGTAACCCCAGACGGTAAATTTATAGTCGTAGCAAGATCCGCAGCTATTCCCACACCGAGATACGGCATATCGCCTATAATCGACGAAAAATGGGGGATATTGAAGGCGGAGTTCGAAAAAATCCTCGAACTTTCAGGCGAAAAAAGGATAGGAAAAAGCTCTTTCGACGTAGCGACGCTAATGAAGGAAAAATGGGAAGAGATAATAAGCATGCCTTCATCCGGCATGGTCGGAAGCCTCAGGGGTCATAAAGCCATTAAAGGGAAAAAGGATTTCTGGCTTAAAGCCGACACGGAACTTATAGTCTACGGCTCAACCGAAAGAGACGCCAGATTAAAAATTCAGGGAAAACCCGTAACACTGAAAAGCGACGGGAGTTTTTCTATAAGAATGTCTCTCCCCGATGGAAATTTTAACATACCTATAGAAGCTGTGTCTAAAGACGGTTCGATGAAAAGAAAAATCTCATTTAAGGTTTCAAGAAAAAGCAGCAAACGATGAGATTATTGACGCTTCGTTAAACAAAGAACAGAGGTGAGATGATAGAGATTGGGGGGGTGGTGAATTTGTGAAATATCCCCGTTTTAACGGAGGGTGGCGATGGAGCAAATTCACACAATATTGTAGACGGTGTTTCAATGCCGTAAATCCCTTGAAACATTGAAATCTGAAACATCGAGATAAAAATAATATGGTTGAACCGAAAGGATATTGGGCGTTGGTGCTTCATGCACATCTCCCCTATGTAAGACATCCCGAATACCCCGATTTTCTCGAAGAAGATTGGTTTTACGAAGGTCTCACCGAGACGTATCTTCCTCTTTTAGATATCTTCGAAGGATTTGTAAAGGATGGGATTGATTCTTTCAGGGTCACGATGACGATAACCCCGACACTCGCAGGAATGATGTCGGATTCACTCCTTCAATCAAGATACTACAAGAAACTCAACGGCCTCATAGAGCTGGCCGAAAAAGAGGTCTGGAGAACAAAAAACATACCCGAATTTCATCACACCGCCCTTATGTATGAAAGGATACTAAAAAGATCAAAAGAAATCTGGGAAAAATATCACGGGAACATTTTAAGGGGCTTCAAAAAACTTCAAGATGATGGATTTATTGAAATAATCACGTGCTGTGCGACGCATGGTTTCCTCCCGCTGAAAATCCACCGTAATGCGATGAACGCGCAAGTTAAGATAGCAAAACACGACTACAGGAGACATTTCGGAAGGGACCCGAGAGGAATCTGGCTTGCCGAATGCGCATATATCCCGGGGGTGGACGAAATTCTAAAAAAAGAAAAAATAAAGTTTTTTCTCCTTGAAGCCCACGGAATCCTTTACGCCGAGCCGAGACCAAAATACGGTGTGTTCGCTCCTCTTTTCTGCCCGAGCGGAGTGGCTTGTTTCGGAAGAGACCAAGAAACCGCTCATCAGGTATGGAGTGCCGATATAGGTTACCCGGGCGATCCCGATTACAGGGAGTTCTACAGAGACGTAGGATACGACCTCGACTACGACTACATCAAGCCCTATCTTCACGAGGACGGCGCCAGAAGGAATGTGGGATTGAAGTACTTCCGTGTCACCGGTAGAGTGCCTTTAAATAAAAAAGAGCCATACAACCCCGAATGGGCAAGAAACAAAGCGGCATCTCATGCCGGCAACTTTATGTTCAACAGGGAAAAACAGGTAGAGTATCTCTCTTCAATAATAGATAGACAACCCATAATCGTCTCGCCTTTTGACGCGGAACTATTTGGACATTGGTGGTTTGAGGGTCCGCTTTTCATAAATTATCTCTTTAGAAAAATACACCACGACCAAAATGTCTTCAAACCGATAACGCCGGTGGAATATCTGCAGAAATATCCAAAAAATCAGATATCGCAGCCAGCCGCATCCTCATGGGGAGACAAGGGGTATTTCGAGGTGTGGCTCAACGGCACGAACGATTGGATATACAGACACCTCCATAAAGCCGCCGAAAAAATGATAGACATAGCAAACAAAAACAAAAACTCCGTCGGCTTAAAGGAGAGGGCTTTGAACCAACTGGCGAGGGAGCTCGTTCTCGCTCAGGCGTCCGACTGGGCTTTTATAATGACCACCGGCACCATGGTAGAGTATGCAAGGAAAAGAACAACCGACCACATCCATCGTTTTACAAAGCTTTATGAGCAGATAAAATCAAATTCGCTGGACGAGGGTTTCCTTGCTACTCTCGAGTTCCGAGACAATATCTTTCCGGAAATCGACTTCAAGGCATTTGTCGAATGACCCGCCGATTAATGCTTAAAAATATCTTGGAATTTTGGGCTCTTCTCCAAATGTTGTTGTAACATTGGGTAAGGATTTTGCAATACCGCTATGATGTGTGTGGGGTTATGTAAAAACAAAGTATTTTCGCTCATTCTCGTCCCGATAAATCGGGAGCGGGGTAATCAAGCGTTCACACTTGATTAAACCCGCTCAAACACTTTGTTTTTATACGCACAACAAAAAATGGAGAAGACCCAAATTTTGAAAATAAACAATTTTATTGTAAAATAATTTAGTCGGAAAATTGCGCGATAAAGCGAGTGAGTGATGAAAATAACGAAGTTGCACCTTATAATCATCGTAATTTTAATCAGCGGTTTTTTTGCCGGCAAAAATATGTACAAACAGTTTGAAATAGCGAAGCAACAGAAAGAGCTTGAAAGAATTAGACAGCAGGAATTCGAAAAATCCCTTCAGGAAGCCGCTGAAAAGCAAAAAAAGGAAAAAGAAGAAACGGAACTCGTCGAGAAGAAAAAACTGCTTGCGAACGAAGCCATAGCGGTTGCAGGGGAGTATTGGAAGATAGCGAAAAAGGAATGCCGCGATGTAAGGGCGGGGCAATTAACTTTAAAAACGGCGAAAGAGAATTTTGCGGCGCAAGATTACAGCAGAGCATGGGAACTTGCCCATCTGGCGATAAAGGAATTAAAGGCCGCGGACAGGAGATACTCGGTTAAAAGTGGCGATAATCTCTGGAGAATTGCCGCGATGAAAAGGCATTTCGGAAAAGGCAGGATGTGGCCTTATATATGGATGGCCAATAGAGGAAAAATCAAAAATCCGCGGTTGATATATCCAAAGCAGAATTTTTTCATACCCGTCGAATCATGGGAAAAATACAAGGATGATGTCGCAAAAATCCAATCCAGGAAAAACAATCCTTCGAAAAAACTAAAATAAGGAAAATACTAAAATTTTGTAATCTCTCCTCGAGAGTCGCACTATATGGACATAAAACTCAATTACTCGAATGTTTTATCCGATGTCGTTGGTGAGCACGGCATATCCGAGCAGGAATTAAAAGACGTCTCGGAGAAAATCGCAAAAGCTCACGGTGAAATTCTCAGGAAAAAATCCGCGGGGGAACTCGGATTCACAGAGCTTCCTCGCAAGACGAATGATGTAAAAAAGCTCAAAACTTTCGCTAAAAAACTTGCAGGAAAATTCGAAAACTTTGTTGTCGTCGGCATCGGTGGCTCCGCTCTCGGGAACATAGCTCTTCAGACGGCACTGCGGCATCCTTACTGGAATCTGCTCAATAAAAATAAAAGAAAAGGATGGTGCAAACTTTTTGTTCCCGATAACGTGGATCCCGAACTCATAAAAGGGCTATCCGAAGTCATAAATTTCAAAAACACAATTTTTAATGTAATATCAAAATCCGGAACTACCGCCGAAGGGCTTGCCAACTATTTTGTCTTGAGAAAGATTTTAATCCAGAAAGTCGGAAAGAACTACCGCAAAAATATAATCATAACAACGGACGCCGGCAAAGGGTTTCTAAGGGAACATGCTACAAAAGAAAATATTATTAGTTTCGAAGTTCCGGGCAATGTCGGCGGAAGGTTTTCGGTTTTGTCGCCCGTGGGAGTTGTCTCTGCTGCATTTACGGGAATAAATGTTGAAAAACTTCTTTCGGGGGCGGACGTTATGGACAAAAAATGTTCCTCCGATAATCTCTTTGAAAACCCGGCGGCCATGTTTGCGGCCATTAACTATCTCTTATATCAAAAAGGTAAAAAAATCTGTGTAATGTTTCCATACTCGAACGCATTATACGGAATATCCGACTGGTTCAGGCAACTCTGGGCCGAAAGCTTGGGCAAGAAAACAAATAACAGAGGAGAAACTGTAAACATAGGGCCCACGCCCGTAAAGGCTCTCGGCGCAACGGACCAGCATTCACAAATTCAATTATATATCGAAGGCCCCTTTGACAAGATTATTACGTTTCTTTCGGTGAGTAGATATCGAACAAATGTTCGAATACCTAAAACAGGATACAAGCATTATCTTGAGGGCCATTCTCTCAATGAACTAATAAAATCCGAAGAGGATGCGACAAGGATAGCCCTCACAAAAGAAAAAAGGCCAAACCTTACGATTGAAATTCCGAAAATTGACGAGGAAAACATCGGCGGACTTATCTATCTTCTAGAGCTGGCGACAGCATATGCGGGGGAGTTATTTGAGATAAATACATTCGACCAGCCGGGCGTTGAGCTTGGCAAACATCTCACCTACGGCCTCATGGGGAGAAGCGGCTTTGAAGAAAGAAAAAAAGAAATCGAAGAGTTCAAAAGTAGACAAACGCAAAGGATAATTTAATTGACCCCCTTAGAGATAGTCCCGACCAGTCGGGACCACTGAAAAACCTCACCACAGAGGCACCAAGAACACAGAGAAAAAACTTTACCACGAAAGCGCGAAAGTTGGAAATCACGAAAAAAATAATCCCTCTATTTCCCCCTTTATTAAAGGGGGATTTAAGTGGGATTGTTTCGTGTCTTCGTGGTTCAGAGTTTTAATAACACAGAACTGGAAAGCCTCACCACAGAGGCACCATGAACACAGAGAAAAAACTTTACCACGAAAGCACGAAAGTTAGAAATCACGGAAAATCCCCCTCTATCCCTCTTTTGTAAAGGGGGAAGCGAAGGAGGGGGATTTACAGTGACTTGTGCACTTGTGCTCTTATGCCTTGTGCACTTGTGCAGACCAAGGTCTGCAACTACAAAACTTGTGCTTTGTTGCAAAAAATTTCTTACACATTTCTTTGTGTCTTGTGTGGTAGAAGAACTTTTTCAATAATCTCACCAGTCGGGACGCATTATTTACAATTTTGCTCGATGAACTTTACGATGCTGATTTATCATAACTATCATTCGCAGGCGGTAAGAATGTATCTCTAACGGGGTTCAATACGTCTCTTATCGACATCCTAACGGAATCTACGATTTTTCTAATTTCTGTTTTATTTATTGAAAGAGGCGGTAATATGACAATGACATTTCCGAGGGGTCTCAAGATTACTCCATATTTTCTCGCACTGTAACATATTCTTATTGCAATTTTTTCTTTTGCATCAAACATCTCTTTCGTTTTTTTATCCTTAACTATCTCAATTCCAACCATCAGACCAATCTGTCTTATATCTCCGACATAAGGATTGTCCTTCAACGATTCAAGTTTCGATGACAAAACTTTAATTTTGTTTTTGATTTTTTGAATTACATTATTTTTCTTAAAAAGTTTTAGATTGGCGAGAGCAGCGGCGCATGATAGGGGATTTGCGGTATATGTATGACCGTGAAAGAATGTCTTGAATTCTTCATATCTTCCAAGAAATGCTTGATAGATTCTTTCGCCAGTAAGTGTTGATGCGAGCGGCAGATATCCTCCAGTTATACCTTTTGCAAGGCATAAAAAATCCGGCTTGATGTTTTCGAATTCGCACGCAATCATTCTGCCAGTATGACCAAATCCCGTAGCGACTTCGTCAGCAATTAGCAGAACCCCATATTTTTTGCACAGAGACGCAAACTCAGTCAAATATCCATGAGGCATTACAATCATTCCAGATGCTGCTTGAACCATCGGCTCGACAATCGCCGCTGCAATTTCATTGTTGTGTTTGGATAAAATATTTTTAACCGCTTCTATACACTGGCCCGAACATCCCATGGCACGGCAATGTTTTCTAAACTTTACATCCCGCATTTTCAACCTCTGACCCCTGACCTTTGACCTCTGCTTTTTATCGCATCTATAACAATAAGGCGAAGGCGCAAAGTAGCAGCCGAAAAGAAGTGGCCTGAATTTTTCATGGAACAACTCCATGCCTCCCACCGAAACAGAGCCTATTGTATCGCCGTGATATGCGTTCTTTATCGATAGAAATTTATTTTTTCGACCTTCGCAGCCCGACACACTGCCGCCATCTTTTTGTTTCCAATACTGATAAGCCATTTTCAGAGCTATCTCGATTGCCGTCGAGCCGTTATCGGAGTAAAACACTCTTGAAAGATTCTTTGGAACAATTTTTACAAGCCTTTCAGCAAGCTCTATCGCTGGAATATGGGTGAGTCCGAGAAAAGTTGTATGGGCGATCTTTCTCATCTGGGCGTTTATCTCTTTATCAATTATCTTGTTTCTGTGACCATGGACATTTACCCAGAGCGAAGATACGCCGTCTATGTATTTTTTGCCGTAAATGTCATTAAGATATACTCCGGAGCCGCTTTCAACAATCAAAAGCTCTTCTTTCTGCCAGTCTGCCATCTGTGTAAAAGGATGCCAGATGTGTTTTTTTTCAACTTTAATAAATTTTCTTATCTTTTTTTTAGAATACATCCTATAAACTCTCCCGGCAATTTTTTTGCTCTTTCCTTTACTATAAAAACAGGTGGAGCAATCAATTTCCGTATGACATTCGGATTTGTCTTCTGGGCCAAATCTTTCCCCGTATATCTATTCAATAAGACCGCCGCGACTTTAATCCCTTTTTCTTTAAGAGCTTTAATGCTAAGCAATGTATGATTTATCGTTCCAAGTCCCGGTCTTGACACAAGGACAACCGGCATGCGGAATTTTTCAATCAAATCTATCATAAAAAAATTTTTAGTTATCGGAACAAAAAGCCCTCCGGCGCCTTCGATAATCAGAAAATCCGTTCTTTTCTTCATTAACGCGCACTTCCTGTAGACATTTTTTAAATCTATTTTTCTTCTTTCCAACATTGAAGACGGATAAGGGGCGAGCGGATATTTCAGAAAAACAGGATTTATCTCTTTTAACGATAAATTTGACCGCGCGGCATTTCTTAAATTTTTTGCGTCACCATGATTACCTGTAAGAAATGGTTTAAAAACTCCGACTTTTAATTTTTTACTTAACATCTCTGCGATTAGGCATCCTATGTATGTTTTACCAACTCCCGTATCTGTTGCCGTTATGAAAATACCTTTCATATTCCATAAACCCCTCTTCTCTTAGAAAGTATATGCATCAAAGCATTTTAAGCGCCTCACAAAATTTTTCCATATCTTCAAACGCATGTTCAACCGTTAATGATATTCTCAGCCTTGCCATGTTTTTCGGGACGGTCGGATATCTTACGGCCGGCGCATAAAATCCTTTTTCAAAAAGCTTTTGGGACAATCTAACGGTTTTCTCGGTGTTTCCTATCAAAACAGGGATTATCTGCGACGCGGAAGATAACGTGTCATAGCCGAGCGATTTTAATTTTTCGCGAAACCTGAGCGCATTTGCAATCAACGATTTTCGCGGCTTGTCAGATTCCTTTATTATTTTTATAGACTCAATCGCGGCTGCCGCCGAAACCGGCGATAAAGCGGTCGTAAAAATAAAACCCCGCGCTTTGTTAATTATGTAATCCCTAAACTCACCGTCGACACAGATAAACCCGCCCTGTGAACCTATAGCTTTTGAGAGTGTGCCCATTTTAATATCTATTTTGTCCTCCAATCCTAAATATTCCCCTATTCCTCCTCCATTTTTGCCGAAAATACCCGTTGAGTGCGCCTCGTCAACCATCAAGAGCGCGCCATATTTCTCAGCGAGAGTGGTAATCTCGTTAAGCGGAGCGATATCACCCTCCATCGAAAAAAGAGCATCGGTGATTATCAACCTCCTGGGAAATTTAACGGAAAGTTTGAGCGCCTTTTCCAAATCATTCATATCACGATGTCTGAAGACCATTATCTTCGCTCTTGAAAACCTTGCGCCATCAATTATAGACGCATGATTCAATCTGTCGATTATTATGCAGTCGTTTTCGGAAACCAGAGCCGATATGACGCTCAAATTCGTCTGATAACCCGACGGAAAAACAAGAGCATGGTCGGACTTTTTAAGCATTGAAAGCTCTTTTTCAAGTTTTTCGTGAACGGCGAAAGTCCCGGAAAGCAACCTTGAGGAGGCAGAACCCGCGCCGTATTTATCGACGGCTTCTATAACACTCTTTTTCACGCGGATATTTTCGGAAAGACCAAGATAGTCGTTTGACGAAAAATTGATATATTCCTTCCCGCCTATAAAAATGTGTTTTCCTGACATGGGCTCCATAACGGTCATTTTTCTCAAAAGATTTTGTTCTCTCAACTCTTCGAGTTCCTTTTTAAACTCCACAAATTATGGCTCCCATCTGCCCGCCGAAGCCGTATGAAAGCGAGAGTGCATTTTTGACTTCTCTTTTAACAGCGTACTTCGGGGTGAAATTCAATCTATACTCCGGCTCTTCAAGATTAAGTGTCGGTGGAACAACGCCGGACTTTACCGATAACACGCAAAAAATAAACTCGACGATACCCGACGCGCCCAATAGATGTCCCGTCGCAGGTTTTGTTGCCGAGATGTTTATGTAATCGGCATCTTTCCCAAATGCATCTATTATGGCCTCCGACTCAACGGCGTCATTTATCCTTGTGGCCGTTCCATGGGCGTTTATGTGGTCAACGGTGTTTACGCCAGATTGTTTTAATGTTCTTCTTATCAATTCGGATATATTTTTAACGCTGTCTCCAAAATTTACGGGATGCCCCGCCGTCGCAACATTACAACTCTTTATCAAAGAATGTATTGCAGCCCCGCGACCTTCGGCGTTAGTTCTTTTTTCTAAAACCACCGCGGCCGCGCCTTCCCCGAGTGCAAAACCGTCTCTTTTTTTGTCAAACGGACGCATAGATTTTTTCGAGAGAACCCCCATATTCGAAAAAGCTCCGATATAAAGCGGCGTCAATGACGATTCGACAACACCGACAACAGCAAAATCGCACGCTCCGGATTCAATCGCGTTTATGGCGGAAAAAATTGATTGCACACCCGTTGAACACGCTGCAACTATATTTTTAATCTGGACGCTCTCAAAATCATATTTTTCTGCGATTTTCGACCCCAGCAACCCCGGGATATTGTCGGCAAAGTCGTTAAATATTTTAACTTCGGGCTTTGATTGAGATATAAAAAAACCAGCGCGTGAGTCTTTTGATAACCCCGAATCGCTTATCGCTTCATCGACGGCAAATTTCATCATAGAAAAAGATTTATCGTCGGAAAATTCGAACAAATGTTCGAAACAATCTTCGCAGGAGGCTAGAAGATATCCGTTTTTCTTGACGGCGGTTTCCGCGGATATAAGTCTGTTCCATGTTTCGGAAACATTCCTCCCCAACGGAGTAAACATACCGAGCGACGTAACGGCGATGTCTGTTTTCACACCACCACCTCCTTGTCTCGATATTCATCGGAACTATTTTTTTGTGGGGCGTCCTTTGAACGATACGGGTGTAAGGGGGTCATCCCACATCCTACCTGTCGGTAAAAAGGCAGGCGATGTGGTTATATAATCCTTGAATCAAAGTTGAAAACCTGCCCGGAAACGCTCTTAAGTTCCGACAAAAAAACAATAAATTTTGCAAGCTCATTTATAGAAGTCGTTTTTTTGATGACGCTTTCGTTTAGAACTTTATGATGGTACTCATCGCCTCCTGATTTTCCCATGTCGGTAAGATGAAAACCCGGCAAAACGCAGTTGACGCAGATGTTAAATCTTCCGAGCTCCGCTGCAACCGTTTTCGTAAGTCCTAAAATCCCGGCTTTCGCTGCAGAATAATTCGATTCGCCCGAGTTTCCCCTTAAACCCACTATGGAAGAGATATTAATTATGGCGCCGTATTTTTGTTTAATCATATACTTGGCAGCCTCTCTAATAACATAAAAACCGCCCGATAGATTCGTGGCGATCACTTTTTCCCATTCATCGTCAGACATATTGATAATCGTCCTGTCCGATATAACTGCAGCGTTGTTTACTACAACATCGAGCCTGCCATAATTTCCAATAATTTCCGATAATAGTTTCTTAACATCGCCCGTCTTCGAAACATCGGCTTTTATCTTCAACGCATTAAATCCGCAACCATTCAGCTCTTTTAGAAAGTCATCGGCGAGATGAGGAGAATTATTATAATTTAAAACGACCGAATAGCCATTTTTTGCAAACTCGCTAAGAATTTTTTTTCCGATCCCCTTCGATGAACCGGTTACAAGAGCGACTTTATTTTTCATAGTCAATTTTTAAGTCGAGATCTTCGAGCATTTTCTTGTCTATGTCAGGATTCCTTCCCGCGGTCGTAAGATAGTCGCCGGTCATCATACCGTTGGCGCCGGCGCAAAAAATCCATGATTGCAAATCCCTTAAGTTCACTTCCCGACCACCGCAGACACTTATATCTTTTTGAGGCAAAACAAATCTGAACATTGCTATTATTTTTAAAATTTCACGAGAAGAAAGCGGTTTTGTCTTTTCGAGACGCGTGCCTTTTATGGGATTAAAAAAATTCAACGGGATTGAATCAGGATCTATTTGACCGAGGGTCAAGGCAAACTCAAGACGATGATGCCAATCTTCCCCTATACCAAATATCCCACCACAGCACAACTCAATATTAACTTTTTTTACCGCTTTCAGTGTAGCGACTCTATCTGAAAAACTGTGAGTTGTGCAGACATTTGTAAAAAAACTCTCGGTGGTTTCAAGGTTATGATGATATTTTTTAAGACCGCAATTTTTAAGATATAATAACTGTTTTTCCGAGAGTTCTCCGAGCGAAGCACTGATAGTCGGATGGAATGACGGATGTCGCTCTCTGATTTTTGAAATCGTTTCACCAAGCAGTTTTATTTCTTCATCTCTCAGTGCTCTGCCGGAAGTGACTATGCCAAAACACCGCGATCTACTTTTGGCCGCCTTTTCATATGCATCTTCCACCTCGTTGAAGCCAACAAGAGGGTAAATATTAGTTTCCGCTTTATTATGGGAACTCTGGGCGCAGAAGCCGCAGTCCTCGGGACACATCCCGGATTTTGCATTGATAATCGAGCAGAGTTTGACCTTGTTACCTTTGAAGTGTTTTCTTATTTTATTTGACCAATAAAGTAAATCGTCAAAATTTTCGTCCTCAGATAAAAATATATACTCGCACTCCTCTTGTTTCAAATCCTCACAATTTAAAACCTTTTCTGCAATTTTCTCTAATTCAGTCATAGTTGTAATTTTACAATAAACAAAAAAAAATGTCAACCCCACAAAATATAAGGTTGACATTCGAACAAATGTTCGATATTCTCAGACGATATTTATTCTAATAGGCAAGGTGTGGTTTAATGTGCACTAACTCAACTGCGGCACCCGTCCCCATTTGCCGGCCGCGCTTTTCTTGTTCCGCTTTCAATCTGTCGAATACTTTTTCGTCAATAGCCCGATTGTCCGCCGTCGTTCTTCTCAACGTTTCAGATGTAATCCCATCTGCCGCCCCCACACCGAAGAGCGACTTTCCCTCGCCTCTGAAAGCGCCAGCGCCCTTCATAACCCAGTCCGGTTTCCTTGGCGCGGTAGCACAGCCGTAAACAAGAACAGAAGCCAACAAAACAATGAACCACTTCAACAATAACTTACCTGACATACACCATACCCCCCTTTTTTGAATTTTTCGTTCTGTGTCAGAGATATGAAAAACAGTACCTTCCCCGTTTAAGCATTAACATCGTAACAGCAGGAAATTGATTTCAACGTCTCCAATCCAGCCAAATAAAGTGGCAAATAACAGGGCTTCCATTCATACTTGCAATTATAACAACGATACTTCTGTCGTCGGACAT
The DNA here is from genome assembly GCA_041694835.1 of Ignavibacteria bacterium. Taxonomy (GTDB): domain Bacteria; phylum Elusimicrobiota; class Endomicrobiia; order PHAN01; family PHAN01; genus JBGFRZ01. Next base: position 33,465 of record JBGFRZ010000016.1, read on the forward strand.
TATATGTTTTGTTAAAAGAACATTCAGGACATACTACATTGTTTTTCATACCACCATTTTAGCATATTTGGTGGATTAAAATGATACTATACCCTTTATAATTTTGATTTTTTTTTCGATTTTTGTAGTATAAAAGTATGAAAATGAAAAAGATTCTTGTAATACACGGGCCGAATCTGAACCTTCTGGGAAAAAGGGAACCCGGGATTTACGGCCAATTCACCCTGGAAGACATAAACAGGAAGGTGAAATTAGTCGCCATCAAAAAAGCGATCTCCGCCGACTTCCTGCACTCGAATTCGGAAGGCGAGCTCGTCGATGCGATAGGCAAAGCCTCGAAGAATTATGTCGGCATCATAATAAATCCCGCCGCATACACCCACACAAGCGTTGCCATACGCGACGCCATATCGGCATCCGGACTTCCCGTCATAGAAGTGCATCTTTCTAACATCTACAAGCGCGAGGAGTTTAGGCACAAATCCCTTGTTGCCGGAGTTGCCGTAGGTCAGATATCCGGTTTCGGGATAAACAGCTACATACTCGCCGTTGAAGCGATGTCACTTTTACTGTGAGTCCCGCTAGTGCTCTGTGCCATAAATAATTGACATTTTGCACAGGCGACTTTGAGGCGAAACAAAGAACGAGGAGCGAAGCATACCCTCTGTGGTATGTGAGTGACGAGTGATGAAGTTGTAGCCCAAAAGCGCCGTGCCCTTCGGGGTTCGTCATCTTTGGGGCATTTCTGCGTCACTCCTCGTTTATGTAGCACTGCGGCTACACCGCACTCGTCGTTCCTTGAACTGCCCTCAAATCTGAAGAACCAAAATACTCAACTATTTATGGCACAGAGCACTATAGATACACCTTTACAGCATTAAAAGTAAAGTTATGACCAACCGGTTCAAACAAAGTTTATCAGATAAAACTGTAAGTGCGTCGTATCGATATATCGGGGCTATCTCTAACGGGGTGAACCCTCTCTGCGTCAAAAAAATCCAAAAAACGCTGAAAACCGGAAAAGAGGCGTTTCTCGTCCTATCTCAAAGCAATCTTTTTTATCTTACCGGTTCAGATATAAGCGGCTATTGGCTTCTTTTGACGAAGAAAGACGTTTTTTTCATTTCGCCGCGTATACTTGAGTTCCAGATAAAAAATTTTTTAAGCTCCAACGTTTTCGTATCCGACACCGCCGCCCTCGCTCTGAAAAACGCGGTTGAAAAAATAGGCATAAAAAAAATCCTCTGCGACGCTTCCGAAATTAACTTATCTCTTTACGACTCTCTCGCAAAACTTGTTGAGATCGGAGCGGACAAAGGAAAAACGCTTTCGGGTATCAGGCAGGTAAAATCCAAAGAAGAAATAAAGATAATAAAAGAAAATCAGAGAATAACCAACTCGGCCATAATTTGTGCCAGGAATTTACTGAAAACGGGTATCACCGAGTCGTTTGTACGGAAAAAGATAGTAGAATTTTTCCTGAAAAATGGAGCCGCCCCGGCATTCGAGCCGATAGTCGCCTTCGGCAAAAACACAGCATACCCCCATCACATTTCCGGCGCCTCAAAATTAAAGAAAAATGATGTCATTTTAATAGATGTCGGCTGTCGAAGGAATGGATACTGTTCCGACTTGACAAAAACCTTTTTTTTAGGTAAAATACCTCTTCAAAAAAGATGGGTATATAATGCTGTAAAAACTGCGCAAGAAAAGGTGATGAAAACTCTTCACTCCGGAGTTGAGTGCAGGGCGATTGATGAAGTCGCGCGCGGTTTCATAGAAAAAACCGGCTATGGAAGAAATTTCATCCATGGCACAGGCCACGGCGTTGGCATTGACGCCCACGAAAGCCCTTCGGTTTCGAGAAAATCAAAGGATAAACTCATCGAAGGAATGGTAATAACCGTCGAGCCGGGCATATATCTACCCGGAAATTTCGGAGTAAGGATAGAAGACATCGTTTTGGTAAGAAAAAAAGACTGCGAGATTTTATGATAGACACATCGGATTTCAGGAACGGACTAAACATAGAGGTGGACGGCCAACCTTGCATGGTTGTGTGGTTTCAGCATCACAAGCCCGGAAAAGGCGGTGCCGTCATGAGGGTAAAGCTTAAGAACTTGAAGAGCGGTGCCACCACCGAAAGGACTTTCAAATCGGGGGAGAGATTCCGCGAGGTAGATTTGAAGCGGGTTAAAAAGCAGTACCTATACAAGAATGGAGAAAACTATTTTTTCATGGATACGGAAACCTACGACAACGTCGGGATTTCAAAAGAGAAACTCGGGGGCGCCGTTAATTTTCTCAAGCCCGATGCCGAGGCGGAGGGACTCTATCTCGACGGAGAATTCATAGGCATAGAACTTCCGATAACAGTTGTCTTAAAAGTCGCCCAGACGGTGCCTGGCGTTAAAGGAGACAGCGTCTCAAACATTATGAAACCTGCAACACTTGAAACCGGGGTCGAGATAAACGTTCCTCTTTTCATAAAAGAAGGTGACACGGTGAAAGTTGACACGAGAACGGGCGAATATGTGGAAAGGGTTTAGGCGAATTTGCGCAATACCCGGATTTCAATTGAGGTGTTAAATAAAATTCAAGTCATCAGCACAGACGACGATTTAACGTCAAATAAAAAAAGGCTCTTCTCCAAATGTTGTTGTAACATTGGGTAAGGATTTTGCAATACCGCTATGATGTATGATGAGATTGTTGAAAAACCCATCTTTTTCACTTAAAGAGCAGTTTCTTAACGGTTAAAAGTTTCAATCAGACCGCAAAACTCCTCGCTTTGCTCGTCAGACATTGCGGTCTAAACGATTTCAACTTTTAACCTAAAACTGCCAAATCGTTCAAAAGATTAAGGTTTTTCAACGAGCTCATGATGTAAAAACAAAGTATTTTCGCTCATTCTCGTCCCGATAAATCGGGACTGCGAGGTAATCAAGTGTTCACACTTGATTAAACCCGCTCAAACACTTTGTTTTTATACGCACAACAAAAAATGGAGAGGACCCTAAAAAAAAGAATTTAGAGGGATACAGATAAAATGACGGATATCAAGGACATAATACAGCAACTCAAAAACTCCGATATAGAAGAGGTCAGAATAGAAAATGGCAGTTTCAAATTCTCATTCAAACGCGAAGTCGACGAAGAAAGCGTCGTCCCGAATAAGCCTCCAGACGAGGAACAAAAACCCTCTAAAAAGAGGATGCCGATAAAATCACCGATGGTAGGAAGGTTTTACAACTCTTCAGCCGCCGACCGCCCGCCTTTCGTGATAAAAGGGAACCATGTTGTGTACGGTCAAAAAGTCGGCGTTGTAGAGGCTATGAAGATTTATAAGGACGTCCTCTCCCCGATAAAAGGTTTGATTGTTGATGTTTTGATAGAAAACAACACCCCTGTTGAATACGGGCAGGAGCTTTATTTAGTTGAGATAGAGGAATAGAAAAAAATGACGAATGACGAATGACTGATATCCGTTATTTGTAATTTGTAATGGAGTGAAGCGAAGTTTATGTTCAAAAAAGTTCTGGTTGCAAATCGTGGCGAAATCGCACTAAGGATAATAAGGGCGCTAAGGGAGATGGGCATAGCGTCGATCGCGATACATTCGGAAGTCGACAGAAACTCTCTCCACGTCGAGATGGCCGACGAAAAAATATGTGTCGGACCCGGGCCCAGTCTCGACAGTTATCTGAATATACCGAACATAATATCGGCCGCTTTGATAACCAAGTCAGATGCGATCCATCCGGGCTACGGCTTTCTTGCTGAAAATATATATTTCGCCGAGGTGTGCCAGAACTCCGGGATTTCTTTCATAGGACCGAAGGCCGATACGATAAAAAAGATGGGCGACAAAATTATCGCCAGACAAATCATGAAAAAGGCCGGGGTTCCAGTTGTCCCAGGAACGGATGGTCCGGTATCGGCGGATGACCCCGATATTTTAAAAATTGCAAAAAAAATAGGATACCCTCTGATTGTAAAGGCCTCGGCGGGTGGAGGCGGGAAGGGGATGAGGATTGTAAAAGGCGAAGATGATTTGAAAAATGCTCTCGATATAGCGCGCTCCGAAGCGAAAAACGCTTTTGGAAATGATGCCGTTTATTTTGAAAAATTTTTAGAAGAACCGAGACATATAGAATTTCAGATACTCGGAGACAAGAAAGGCAAAGTCGTCTATCTGCCCGAACGTGATTGCTCCATCCAGCGCCGTCACCAGAAACTCGTCGAAGAAAGTCCATCGCCCGCTATCGATAAAAATCTGAGAAAAAAGATGGGAAAAGCCGCTCGCATGGCCGCATCGAGCGTAAAATATCTGACGGTTGGAACTGTTGAGTTCCTGCTTGACAAAAACGAAAATTTTTATTTCATGGAGATGAACACCCGCATACAAGTGGAACATCCCGTGACCGAAATGATAACTGGCATAGATTTAGTAAAGGAGCAAATACGTCTTGCCGCAGGCCTGCTTCTCGAATACGATTCCGACGATATAAAGACAAACGGGCATGCAATAGAATGCCGCATAAATGCCGAAGACCCCGATAGCGATTTTATGCCCTGCCCCGGAAAAATCGAGAGGTTTATCCAGCCTGGAGGACTCGGTGTCAGGGTGGAGACACATATTTATTCCGGATACAACGTTCCCTCGTTTTACGACAGTCTTCTTGCTAAACTTATCGTCCATGACAAAACAAGAAAAGAGGCGGTGGACAGGATGAAGAGGGTGCTTTATGAGATGAAGGTCGATGGCATAAAAACCACACTACCGCTTCATCAGAAGATATTTGAGAATGAGGACTTTTTAAAAGGCGAGGTTTATACGAATTTTCTGCAGAAGCACATCTTTTCAATATAATTTATGAAAGACATCATAAGAACCCTCATCGGCGAAAACCTGCGGACTACGGAGGCGCTTAAATCCCAAATCAATATAATATCCAAAATCGCCAGGAAAATAATGTCTGCTGCGCGGGATGATAAAAAAATCATCGTTTTCGGAAACGGCGGCAGTGCCGCGGACGCCCAGCATTTTGCAGCTGAACTTGTCGTTAAATTCGAGAAAAAAAGACCGCCCCTGAACGCTCTTGCCCTCACAACGAACACATCTACATTGACCGCCTGTGGAAATGATTTCGGTTTCGATGAGATATTTGTTAGACAACTCGAGCCTCTTTTGAAAGTTGGTGACATCGCTATAGGCATATCTACCAGTGGCAACTCCCCAAACGTCGTCAAAGCGATTGCTTTCGCGAAAAAGAAAAAGATTTTTACGATAGGACTTACGGGTCGGGACGGCGGCCTTATGAAAGAAATCGCTGATCTCGTTCTTTTTGCGCCGTCGGACGTTACGGCAAGAATCCAGGAAAGTCACATACTCGCCATACACATAATCTGCAAACTCATAGAAGAAGTCATTTTTTCAAGGCATTGAGTTATGAGTAAATTGAAGTCGCTCACCGCGTTAAAAAAAATCGTGGTTGAACTGAAAAAAAATGGCAAGAAAATCGTCTTTACAAACGGATGCTTCGACTTAATCCATCCTGGTCACATCAAAACTTTTAGAAAAGCAAAAACATTGGGCGATATGCTTGTCGTCGGAATCAACTCTGACGCTTCGGTAAAAAAATTAAAGGGAAAATCCCGCCCGATATTAAACCAATCGAGTCGCGCTGATGTTTTGTCCGAGATGGAATCAGTCAATTACATTGTAATTTTCGGAGATGACACACCTTTGAAAGTCATAAAAACGATAAAGCCCGACGTTCTAGTAAAAGGCGGCGATTACAAAATAAGAGGCATAATCGGCCACGAAATCGCAAAAAAAGTCGTCAGGGTGCCTCTTATGAAGGGATTTTCCACGACGAACATCATAAAAAATGCCAAAACCCGATAAGAAAGTTTTGAGGGTTATAGATGCGAATTTTAACCGTCTGAGAGACGCCCTTAGAGTAATCGAAGACACCCTCAGATTCGTATATGACTCCCCGTCGCACAGCAAAATCAGAAGCATAAGAACCGCTCTTTGCAAGTATATCTCCATGTCTTATCCTTCGCTTGTGACGGCGCGTTCCTCGGAAAGTGATCTCGGAAAAAACTCTCCGCAGAAAAAGCACAAAGATGTCGAGGCGATACTCAGAGCTAATTTTTCAAGGTGTTCGGAGTCGCTTCGTGTTCTTGAAGAGTATCAGAGACTTATTTCTGCCCGGCGCTCGGCAGAGATGAAGAAAATAAGATTTGCTCTTTATGGGGCGGAAAAAAAGATTGTTTCCGAATTATTCAAATATGAAAAATGAACTGATAAAAAAAACAGCGAGACTTGAAAATTTGCCCGAAGAATATATCAAGAAAGGATTGGATAGAGGGGATATCGCGATATTCTACAACAACGCCCGCGGATTTTCGATTCCAGTCGGATTCAGACCTCTTGCCGTGGGAAAAGGGCTAAGGGTGAAGGTAAATGCGAACATAGGGACGTCGCCAGATTTTGTTTCAATCGAAAAAGAAAGGGAGAAGCTATGCGTCGCTATAGAATCAGGAGCCGACGCCGTAATGGATCTTTCAACGGGCGGAGACATTGACAAAATAAGAAAAATGGTGCTTGAAGAATCCACGGTTTCTGTCGGAACTGTGCCAATATATCAAGCAATTTGCGAGACGACAAAAAGAAACAAAAGCCCCGAACAGATGGGGGGCGAACATTTGTTCGCGGTTATTGAAAAGCACGCCTCAGACGGCGTTGACTTTATGACTTTGCACTGCGGCGTGACAAGAAAAAATGTCGCTTTGACAAAAAAACGACTTACCGGAATAGTCAGTCGCGGCGGAGCGTTTCTTGCCAGATGGGTCATCGCAAACGCTCAAGAAAATCCACTTTATGAAGAATACGACCGTTTGCTTGAAACTCTAAAAAAATACAATGTCACAATCAGTTTAGGCGACGGTTTACGACCGGGTTCTCTTAAAGACGCCAACGATAATGCCCAAAATGCCGAACTCAAGACACTCGGCGAACTTGTTGTTCGCGCGAGAAAAAAAGGTGTGAGTGTCATCGTTGAAGGTCCCGGACATATGCCTCTTAACGAAATAGCAGAACATGTGAGAGAGGCGAAAAAAATAATAAAGGGTGCTCCTTACTATCTTTTGGGACCGCTTGTGACGGATATCGCGGCCGGCTACGACCACATAACCGGAGCGATCGGCGGGGCGATAGCGGCGTCCGCCGGGGCGGATTTTCTCTGTTATGTCACTCCGTCGGAACATCTTTCGCTTCCTGATATTGACGATGTAAAAAATGGCGTGATGGCTTCAAGAATAGCCGCTCATGCGGCGGACATCGCCAAAGGACTTAACGAAGCGCGAGTTCTTGACGACAAAATGTCGTATTACAGAAAAAAACTTAACTGGCAAGAGCAAAAAAAATATGCTCTCGACCCGTCTAAGTTCGCTCAGATAAGAGAGAAGAAAATATCAAGAACAAGTCGCAGAGCGTCCGTCTGCAGCATGTGCGGAAGTTTCTGCGCAATGAAGCAGGGTTAAAAGTGAAATGATGAAAAATTATAAACCACGCAAAAAACGCAAACTTTTTATTAAAGAAATTTCGCCTCAATATAGTTCTCACGACGAGGCGATAAAAAGTTTTGTCAATCGAGTAATTGAGAGCGATTGCATTGATATACTAAAGGCAATACCTGATAATTCGGTTGACTTGATTTTTGCTGACCCTCCATACAACTTGCAATTACAAAACATACTTGTAAGGCCAAACAATACGATTGTTAATGGAGTAGATGATGTTTGGGATAAATTTAGTAGTTTTGAAGAATATGACATGTTTACAAAGAATTGGTTGTCGGAATGTCGACGAATTCTTAAAAAGACAGGAACATTTTGGGTTATTGGAGCATATCATAATATTTTTCGTGTTGGAAAAATTATGCAAGATATTGGCTTTTGGATATTAAACGACATTGTCTGGATAAAAACGAATCCTATGCCAAATTTTCGTGGCGTGCGATTTACGAATGCACATGAAACACTCATTTGGGCAGCCAAAGACAAATATTCAAAAAAATATACTTTTAATTACAAACTAATGAAAAAAATAAATAATGGAAAACAAATGAGAAGCGATTGGTATTTTTCACTTTGTACCGGTGATGAAAGAATAAAAGACGAAAAAGGTCAAAAAATTCATTCAACACAGAAGCCGGAAAAATTACTTGATAGGATTATTTTAGCAACAACTAAAGAATATGACATTATATTGGACCCGTTTGCGGGAACAGGGACCACCGGATATGTTGCAAAAAAACTTGGAAGAAATTACATAATGATTGAAAAGGAAAAAAAATACATTAAGGTTATTGAAAAAAGGCTACAAGAATTGGATAATGATTTATTTGTTGTTAAAAAAGATGAAAATAGGGCATTGAGAGAGGCATAACTGCGGGGTGTTTTACTGTGGAGTATAAAAAATTTATCGCAATTCTGAACAAGCATTTATTCAGTAAAGAAAAAAGTGAGATGCTGAAAAAGATTGCTGAATGGCCGGAGCGATTTATTGGTTTATTCAGACCCACCAAACCAGGAACAAAAGTACTTCAAAATTTATTACAGTCGCACGAGATTAGATTTGGAGATGCTTTTGAAGAATTAATCGAGAAAATTTTGCAAGATTGGGGCTATAAAAATTTTGATAAAAATATTGTCAACGATAAAAGAGCAGAATTATTGATGGACCAATATTTTGGCAAATCAGATAAAGTTTATTTTGTTGAGCAGAAAGTACGGGATGACCACGACTCAACTAAGAAACGAGGACAAATTTCAAATTTTGAAATAAAATTGGAAATTCTTTATAAAAAGCATGGGAAACAACTTGTCGGAATTATGTATTTTATTGACCCTGCTCTTTCAAAAAATAAGAATTTTTATGAACAAGAGATGACAAGATTAAATTCTTTTTATGACATTGAACTTAAATTGTTTTATGGGAAAGAATTTTTTGAGTATTTTAAAAATCCAGAAATGTGGGACAACATTCTTATGTGGTTAAAACAATGGAAAAAAGATTTGCCTGATATACCGGACATCAATTGTGACAAGGAACCACAAAATAGTTTTACCGAATTAAAGGATTTAAAATTA
>JBGFRZ010000056.1:0-41752 GCA_041694835.1 Ignavibacteria bacterium
TTGAGAGAAAATTCAGAAATTGAAAGAACTGTCAGCAATTTTTCAAACATAAATTGCTAAACCTACCGGCTAAATGGCGCTGGCTTTGCTAAATACTGACTTTTTCAACACTCTCATTATTAAATTAGTCCGCATATGGCGATTAACCTATCATCCTACGAGAAAGTTTATTCGCCTTTTCGAAGAGTTCTTCCTCGCTTATGTTGACGAGACTTCCTTTTTCTACAACTATTCTGCCGTTAACTATGACTTTATCCGCAATGTGGCTGTCGCCGCAAAAAACAAGCGCCGAGAGCGGCTCGTGCAAAGCGCCGGCATATCCTATTTTTCTTATGTCAAACAAAGCGATATCCGCCGCCTTGCCGACCTCTATCGAACCTATGTCGTCTCTTCCCAAAACCTCCGCTCCGCCGCGGGTTGCGATGTAAAAAACATCTTCCGCCGGCATCGAATCGACGCCGGATTTGATTCTATGAACAAGGAGGCACTGCCTCAATTCGCCGAGCATGTCCGACGAGTCATTGGAAGCCGCTCCGTCGACAGCAAGTGAGACGGGGACTCCCGCGTCCATCATTTTTCTAATGGGCGCAATCCCAGAGCCGAGCCGAAGATTTGAAGTCGGACAATGGGCGACTCCTGTTTTTGTTTCTGCCATAAGTTTGATTTCATCGTCGTTCATGTGGACACAGTGAGCGTACCAGACATCGGAGCCGAGCCATCCGACTTTTTCCATGTACGCAAGCGGCCTTGTGCCGTGAAGTTCTTTGCAAAACTCTTCTTCGTCGATAGTCTCGGCAAGATGCGTATGCAGACGAACTTTTTTCTCACGCGCAAGTATTGCCGTTTCCTTAAGCAACTCGCTTGTAACCGAAAATGGCGAACAAGGCGCTAGCGCCATTCTTATCATCGCATATTTTGAGTCGTCATGAAATTTTTCAATCAAACGTTGACTTTCTTTTATGATTACGTCTTCCGTCTGAACTACGCTATCAGGCGGCAATCCACCTTTTGACTTCCCGCGCGACATAGAGCCATGGCAAGGATGAAATCTTATTCCAAGTTCCTGTGCCGCTTTCACTTGTTCATCAATCAGGTCCTTCGGCTGGCCTTGAGGAAAGACGTAAAACTGGTCGACCGCCGTCGTGCAGCCGGTAAGCAAAAGTTCTCCCAATCCCAATTTTGTGCTCGTATAGACGACTTCGGGGCCGAGTTTCGCCCAGACATCGTAAAGATATATAAGCCAGTCGAAAAGTTTAGCGTCCTGAACTTCTTTCACATTGCGTGTCAGCGTCTGATACAGATGATGGTGGGTGTTTATAAATCCTGGCACGACGACGCAACCCGAAGCGTCGATAATTTTTATTTCGCCGGCCGATTTCCCGACAGTGGACAAAAGATTTTTTCCAACTTTCTTAATGACATTTTCTTCTATATAGACGTCTCCGCCGTCGATTTTTGTCCTTTGAGCATCCATCGTTGCGATAAGCATCGCGTTTTTAATCAATATTTTTGACATATGGATGTGGTTCGTCGCTTGTTAGAGCAGTATCGCAGTAGAGCATGATTGAGTAATGAATAGTAACGAGTAGCGAGGGTTGTTCCCCCTATCTACTATCTACTGCTCTGTAACGTAAGTTCTTGATAGTGAGCGCATCGAATAGTAAATCCCCATATATTCCCCCTTTAATAAAGGGGGGAAGGGGGGATTTTTCGTGCCCGTGGTTGCAATGAGAGCAGGGTAGCATTATCAAGGACTAACTTAACAGAACGCTAATTTCTATCAATTTCTACGAATTTCCACTTATATCCATTTATATCTTTTTCTATCATCTCTATTTATTCGCTACTATCTACTTTTTGTCATTCGCTATTTGCTAATCGCTGTCTTTTTACGGATAAACTCCTCTTAATCTAACCGCTGTTGCCACACGGTTTACCGCAAGAATGTAGGCGGCAAGCCTCATATCGCATTTTTCCTTCTCGGCAATCGCCGCGACGTCGCTAAAACTTTTTGTCATTATTCTTTTGAGTTCGTTGTCAATATCTTCAAGCCGCCAGAAATGTGACTGCAAATCCTGAACCCACTCGAAATAAGACACCGTCACACCGCCTGCGTTTGTGAGAATATCCGGCAGAACCATCACGCCGTTGTCGTAAAGTATTTTATCCGCATTGGGAGTGGTCGGCCCGTTGGCGCCTTCAGCGATGATTTTCGCTTTGATTTTCGCTGCGTTGCGGCTGGTTATTTGATTTTCAAGAGCGCAAGGTGCGAGAATGTCTACTTCCAAACCAAACAGTTCCTCGTTGGCTTTTTCCGAACCCGCGACGAAATCTCCGACGCTAAAACCTTTTATGCTCTTTGAAGGATTTGTCTTTACATGCTCAAGGAGTTGCGGGATATCTATACCTTTTTTGTTAAATAAGCCACCGGAAATATCGGTGACTCCGACAATTTTACATCCAAGTTCGTGCAAAAACTGAGCGGTGGCGCTTCCGACATTTCCGAAGCCCTGAATTGAAACAGTGCAGTCGGACGGTTTTATTTTTTTATATTTTAACGCCTCGTTGATGACAAACATGGCGCCTCGTCCTGTGGCTGTCAGACGCCCCTCGCTGCCGCCGATGTCAATCGGTTTGCCCGTCACGACGCCCGGAGCGGAGTAGCCGACATTCATAGAATAAGTATCCATTATCCACGCCATTACCTGTGGATTGGTATTTACATCTGGCGCGGGGATGTCTCTCTCGGGTCCTATTATGATTGAAATCTCGGACGTGTATCTGCGGGTGAGTTTTTCAATTTCATAAATAGACATTTTCGTCGGGTCGCAGACGATACCACCTTTCGCTCCGCCGTACGGAATACCGACGACCGAGCACTTCCATGTCATCCACATCGCAAGCGCCTTTACTTCGTCAAGCGTGACATCGGGATGGTATCTTATTCCGCCTTTGGCCGGGCCTCGTTCTAAATTATGCTGAACGCGGTAACCCTCAAAGACCTGCACCGAGCCGTCGTCCATCCTTATCGGAATTGAAACAATCAGCGACCTCTTGCAATGGCGGAGTTTAGCGTGGATGTTTTTGTCGAGATTTATTTTCTTTGCCACAGCGTCTAACTGCTGGCACGCCATTTCCCAGGGATTGAATTTGCTCATTTCTACCTCCGGTGTTATTCACGATAGAAATTCTATTTTATGTTTTGATTTTTGCGGCGGCGCCATTAGTTGACATATCGCCTCAAAAATAGTTTGGATTTCTACATCATGCTTTGCCATTTTTCTTTCAATGTGCAAGTTTTTTATGTGTTGAAAGAGCCGTAAATATCCTTTAATTTACCTCAATAGGTTTTTTCTTCTAAAGATTTTATAGGGTCAATAAAAATATCACAATGGAACTCATTAATATCTCCCAATAATAAGGTGTCCACATCCCCTTCTTACATCTTTTTCAGTACAAAATGGACATTTATTTTCCATAAAATCCAACCATAGATTAACTTTATTTCCCAGCGAATTTTAGTTCATGTTTGACACGTTCAGCAAGGTATACTTTCATCAATGACTGATAAGGTATGCCTATCTTGTTAGCAAGCAATTTTAATTCCTGCATTAGATATACCGGCAATCTTATAGAAGTTGTTTTTTCCGTCGGTTTTAACCTTGTAAAGATAACTCTTTTTCCTTTTGAAATATCAACAAAATCTGTTAAATTATGTGTTGACCAGAATTTAAATTCTTCACTTCTACTTTTGAATTTGGGTACTCTCTTTAAGTTTTGCACGATATGCCTCTCTTTCTTTCTTACTCATCGGTCTTGCGGATATAATCCGTATTTTATCTTTTCTCATAGTGAATATTACTATAAGTTCTTTTTGTATATCGGTAACACCAAACGCATAAAACTGCCTCTCTTGATATTTTTTTTCTAAAATTATTACACCAGCTATGGGTTTATTGAAAAATACTTGTTCACATTCCAGCCATGCTATTTTGTGTTTGATAAGATTTTTTTCAATATTCCATTTGTCCCAGTCAAACGCTAATGGCAAAGGCGTAATCTCTTTTATGTCCATATATAAGCATTATATACAAAATTCAAACTTTTGTCAAGAATGTAAACAATCTATTGAGATTTTTTCGGTGTTTTTTATGGCCGAATTTTTGTTTTTTATTCTTTTACAATTTTTGCCCAGAATTTTTTGGCAAGTTCGCGGGATTTCTCACAAATTAGTTCTTCATTTATGCCTTCAAGTTTTTTCTCTCTCATCAACGTTTTGCCGTTGACGATGACGGTGTCCACGGTCGCATCTGCCATTCCAAAAATCAGATGGCCGAGAAAGTTGTCTTTTGTGAGCGGTGTCGGTGGCGTATAATCAAGGACAACCAAATCAGCAACGGCGCCGACTTCAATTTTACCTAAGCGAACATTTGTTCGGGGCGAACATTTGTTCGGGGCGAACATTTGTTCGGATATTTTTGAGTTGTTTTCGAGCAACATCGTCGGAGCTTCGACGAACGCCACTCGCGGGTCTTTTTTGTTGTGCCTGTGAATGAGATAGGCGCATCTCATCTGACTGAGCATGTCGGAAGACATTCCATCCGTCCCCAGTCCGACGGTAATGCCTTTTTTAAGCATCGTCAAAACATCGGCACAACCGACGGCATTGTTCATGTTGGATTCAGGGTTGTGGACGGCGTTTGTGCCTGTGTCTTTCATTATGTTCATCTCTTTTTCGTCGATATGAATGCAGTGGATAAGCGATGTTTTTGGTCCGAGCGCTCCGAATTTATTGAGCCGTTCTACAACTCTCATTCCATATTTTTTGATGGAGTCATCTTCGTCAGCCATGTCCTCGGCGCAATGGATGTGAAGTCCCACATTGAATTTTTTTGCAAGTTCTACATGTGCTTTTAGTGTGTCATTGTTGACGGTGAAAAGGGCGTGGAGTCCGACCATCCCTGTAACAAGTTGAGAGTTTAGAGTTGAGAGTTTAGAGAGAAAACGCTCATTTTCTTTCAGTCCTTCTTTGCCTTTGTTATATCTGTCCGAACTCCCGAAACAGAGGCAGGCGCGGATGCCTATTTCTTCGACGGCTTTTTGAATCGGGTCAAGCGAGCCGACTTGAAATCCCTGCGACTCGTGGTGGTCTATTATCGCGGTTGTTCCATTTTTGACGCATTCAATCAAGGGTATCAGTGATGAATAATAGATGTCCTCTTCGGTTAAAATTCTGTCGAGTTTCCACCAGAGTTTTTCGAGAACCTCTGTGAAATTTTTTGCTGGCTCGCCCGGTATATACATCCCGCGGGCGAATGTGGAATATAGGTGATGGTGTGCGTTTATGAAACCGGGGAGGATTATTTTTTTCTTTGCGTCTATGATTTTAAGATTGATTTTATCGGCTTCAGTTTTGAAAACTTTAGACCTCACATCGTCGGTTTTGCCGATGTCTTTTATTAATCCGTCCCCAAACAACACTCCGCCGTTTTCAATGACATCCGACGGCGTAATCACCGTTCCGTTGCACAACAAAGTAAGCATAAAAACCTCCGATTGCAATCAAACTTTCTATATATTAGACTTCATCGCAATTTTACTATTTTTTGCATTTTTTACCACTTGCCGAATTTTTTAACAGCATTGCCACACACAATTATTTTGTCATTATATTGCTTAATGCTTTTTATTTTGTCAAAAAGCAAACCAATCACCTAAATTTATTTTTGTCTGTATTTAGCTACTCTTGAAGCGATTAAAAAAGCCAAAGCGGCGGCACCGAAACCATTGTCTATATTGACCACGGCAAGACCCGGCGAGCACGACTGCAACATCGTCAAAAGCGGCGCAATTCCACCGGCGCCTATTCCGTATCCGACCGAAGTCGGCACGCCGATGACCGGCAAATTTACCAACCCTTTGACTGTAATCGGAAGGACAGCATCCATTCCCGCAACTACTATGATGACATCGACCTCTTTTTTGAGCATCTCTTTCAGTGGCTCTATCGCCCGATGGGCGCCCGCGATGCCCACATCGTAGGATGTGAGTACTTTGCATCCCATTTCTTCTGCTATAACGCGCGATTCTTCCGCCACGCCGATATCAGCGGTGCCGGCAGTAATTAGACCTATTTTTCCGTCGATTTTGCAGGTTTTATATCCTTTCTTTTCGACTATAACCACGCATGCTTCGGGATAAAACCTAAAAATAAATCCTTTCGGAATGGATTTCTTTATTTTTTTTGCAAGTTTTTCGTCAACCTTTGTGGCGATTGCCCTGCCTTTGCTCGTCGCCATACGGATTATACATTTAACCGCCCATGACGGTTTTTTACTCCCGGCAAGAACCACTTCGGGAATGCCTGTTCTTTCATCGCGACAAACATCAAGTTTTGCTAAATTATCTATAAACTCCAATTTGAACTTGTCGAGTATTTCCGGGATTTGGTTTTCATTTTCCATTTTTTTCGTTTTCATCGATTATATCCGTAATCTCCTTTTTAAACACTTCGCCTCTGTGTTCAAAACTATTGAACATATCAAAACTGGCGCAAGCGGGCGAAAGCAACACCACGCCACCCGCCGATGAATTGGACACTTCTTCAAAAGACACGCGAACCGCTTCTTTCATATCGGCGGCTTTTTTTACCTGCACTATTCCCCTTAACGCCGAGCCAATTTTATCGGTTGCTTCTCCAATCAAAACCACAAGTTTAATTTTATTTTTTATCGGAGCCAACAATTTTGAAAAATCGCCGCCCTTGTCCTTTCCGCCCATTATCAGTGCCACTTCTTTGGAGGAATTGAGAGACATTATCGCCTTTAACACAGAGTCAACATTGGTCGCTTTTGAGTCGTTGATAAAATCCACTCGGTTAAAACTTGCCACTTTTTCCATTCTGTGAGGCAATCCTTTGAAACTTTTTAGCCCCGAACGGATAAGAGAAATGTCCAGTCCTTCCAGCAAAACAGGGAGTGACGCTGCAAGAACATTTTCTATGTTGTGAAGTCCAATTAAGTGTAAATCCGCTAAGTTAAAAAATGGTAAAGTTGTTTTTCCGTCGTGAAAAATAAAATCGTCGCCTTGCAAAAAAGTTCCATTCGTCACCTGCGTCCTTCGGGAAAACCAATACTTTTGTCCTCGCTGTATATTATGAAAATATTTTTTTGACAGAGCGTCGTCAAAATTCATAATGACTTTGTCATCTGATATGAGATTCTTAAATATATTTTTTCTCGTCTTAATATACTGAGCCATCGAAGGATAACGGTCGAGATGGTCCTCGCTTATGTTTGTAAGAATGACATAATCACTTCTAAAAGTTTTTATTTCTTCAAGTTGAAAACAAGAAACCTCAACTACGGCATAAGAATCGGGCTTGATGTCCTCGGCAAAACTTATAAACGGCACACCAATGTTTCCTAAAAGATAACTCTTTTTGCCGGCAGTTGTGAAGAGATGATGGACGAGTTCTGTGGTGGTTGACTTTCCATTTGTGCCGGTTATGGCGACGATTTTCCCTCTACAAAACCTGAACGCCAGTTCAATTTCGGAAATAACTTCTTTTCCGTCGCAGTCAAGCTTTTTAAACTGCGGATACTTAAATCTGCTTATGCCGGGACTCATTACAATAAGAGCCGAACGAGCAATCTCATTAAAATCAAAAGGGCCAAAGTTATATTTCACCCCGTTAGAAGTCCGATGTAGTTCAAGAACTACATCGGCATCCCGACTTTTGTCGGGATTACTTCTAACGGGGCAAGCTCCTTCTTTTAACTGCCCGTGGGCACTTTTCGGTTTTTCGTCGAAAACTGTGATGTTCGCTCCCTTTTTCAGGAGAAAATCCACCACCGCTTTACCCGTCAAAGCAAATCCTATAATTGATATTTTTTTACCTTTTAATTGCATAAAATTTTTTCAAGCAACTCTATTCGGGGTTCTATGGAGATACTTTCGTCGAGCACTTTCATAGCGGAATCTATGTCTTTGAGCCCGCTGCCAGTTATCAAACAGACAACTTTTTCGTTGTCTTTGATTCTGCCCGCATCGTACAATTTTTTATATCCGGCATAACTTGCCGCCGCAGCAGGCTCTGTAAATACTCCTGCTTTTTGGGCAATAATTTTAATTGCACTCAATATCTCTCCATCTGAAACCTCAACCGCTTCTCCACCCGACTCCGTTACCGCTTTTACCGCAGCAAGACCGTCTCGGGGCATGTCAACGTTTATGGAATCCGCTACTGTGGTCGCTTTTACGGGTTTGATTTTTTGTCCTGTTTTGATTGCTGTCGCTATGGCATTGCTTAACTCCGACTGAACCGCTATCAACTGCGGAAGTTTGTCTATCAGACCAAGCATTTTTAAATCCCGAAAACCTTTTCCTATTCCGCTGATGATATTGCCATCACCGACGGGAACAAATATTTTATCGGGAACACTAAATCCGAGTTGTTCCCATACTTCATAAGAACCCGTCTTCATTCCTTCCCGCGTGTAAGGGTTGTATCCTGTGGAACGATTATACCACTTATATTTTTCCGACGCTTCCAAGCAAAGGTCATAAGCATCATCATAATTTCCTTTCACCTTGATTATCTTGGCGCCGAATATGGATATCTGCGCCATTTTTGCTCTTGGGGCGTTTTCGGGGACAAAAATCACTGCTCTTATTTGAGCGTTTGCGGCAAGGCACGACATTGAGGAACCGGCGTTTCCCGTCGAGGCGCAGCATATAACTTCATGTCCTTCTTTTAAGGCAATCATTAACGGAACGGCGCTTTCTCTGTCCTTGAAAGAACAACTCGGATTTCTCCCGTCATCTTTCAGATATAAATTGTTTCCCAATGATTTCGCTTCGTATAGCGGCGTCCATCCAATTTTAAGTTTAAGCGATGAAACGAATTTTTCATCGACGGGCAAAATAGGAAGATATCGCCATATGGAGTAGTCGGTGTTTTTAGCGAGATAAAATTTGTTGAATATTTTTTTTATTCGTCCATAGTCGTAGAGCACATCCAAATTTTCTTTGCACTCGGGACAATTATAGAGATTTATTTTTTCATATTCTTTACCGCAACCGATACACTTTAAAATTTTTACTTTACTCATTTTCGTATAGTGTCTATTGAGTTTTTCCTCGTTTTATACGCTATCATTCTTGTAACACTTTTACATAATCGAAGGAAAAGTTAGGCTTATCACCCACAACAATGCGACTGGCAACGAACCACCGCGAGTCCCTCTCATGGGCAATTTTACTGCCTTGCAACTTAAAAACAACTTCTCTGATTTCTCCCGGTGAGAGTCGTTCAATTCTTTTATTGTTTTCTTCTAACGAGACAACGCCTCCTTCGGGAAGCACGAGATGTATGTCCAGGTCTTTCAACTCATTGCCACCTATATTTTCCACTACGACCGAACATTCAAACGATTTTCCTATTAAAACACTCTCGGGCAACTTTATCTTTGTCTTGATTGGAATTTTCCGCTCCTGCTCTCTCAATCGCGAGAAAGCAGCGCCCGACGCAACCACCCATTCCTTGACGGAATATGGTCCTTTTGTCCCCTAAAACGCCCTTGATAGGTCATTGATAAATAATCCCCTAACTCTGCCGTCACGATGCATTTCGTTTATTCCTCTTATGAGACGGGTATAAAACTTTTGTGGCCCCGGAGGGTCTAAACTATTCTGATGCCAGAACCAGTCGACCTGATTTCCCGCGACGATGTTGACATCATCTTTGCCGACATAACTACTCCAGTGTTCAAGCAGAGCGTTAAACTGCGCACAATTTGCCTGATAAAGCATCACTGCGTTGATGTCAACCCCCGCGTCCTGAAACATGAGCGGGTCCTGTCCGTGTTGCCACCCTCTTTCCCACGACAGAAGAAACGCCCATAGCGGTTTTTTTATTTCCGCTCCATCCTTTATTTTTTTGACGATTGAAGATATTCTGTGCGCCCTCCACCAGTTCCATTTATCTATCAGGGGAATTTCTCTGTTTTTTGTTCTCTTAATGATTTTTCCAAGCCAGTTCATCCGCTCCATCAAACTGAACTGAGTCCATCCGTCGGGAACTTCTACATTCATTTCAGACACAAACGCATCCACTAACTCTACCCCTCCGTAATCGTCGGGGATATAATCCAAACCGACATAATCAAGTTCTTCTATCTGGTACAACTTCCTCGTAAATTCAATAATCTCCGAGAGACGTTTTTCGTCAAGAATTGATATGGCTTCCGTCTCAATTGAAGTGTCCTGACTTCTTTTGTAGTCCCATCCAAATTTGTAATCAGGATGATATTTTTTAGGTCCAAAAGTATAGTAACAGGCAACCCATGCTCCGCTTTTTATTCCTCTTTTTTCTGCCTCCCTTGCCATGTCATTGAGCAATTCAAGATTGTCCTGATTCCACGGAAATGCGGTGGATATTTTTTTTGTATACGCCGAGGTCTGACCCGCGATAAACCACAACGCGTCCGCTCCGAGCCACTCCAACCAATCAAAAATTTTCGTCCAGTCGCCCATTTTCCCGTCGGGACATCTCAATCTCAAGCTTCGAAGAGGTCTCATATTTTCCCAATTTACTACACATAAAGCGGGTTCCACTTCTTGCGCCTCGCGTCTTACAATTTCAAAACTTGTTGTCTTTACTCCGTTAGAGATAGGACGCCGAAGGCGTCCGTCGTCCCGATATCCATCGGGACCATCTCTAACGGGGTGAACCTCTGGATGATTTTCATTCTCAGGAATTGTTAGTCTTATGGTATATTTTCCGGGGGCGGGATTCCAAGGGACGGGCCATTTGCCTTCCCATTGGTTCGTTTCGGCGATGTATTTCATTCTTACTTCTTCCTGAGCGCCAATGGTTGTGATTAGCATATCGTTTTTAAGAACCACGACACTAAAATTCACCTCTTTCAATCTTTCCCCGCCGTCGATATATACATCGACAAACTCATAACTAAAATACGAGTCCTTTCCCGTCGTAATAACGGTGGCAACGGGTGCTTGGCAGGAAACAAAAACTATTCCCGCCAAGATAACTACTGAAATTTGAGTGAGGGTTTTCATTGTTTCAGTCATAATACTTCTTCCTGTCAGAACTACATCTTGGCAATGCCCGAACATAGAGAGCGGTTTCCCGGTACTTCTTTACTGCTTAAATGTCTTCCGCCAGAATGCTCTCGGAGTTAATATCGGAATGCGAGCATATTCTTCAAGCGAAAGCAAGTCATCGTCTCCGGTAATTATGCAATCTACTTTCAAAAAAACGGCTGCTGCTAAAATGTGATTGTCGCTTTTGTCTTTGCAGATATTAGGGATATCCTTTTCTTTATAATCCGCAAGTAATGAAATTTTTTGCAGGAACCCAACAGCATCTTGTGTATATGACATTGGAAATCCGAATTTATTGTGTAGTTTTTCTTGGAATTCACCAAGAATAAATTCTGAAATGCATATTTGATGTTCTGCGGCACAATGTTCCATCACATCTAAACATAATCCGTGTGATATGAACGCAGATATCAAGACATTTGTGTCTAATAGAATTCTCATGAGACGATTTTAAAAATGTCCTCGTCTGTATAAGGCCCTTTGCCTGTTTTTTCCACTTGTTTAAGCATTTTTCTGCGAATACTACTAAATTCATCAAGCACAATATATTTTCGCAGCGCATCTCTCAAAATCTCGCTTAATGTGAGGTCTTTGCTTTTAGCAATACGGCGCAGTTTTTTCACGCTTCCTTCAGGTAAACTTAAACTTATAACCTCTCGCATTTTGCCCTCCATTCATCTGTATGAATAGATATTACAAAATTAGATGCTTTTTCAACAAGCCCCTTTTAATTTTCAGATAATCTCAAAATTTCCAACCCCCCAAGCGTGACATTTTGGACAACCGACTGGCTTACCGATTTCTGCATCACCGCCACCACATGTCTGTTTGTCAACCCATTTTGGATAATGCTCTAAATATTCTGGTTCTTCCGAGTTAGTGGCAACACAATAAGTGTAATCGTTAAATTGAAAAACAAATTTTTTTCCTTTATAGCCACAACTTAGACATTTATACATCTCTTTACCTCTCCCATTTTATATGGTAGTTTATATTGTGAGATATTGAAAAACACTGCTACTAAACAAATTTTGATTAAACCATTCGTTGCTATACGATTAACAATTTCCAATTATTTAAATATTTTTGACCTTCCTTTGTTATTTTATGCCTATCTATTACTTGCCTATTGCCTTTCGGGTTGATATAAAATAATTTTCTTGCTTCCAATGATGGTAATATCCAACATTCGGGAATTATTTTATGGTTACTTATTTGATTTAAAAAGCTGACTAAAACGATAAAGTGATTTTTTTGTTCTTTTTTAAAATTGTCCATAGGCCAACAAGTTTTGCCTGCTAATCCTTTAACATCAATTGTTAATATTTCGCCGTTGTTTTTTTCAACAACTATATCCACAGATTTTTTATTTCCGAGCGTTAGATACGCATTAACACCTTTCCTATACAACATCGAGAGAACATAGTATTCGGAAGCAAGGTTTGTGTTATATTTGACAGTACTCATACTTTCCCCATTATTTGAAAGCGTCCCCTTTTTCTCTTAATTTCTAACGGGGTTTACTGACGATGGTTAAATTTTAAGCGGACAGATATGCTTTATCACTAATCTTCTTTTAGTCCCGCTCTTTCTTCGGGGGTTCTGTCGCAGTGCGAATTACAATACCAATCGCGCTTATCTGAATTTGCTATCAAGTGGGGGCTGTCTCCAGTTCGGCAAAACTTACAATTTCCGTTTGATATTTTTTCGCTCTCGCTTCTTCAACAATTCTTTCCAATTCTTTTGCCACATCCGGCTTAATCCATTCTTTCCCGCATTGAACACAAACCAAGCAAGGAACCCGCCTTACCACGACCACCCCTGTTTCAAAATCAACTGAATAAGTGGTATTCCCTTTTTTCTTTTTCCCGCCGCAAATTGGACATTTTATCATTATCCTTTCCTCCTTGTTTTGAAATCCGATTGAAATTCCATCAAAGTCGGTTCGTATGCGGTTATTATGTGGACCTTCTCGGTTAATTCATCAAAACATATCACCACATGGACGGGTTTTCATTTAATCATGGCAAATATTAGACAACTGGGAAAATATCTATCTTTGGGATAATGTTCAATCGTATCTCCCTGCAGTATAGCGTCAATTATCGTTTCTTGTTTTATCTCTCTTTGCGCAAGACGTATAAGGGCATGCTTTTTCCACTCAAATTGTCCATTTCTAATTGCGTTTCTAATTTTTTTTAAAATCATAAGTCAATTCAACACACTTTAATTTGTCTGCCACAACGACTGTTATCTGCTGTTACTAATCCTCTCTCAGAGCGGATTTTTCTTCGGGGGTTCTGTCCCGCATTGAAAGCGCTCCCGAGAAACATTTCTGCGCGCAGATGCTGCAACCGATACATTTTTCGGCGGCGGTAACGGGATGTTTATCTTTGTCAAGAGAAATCGCTTGATAAGGACACCTTGAACAGTTGCCGCAAATCAGACATAAATCGGTGTCACATGTAGAGATTTTTTTTACGGGCGACAACTCCATAAATCCCGTAATCGGTTTTGGCAAAGCTCTCCCGATAAGTTCCTTCATCGACTTAATTCCCCGTTCTTTCATAAGGTGACTTGTGCCGCTGACAAGTTCGTCGAAAATTCCGTATCCGTGTTTTGTCGCTATTGTGCAGAACTGAACGGTCTTTACCCCAAGCGCGAGAAAATTCATAGCCGCTTTGTAATCCATCGGTCCGCCGTTTCCCGAGACATGAACGCCCAGAGAAGAGACATTCGCCAGAGTAAGATAACTGATTGGCGCAACACCATCGCCGCTCATTCCGACGACAATACCTTCTTCCCATTCAGTTTTTTTGCCGGGTCTAAAGCACATCGTCGGAAAAGTGTTGGCGAGAGTGATACCCGCTTTTTTATCGGGATATTTCGCTAAAACTTTTTTGATTGCGTTGACAATCGGGACTATTGATGTTACGGCCGCGGTGAGTTTGAAAAGTTTCGGTATTTCGGGATTGCCCGCTTCCATTATCCAGTTAATTATCTTGGATGTCAGCACGGCGTTTTGAGAGACGATGTCTCCTTCCGTTCCGTCGCCTCCCTGAGGACAGGATAGCGAATACTCAATTCCCATCACACCAGCCGCTTCAAGTTTTTTTGTGTTCGACTGCCATCCCTTTTTGTCGGAGTCGTCGTTGCCTGTGACGGGGCCGCCGGTGGATGCCATTGTGAGTCGGTCGGGAAATTCTTTTACGAGTTTTTGGACTTCCTTGCAGACCCTCTCAAGCGAATGACCCGAGACATTGTCGCAGTTTCCGTAAGTGAGTTCGTTAAATGCATGCATATACTCGCCGGGAATGTGTATCGGCACATTGTCAAACGATGTCTTCATAATTGCGCCCGACCATCCCGCCTCATACGCTTTTTTGAGCTGTTCATATCCGTCCGACGGAGGGGCTGCCGAGAGCAAAAACGGGGTTGATATTTTCCTATCAAAAAAGTCGGTCTCAAGAGATACGGGCGAATGAACATATCCCTTAAGCGCCACATCGCTTTTAATGGTATCCCCTCCGATGAATTGGGCGATTACATTTTGGTTTAAACTTTTATTCGCTGCGCTCATCGCCGAATGAATTCGGGAACTGCCGTTTATATAAGCATCGACCTGAACGGCAACATTTTTTCCGGCCGCGACGGCTTCGACGACCGTCGTGGGTCCTTGGATGCAGTCGCCGGCGTAAAATACAGACGGATTACCTGATTTTTCTTTTTTGGAACGTGCACCGATTGCTATAATTACCGACGAGATATCGTTTCTTTTCTGTTCTGTCCCGGGCAGGTCTTTTATGTCCTTCAGGTTGAATTTCGCACCTTTCGCAAGAGCCACTTTTATGGTTTCCAGTCCGCAAATTTTGTCGCCATTTTTTATTATGGATTTCACTCTGGTTCTTCCTGTGATTTCTATTTTATTTTCCAAGAGTTCGTTGAACTCTCGGGATGTAAGCGGCATCTCTCCAACACTTTCTAATGCGAACATCTCAACATTGTCTGCACCGTTTAATTTTGCTGTCATCGCACAATCGGCCGCGGTTGCTCCGCCACCGATGACCGCAATTTTCTTATTCGCTTTACTCGCCTCACGATTAAATTTATATTTTTTTGGCTCTTTTAGGTACTCCAATCCGATGATAGCAAATTCTTCGTTGTCTATACCGAGCTTGATTGGTTCAGTTAAACCAGTCGCAACTATTACGCTGTCATATCCTTTTAGAAGAAGCTCTTCGGCGTTTTCTATTTCAGAGTTTAGTTTAATTTCAATTTCACCAAGCGACTCAACAAACTCAACATCTTCTTTGAGAAATTTTCGGGTCAAGCGGTATTCGGGGATGAGATTGCACATTCCTCCCGCTATTTTTTCCTTTTCGTAAATATCCACTTTATATCCGAGAGAGCCGAGAACCGAAGCGGCGCCCAATCCCGCAGGTCCCGAGCCGATAATCGCAACTTTTTTTCCGTTAGATTTCTGTTTGGTAAACTCCGCTATACCGCCCGATTCTCTCGCTTTTTTGACGAGCGTCGCCTGAACTGCGGGGATATTCACCGCAGAGTCGAATTTTTTATGAACGCATGCGTCCATACAAAATCTGTCCGGACAGACGAGCCCGCAGACGCCTCCAAAAGGATTATTTTTCATAATTTGCGCTGCAGAACGTTTTATGTCAGAATCGCCAAAAACATTCGCTGCCATCACGAAATCGGCCGCCGAACAATCGCAGGGACAGGCAACTTTGCAGGGTTTTTCCTCGCAATACTCACATTTTTCAAACTCGTTTTTTAACTGCGCATCTGTCAGAAATAATTCTTTCTCAGATTTAACCGTCATTTTTCCGCCTCCTGTCCTATTTATAAGCAGTAAGCAGTAAATAGGTAGTAATATGAGCTCGTTGAAAAACCTTAATCTTTTGAACGATTTGGCAGTTTCAGGTTAAAAGTTGAAATCGTTTAGACCGCAATGTCTGACGAGCAAAGCGAGGAGTTTTGCGGTCTGATTGAAACTTTTAACCGTTAAGAAACTGCCCTTTAAGTGAAAAAGATGGGTTTTTCAACAATTTCAATATGGTAAATGTTTA
Organism: Ignavibacteria bacterium; assembly: GCA_041694835.1. GTDB lineage: Bacteria > Elusimicrobiota > Endomicrobiia > PHAN01 > PHAN01 > JBGFRZ01. The sequence goes on from JBGFRZ010000056.1 coordinate 16,215, forward strand.
GATACTTGCCGCTCATTACTTACCACTTACTACTACTTGCCACCCGCCAAATTCTGTTTCGGTTTCATCTCAAGAAGCTCGTTTGCGCACCTTTCAATCTCAAGAGAGAGTCGTCCAACTCTGTAGGTAAAGTAGTGATAAAATATCAGAGTGGGTATCGCAATTATAAGTCCCGTGGCGGTAGTAATCAACGCTTCGGAAATTCCAGTGGCTACGACGTCCGGGGAAGAAACCCCCGATTCTGCTATCGCACTGAACGCTCGAATCATTCCAGTAACCGTCCCTGTAAAACCCATGAGAGTTGATATCGACGCTATTACCGCCAATCCGGGGATATATCTTTCGACCTTAGGCATTTCGTTTAAAATCTCCCGTTCGAGTATTTCTTCTATCTCCTGATGCCTTAAAGCGAAATTTTTTATCGCCGCCTGCATAATTTTTGCGAGCGGACCCGGGTGTTTATCACATATACCGAGTGCATTTGAGAAATCCCCATTTTTTATCTCTTTTTTCAACTTCGCCATAAGAAGATGTTCGTCAATTGTTATCTTGTGAAAGAAAAAAATACGGTCAATAACGATAGCAAGGGATATTATGGAACAACCCAGAAGCGGCCACATCATAAAACCGCCTTTTAATAAATAAGTAATCATATTGTGCCCTCATTTGTTAATATTGAACTTCGCATAAATTATTGTATAAAATATCAGAAAATAATTCAAATTTCGGGTTGGGTATTTGCAGATATAAAAAAATCGTGGATGAACTTAATCCTGCGTTTCATTGGTGTGGGGTTGACAAAAAAGACAGGAATTGCTATAATGGAGTTGCGGGGTAGAGCAGCCCGGTAGCTCGTCAGGCTCATAACCTGAAGGTCGGTGGTTCAAATCCACCCCCCGCAATAAAAAATCCCACAAAAGTGGGATTTTTTATTTTTGGCGATGATTCCGTTTTCTCTAAAATTTCATGCTGAATGAAGCGCGATGGGTGTTGCCAAGATCTCCGAAGGGAACGAATGCGTAATCAACTCCGGCTCCCCAGATGCGAAAGCCAAGTCCAGCCGCAAGACCAACTATGCTTCCGAGCGACGACGTGTCATAGCCGTATTTATATCCCAGGCGCAGGGCGAGTTTTCTATCAGCAAGCCAGTATTCGCCGCCCAGTGAAGCGTAAAATTTTGCGTCGATGAGATACTGATTGATGTCAAGGCCGACTTTCAGATTTTCGTTGAGCGCATAAGCGCCCGCTAGTTTTAAATTGAGCGGCAGTGGGTCTGTCACTTCTTTGAACCTGATCCCCCATGAGATATTTTCAACGGCAAGCACTGTGGTTATTTGAGGGTTGGGCAAATACGAAGCCGATAAGTCAAGCGCCGCGGTGTATGCCATCGTCTGGTCGATTTCGGAAGAAATCAATTTCATCGCTCCGCCTACAGACAAGTTTTCCATCACCGACGGCAAAGCGTCTTTTTTCGCATATGCAAACGTTAACGCAATGTCTTTTGCATTGAATCCACCCGGAATTAACATCTCTTTAGCATCCCGTTTTTCCATTTTGTCAACTATCAGATATGTAATGCCAAATCCTATAGCGCCCACTTTTGTTTGCGGGTCCACATAACCTATATATCCGAAGTTGACATCGGCAAAATAACTTAAATAAGTTGCTGCCAATTGAGCGGATTCAAGTGAAGCCAGACCTGATGGGTTGTAGGAAATTGCAAACACATCGTCGTTAAACGCCGAAAACGCCCCGCCGAGACCCGATGCTCTCGCCGACGGACTAATTTTCAAAAACTGGGCGCCGGTAGTGCCGACACCGGCATAGATACAGGTAGAAAGGTAGAAAGGTAGAAAGGTAGAGGATAAAACAAAACATAAAAACTTTTTCATAAAACCTCCAATATTAAGGAAAATTACTAATTGCCAAAGGAAAATTATCGCAATCTTCCTTCAATTTTCCTTTTTCCTTTGACAATTTTCCTCCACGAATGCCGATAAATCGACAACTACATTGCGGGATACAATCCCGCCGCTACAATTCGTCCCGTATAAAACGGGGCGCTACATTGGTCATCCGTCCTTTACTATTGCCTATTCCCTATTGCCTATTTTATTATTGCCATCTTGTGCGGTTTGGAATTGAGTTTTTCGCCATCTTTTTCCGCTATAAGGAAATAAACGCCGCTGGCGCAATCGTTGCCTCTGTCGTTTTTTCCATCCCACTCGATATACCAGTATCTCCCACCAATTTTGTCACCTTCGTCGATTGTTCTGACGAGTTCACCAGCAAGATTATAAATATAAAGTTTTATTTTCCCGCCTTTATTCGCAGGTAAAGCATATTTTATGACCGTACCTTTTACCGCCTGATTACTGTTGCTGGTGACATCTTGAAGCACAACCGATTTTGTTTTTAAGTCAAACGGATTCGGGAAGTTGTAAATAACAAATTCCTTGCCGGCGTAAGCCGCGGCGGTAGCGGGGTCCTGCGTAAAGACCACAAAGACGCCTTTTTGAGAAGTGGGGGCGGCTCTGTTTATTGCAAAGACGCCGTTTTTAACAGCGGATTTCGGTGCAGGTTTTGATTGCGTTGCAGTCGCTAGAGAGTCGGTTTCCAGCGAAATAATCCCGGCAAGTGGGTCAACGGTTACGACGCCTTCGAGCGCCACCCACTTATCGCCGGCTTCGTTGTATCTGTATATTTTGAGGTCTTTCAATTCCTTGTCGCCGACTTTAGCGCGGTCAAATTTTAGCGCCACATCGAAAGATTTGTTCACCTGGGCTCTGTCAAGAGATATATCATAGACGTCGCTTGCGACGATATCTGACATCGCTGTCTCTACAAGGCGAGATATCTCGCGGCTTGTTTTTGTTATTTTGATGTTCGGCAGCGCGGAGAGAAAACCGCCCAGGGGCATAGCCGCCATTTCTTCGGAAGTAAGCGTGCCCGGAGTGAGTTTTAGTTCGGTGTTGTCATCTCGCTCATCGTCTATGAGTATTGCACCGCCCTCGGCAAGTTCGTCTGCAACTTCTTTTTTGGCTTTCATGAGTGATTTCTGGCTGAATGTAAGCGTTTCAGTCATATATTCATTCATACCATACTGACCCTTAACCCGAAGAGTGTAGTTTTCTTCATTACTGTCTCGCGGGGTTTCAACATCAAGAGCATAAGAGTTCTTAACCCCTTTTGTAGGAAGCGCCCTGACTTTTTTAGTTTCATCGTAGGTAGCACCGGGAGAATAATAGCACTCAGGGGTTGTGACCAGCGGCCTCGGTGATTCAATAATAAACCTGAATATATAAGGATTCTCTGTTCTTTTCATACTGATTTTCAAAGTCGGCGTAGAAGGCTTAATATCAAAATCAATATCCGCCATTGTATTTGTACTTACATAAACCCGCTTGTAATACACAGGTCTTTCAGGGACAAAGGCATAGACATAGTAAGTGTTGTTCAAAATTATATCGGGGATTAAGTAAGAACCGTCATTTTCCGTCTTTAATGTCGTTGCGGGCAGATATTTTGCCGGATTTATGACATTTTCTGTCTCATTGTATGCAACAACTTTTGCCCCGCTATATACATTTTTTTTGCTCCAATCGCTTTCACGGACATATATTTTACCGGAAATTTTTGCTGATGCAGTTTTTAGTTTTATGGTTATTGTTCTGTCCTCTTTACCGAGCGAAATTTTGTCGCCACCTGTTGCATATCCGACCTTTGTAACATCTATTTTGTAGGCACCCGCCGGAAGACCGGGGACTTCAAATTTTCCGTCTGACCCAGAAAGGACTTTGTCGGTTATCAAACGATGCGTAAGGATAATGTTCGCTTCACTGAGCGGATTATTGTTTTCGTCCGTGATAAGTCCTGAGATTTTTGCGCCCATCATCGCATCTTTGTCAAAATCAATATTTAATGTAGTGGTGCCTGTTGAAATTGTAATTATTTTTGTAGCCGGCGGATAATTCTCTGTTTCACAGACCAGAACATATTTCCCTGCTGGCAGGTTGTCAATATAATAATGAACATGAGAACGAGCTGCCGTGTCGTCACTGTTTATCATATTGTTTATTGCGTCTACATTGCCGGCCATAATTGCAAAAAACCATCTGAGCATGTGTTCTAAAGGCGGTCTTACACCAGAATACCCGCGCCAGTTGCCTTCCATGTCATAGAGCATTACCGTCGGGACATAATTTAAAAACTCATTGAAGTTACCTTTTATTTTTTCACCATCTGCTGGACGAAGAATATTTTTGCCTTTAACCCGTCCTGTTATAATACCTGAGCCCATAACACCGGCACCCATTTTGATTTGAAAAGTTGCCCCGGGTGCAAGGTCGTCTGGTTTAACATTCACATTTTCTGCCCTGCTTACGACTGTCAGGTATTCGTCAGGATTGTTGCGCGGCAGACCACCAAGCTGGGGATCATATGGTTCAACCCCAAACCTTCTTAAGAATACCATATAAAAATTGTATTTGCCCGGAAGAAGTTTCTCTGTCTGCCATTGCCTTCTTACAGGGTCAAAACTTAAAGATGGGACCCGAATGTCTTCTAACATTCCCTCATTGTTTATTAACAACTGTAGCATTGAGCCATTAAGCGAGAGAGCAGACGGAATGACAATTATGCCATAGACTCCAGCACCTTGTGTTGACCTGCTTGTGTAATCAACTTCTGGTTTATCCGGTGGAATTGGCGCCAGGGGTTCGCACATAATACCATCTTTTACTGTCGCTTCTACAAATGTTACCTGGTCAGCAGAGATACGAACATTTGAAATTACGGTTGTTGGATAGAGTTCTGTGACACCGCCACCGGAAGATTCTTCTCTTATGTGTATCCATAGGTTATATTTGCCCGGGGGAAGAGATTCAAAGATAAATTTTGTTGGGTCCTGTGACCAAGTCTCCAACCTCTCCTCTCTTCCAAACTCAACATCAATTCCACGAACGCGAACTTCTGCTTTTGTCCGCCATAAGCCGGTGGCAACCGACCTTGCCTGAAAGTAACTGCCATCGGGGAGTTTTATTTTGCCTTCAAGTCGGCCTGCTTTGACCATTTTGATATCTGGCAGTTGAAAGATATCGCCCGGAGCATTTAATCTGGCTTCGGTGTTATACCATCTCGCTAGAATCCACTTATCTGACTTTATTTCAACAAAATAAGCCCCTGTTGATACATTGATTCTGAAATTCATATCATGTCGTGTAGCACTTTTTGTGTATGAAGCAACAAGATGGGCGCTGTCAGCATAAAACACAGTCCCCTGACCCTTATGTTCTATCCATTCACGAGTATCCGGGTCCATAGGACGGGCGATAATTTTAAACTTGCTTACATCAATAGTTGGTGCATCAAGCGAGAAATAAATCATACCGCTTATACCGGCATTGGTTGAAAGAGGCACATTAAAGTCTATGTTAATATCAGCATTCTCACCAACCAATACAACTCCGGCAGTGCTATAAACAATTGATTTTATGGTATCAGATGTGATTACAATTCTACGGTCATCAGTCAACCTATAATACTCAGAAGGGAGCGAGCCGGGTCCGTCAGGGTCAAATGCAGTGGCTGACTTTGAAGATACATGGTCTCCACCGTAGTTATAGACATATCTCCAGTTCCATGGCTGAGCTGGATTTGGAGCACCACCACCTTTCCAGTAAATTGTTGACCCCTTGCTTAAAGTATTGTGATTAATTTCTAAGTTGTATTGTCCCGGAGCAAGACCTTTAAGTTCATAAGAACCGTCACCCTTTGTAGTTGTGTTGAACCAGCCACCCTGGTCTGGTTGTTTTGGATATGGGCCAACAAACCAATCCCATTCTGTTTTAAGATGAACCCACGCATCAGGAAGACCTTTGTTGTTTAGTGTAATCCTGCCTTTTATAGTTCCTGTTGCCTCATCAAGAAAATATTTTGGAAGAAGAACTCTGTTGCCCGCATAATAATAACCTTTGCCGTCAGGGTTATCAAATTTTGACTTATAGCCCAATTTTGATATCTGAACCGAATAAGAAGAAATACTGACTGGGCTATGGACAACAAACTTACCAGAAACATCTGTTAATGTTCTAAAAAAATTCTGACGTCCATACGTCGGATCCATATCTCTGATTTCTACAGAACAATTTGCAATTGGCTGGCTGGATTTGTTAACAACGATTCCTTCAAAAGCAATTTTTGAAACATCAACCGTTGTCGTTACATCAGAACGGGTGCCTGAAATAAAACCAAGTCTAACATCTTGAAATGTGTCCTGGTCGTTATAAATTGCTGTTGAAACAATAACTTCCGCTCCTTCCAGAGTACCTGCCCGCATCACAAAAAGACGATATGTGTTTGCGGGCGCCGGTGGAACATTATATATCTGTAACCCAAATTTTCCTTCCAAATCCTGACCTATCTTTGGCTGCAATGCAACACTTACAGATTCGTCAGTAAGATGATGTCTTAAATCAAGAAGAAATAGTGTCCCATCAGTAATCCCCGCAGTAGAAATTTTTATATTTAACACCCCTGCTTTAAAATCCGATGGGGTGGGGTTCATAATGAACGGCGTCCTTGACAAATCTATGTTCCCATTAGCGGCAGCTGAATCCGAAAGGGGCGGTGTTGGATAAACAGTATCGGGAGAAAAACTCACACGAGGTATGTTCGGATTGTTGATTTGCTCTTTTATTGTAGGTAGATATTTTTGTTTAACAAAACCAATTTTATAGGTAATTTTTTTGCCAGAGACAGCATCAGTTGAGGAGATATTGATAAACTCCGCTTCACCAATTGGTAGTTGACCGGTTCCACCGGTTGATGTCTTGGCAACATACAGATAATCTGATGGTTCTCCACTACCTTCTATAAATCCAACAGCAAGAACTACCGCATCTGGTAATGCCGCTGTTGGTGAATTAACTTTTACTTTTAGTGTAGCGGAAAACAAACTTACTGAAAAAAGCAAAACAGCAAAGAATGCAGCAAATCCTTTTAGAAAAAATGTTTTAACCATAACCACCCTCCTTATGAAATCCTTGCCGTGCCTGACGCCAGACAGGCGGATTTCATCCCTGAATGAACTCTGGGTGCTTCGCAAATTTATTTTATCTCTTTTGTTTTCCACGCTCAACCTTATACAAATTTATCAAAGTGCTGTCAAGTGTTTTCTTGAAATCTCACTTTTTCAAGCAATGTCTTCCGTCGGAAAAATCCGAAATTGTGATTTTTGTCACATCCCGGTTTATCTTACCCATTTTCAATGGTCTCATTGTAAAGTTAAAATTTTTACAACTCCCAGTTTATGCCCAGAAAGTAGTTAAAGACAGAGTAGTTGTATTTGTAATTTCCTTCGTATTTCATATTAGAAGACGTCGTTCTATAACTTGAAGTAAGTTTCGCCGAAAGCCCCTTAAAGAGCGGATAGTTCAAACTTATTCCCGCCGTCTGCGTCGACTGATGTGTTTTTTCAGACAGATACTCGCCGGAAGAATTTTGAGCAAGACGTTCTAAATAAAACCTGTTTGAGAACTCCGTAAAAAGCGAAAGTGCGGTATATGGTTCAAACTCTCCGAGATAGAAAGTTAAAGATGGAATGAATAAATTTTCGATGAAATTATAATGAGACGGAATATACTTCGTTCTCTTTGCGTCGTAAGAGTTCTGGTTGGAGTAGTGAAACCGTATTGAGTCGGCAATCGACATTCTTAATCTCGAAAAAGATAGGTTGTATGAGCCGCCGAGCGTGTTGAGCATATCCGTTCTGAGAGCGTCTGAAAACGAACCGTCGTCTTTTACAACTTTCTGGTCCATAAAATTTTTGTATATAAAGTCGTTTGAAATTCTCCAGTGCGACGACTCGGAAATCGCTCTTAACCATGAGAGTGCGAATGAGATGTTTGAGGTGTCAAGAACATTTTTTCCGGCATTGGTGGAAAGTTCGCGATATGTCGTCGTGTCAAGAGATATTTTAAACGCATCTTTTGAAATCAGCGACTGATAGTTCGGGTATGTCATTATTGAGTAATCCAGCCCCGCTTTAAGTGAATTTCCGCCGAAAATTTTCTCAAACTCGACACCGATGACGGGGCGGGAGTAATCAAACAGCCCTTTTGCCCATCTTTCGTCTTTTGTCTCTTTCAGATATTCGAGTTTATAACCCGCTCTCGCTCCAAACTTTAACGTCTCGGAAAATTTTGTGACAAACTTTAAGTTGACATTATGATTCTGGACTTCCTGAGTAATCGTCCCGCCGCCGACAAGTTCCCGGACATCTTTTGTGCCACGATACGAGCCGATATACATAGGAAGGAGCGCTGTGTCTTTTGAAAAGTTAACTACGGGACAAAGATATAAATCAATATTCCCGCCAAAGGAATTGTTGTTTTCCAGAAAATACTGACCGCCGCCCAAAAATGCAGAGGCGACAGGCGTTACTTTGACTTCAGAAAATAGAGCGCAAGTGCACAAGAGTATAAGTGCACAAGAGTATAAGTGCACAAGAGCAGAAGTGCGCAAAGATACAAGAGCTGTGGTTGCCGACCATGGTCGGCACAAGAGGTGCGTAAGTACGGCAGTAAAACTAATTTTTTGTAGAGCAACCATCTTTTATATCTCCTATGATTATTTTAGGACGCAGATTTTCGCAGATTAAATGGATTTTAAAAACATCTGCGTCAATCTTACCAAATCTGCGTTTATCTGCGTTCCATTTGTAAATTCCCCTTTACACACCCCTGTCCCCTCTTAATAGAGGGGATGCCCCTTCCCCATTTTCCACTCTATGAAAGAGTGTTTAGGGGTGTGCCAAGGGAATTAAAGGGGGATTTTATTATCATCCTGCTACACTCACTTCCTCACTTAATCGCTTCATCGCTCCACCCACCCGCCTGCGCTCGGGACAATCCTCGCAATGACATCTGCGTTTATCGGAGCCTGTCCCCGAATGTCTTCAGAAGGCTGAAAGCCGACGAAAACTGACAACTTCTGCCACTTAAAACTTGGCACCAAAAGAGATGCGGTGGGAGTTGCCTAAATCGCCGAATGGTGCAAACGCATAGTCCAGATGATACTTCTTGTATTTTATTCCAAACCCGGCGGTTAATCCCGCCAAACCGGTCAGATTGGTATTGTTAATTCTGAATTTGTAACCCAGGCGGGGACAGAAAATTTCGCCCAATTTATATTCTCCGCCAACGCCCAACGACATCGTCCCGTCGGCAATCCCTGTGTATAAATCGCTAAGCACTATCAATTTTTCATCTATGAGTTTTTTTGAAACGCCAAGACGAACATTCACAGGCAGCGGGTCTTTATTGTCGCTGTCCATATCAGTGCCAATGTTCTGAAGCGACAGTCCCGTATCCAATGTTTCAGATACTTTGTATATGCCGCCGAAATCAACTGCCAGCCCGGTATTGCTCTTGGCGTGCAAATTTTCACTGAGTACTTTCATTGTTGCACCGATGTTAATTTTCTCTGTCATTTTTTTACCCCAGGCAACAGATATTGCAAAATTTGACAGGGTCACTTTTTCATACTTAAAATCACCTTCAACCATTCTCTTCTCAAACGGCACGCCGACATAATTAACCGCCAAACCGAGTGTTCCGAACCTGAATGGTGGATGGACATAACCGATATACGATTTATTGATGTCTTCAAACCACAAAGTATAATTCGTACTAATTTCACGGGATGAGAGTTTTGCAAGACCCGCAGGGTTAAAATACACCGCATCGACATCGTCAGCAAGAGCGACATAGCATTCGCCCATCGCAACCGCACGAGCACCCTGGGCTATTTTAAGAAATGAGTAGCCGGTGGTGCCGGATTTGTTAGAAATACTTGTGGCATAAAGCCAGGAAGCGAAAAGTAAGAAGTAGAAAGTTGTAACTGTTAAAACCAAAATTAAATACTTTTTCATAACAGCATCCCCAAAAGTTTTATTTTCTATATAGTACAACTTTTGTTCTTGCAGTATCCAGATTGGAAGCAAACACTACTATATACACTCCTTCGGCACATTTTTCGCCATGCTTATTTTTGCCGTCCCAAGCGTAATAATAAGCGCTGCCGCCTTGTAAATTAGTATCGTCAGAAAACTCGTAAACAAGTTCACCGGCTATATTGTAAATGCTCGTTCTTAACGATGTCACGGTTTTGCCTTGTGGAACGATATACTTCAAAACGGTGTAACTATGGGATTTCGCATTAAACGGATTGGGGAACGCATACACTTGTGGTTTGCTGACTGTTAAAGCCAATCCACCGGTAGTTGGCGTCCAACTAAGTTTATAAAAACCGCGTGACGCACCTGTATACATAGAGCCGATTACAAGGCATCTCGGGGAACCTATGTCTTTTTGCTTAGCGACTATTGAAAAGGTCAATCCCTTATTGCCGGAAGCCCATACGCCAGACCACGTGCATATATAAATGATGTCACCGAAACATTCTATATCTATTATGCCGCTACCCAACTCATCCCGGCCGGTTTCACTAATAATCTGCACTTTATTCCATTTCGTGCCACCATCCTTTGAAACATATACGGGACCCATAGTTCTATCAGATGTTTCAACGCAGGCGGCATAAATCACGCTCGCTGTGTCAACGACTATTCTATATGGCGCTTTATTTTCAAGTCCTATTCTACTCCAGGAAACTGATATGCCGTCATCAACTATCTTCCAGAGTCCACCAAATGCATGTGTCTGCCCCTTCCAGTTAGCAATTTCGCCCAAACCGGCATAAAGAATTGTTGGCTTTTGTGGGTCAATCGCAAGCGACTGTACCGACATCCCCTCCAAATTAAGTTGAGTCCATGTTGCGCCGAAATTAGTTGTTTTATAGAGATATTTCCTTGAAGTAGCAGCGATGGAATTAACATCGCGAAAACCAGCGTAAGCAATTGCGGGATTATCAGGCCGGTAAACAATTTTGCTTGCCGGCAAATAGCCGTTTGACAGAACTTCGTTCCAGGTTGTTCCGCCGTCAGTGCTGTTCCACATTTTACCGGCGCCAGCAAGATAAACATAATTGGTCGTCGCCGCGGTTATGACCCCGGCATCAAACTGAAGTGTCCGGCCATAAGCCATTGATGGGTTGTATATTTCTTTCCATGTCTTACCCGTATCCGTGCTTTTGAAAACCCCCGCACGACCTAATACATATATATTGCCGCCGGGGTCTTTACAGCCGTTATAAACAACCAATCCGCCAAGACCCATATTTGACACTCGCCAGGTTACCGCTGTATCGGTACTTTTGTAAAATGCGTTTTCATACCAGTCGGAAAGATACATATTATTAGGATTTATCGGGTCAATTAAAAATGTGTACGACCAGATATGCCTTTTACCGTTTAGTGCACCGGTGGATATAGCGACAAAATCACTCCAGGTTGAGCCGGTATTGGAAGAAACGGTCACAAAAAAAGTGCGCTGCAAATAGTATATCCTGTTTCCATCTGGCGTAACTGCTAACGCCGTTCCCATAGTAGAACTCGCACCGGATTTGAAAACGAAACTCTGAACATTGTTCGTGCTTATATAAATACCGGCCCAGAAATCACTATTGCAGGTTGCCACAGCAACCGTGTTTGATGATGATACAACATATCGTGGCGCAGCATCAAAAGTTCTGACGGTTGTCCAGGTGAGTCCACTATCTGCACTTCTATAAAGCGCTCCATTTGTTACACCACTTTCAAATTTCAGAAACATAGCAGGCTTTTCGTTAGTCGCTGTAACATACATAGTATCATTTATATCCACACATAAATCTGTTACCGCTTTCCCGCCGCTTGTAAAACCTGTTTTTGTCCAGGTTACACCTCCATCGGTTGATTTATAAACAACACCGTCTGAAGCAACAAGATTGTTTCCCAACAAATAAAAAGTACCTGGATTTTTTTCAGACGCAACTATTTTTACGATATTTGGATTATTGTAAGCTTCAAAACTGCCGACAGCGGTCCATGTTTGTCCGTAGTCGGTTGAACGATACAATTTATTGCCGCTGTTGCCCGCGCGGGCAATGACTATGTTGGGCTGTACTGGATGAACTACAAATCTGTCAGAGCCAATAGAAGTTGTGTCATAAAAATTAGTGGCTTTCCATTTATCACCGCCGTCTTTAGAAATCCAGAAACCGGCATAAGCGCTTCCTGCATACATAACTGACGGGCTTGATACGCACAGGGCGATATGGTCTACTTCGCCACCATATATCGGCACTTTCACGAAATTCTGAGCGAAAGAAGTGCTTCCCATTAACATCAAAAATAAAATTACGGATAATACTTTTTTCAATTCCATAACGAACAATCCATCCTTTGAGTTTCCCTCACAAAACCAAACGTGTCCAATTAAGACATCCGGTTCTTCAATATATACTCCAAAATAATCCACGGGTGGGGTTTCTCATCACTCTAATTCTTCTTTGGTAGTTAGCAGATTTTCCAGCCGACTTTCAACAACCTTTTCTTTGTTTTCAGTTCGCTTTTCGATTTTTGTCTTCAGTTCTGCACTCCATCGCTCCATCGCTTCATCGCTCTCAATACGCCGGGGCGGTATAATTTTGCGGATTCGGCAGCGACAAAATCCCCGAGTCAACAAGGAGTTTCGAACTAAATACAAGGTCTATTGTAATTTCTCCTTTGTCATTTTTAGCATTCTGATTCGTAAAAGCGCTTGAAGTATATGTTCTTTGGAGGTTGAGTTTGTAAGCATAATCCCGCAACTCTTCCGGTTTCTTGTTTTTAAGGTCCGCTATCGTTATGATTTTTCCGTCGTCATCGGCAATGTAGTCGCTTGCGGCAATCCACTGGTTCTTTGAATAATTATTTCTCTGGTAAAAGTGAAACACCTCGGGGCCGCCGGGCTGGGAAAATTCGTTAAAATATACCTTTCTTTCGCCGTCAAGGAAATAGTATTTGCCGAGTTTAGAATCGTATTGAAAGTCGGTCCTGAAATTGAGCGGCAAGCCGGTAGCAATGTTGTAATACAAAAGTTCGCCCGAATCCAATCTACCGTTTTGATTACTATCCGTGAAGTCCCACCACTTCTTGTCATTTACAAGAAATTTGAATTCATTAAACATAAGATACCACGACTTCGGATTCGCGGGGTTATCAGCGTACATATTTCCACCGGTGGCAACTTCGTTTACTTTGTCAACTGTGTTCGACATAACGGAATCGACGCCGGTAAGCCAGTTCGACGGCTTTGTGACGCCGTCATAATAAAACATATTTTTCGTGGCTTCGGTCAAATCTCTGGGAAGCGCGCTGTTGAACGTAAACAGTAACTTCCCAAAATCAAATCTGTTTTCGCGGGTATTTAAGACGACATATTTGAACTGGTTTTCGGCGGGACGCACCACATATTCTTCCAGACGCACCCTTTTTCCGTGAACATCAATTATCGCTTTTCCGTTCTGAAACTCGGCGAGTTTTATTTCGGCGGCGGCGCGGGACAAGACGGCGTCTTTCGATATTTCATCAAACATCTCCGCTTGCACAACAGATTTTATCCGCTCCGTCTCGGGTATCTCTGTTTTTTCAATGTCTAATTTTTCAGGGGCGGACGGCGGAGTATTTTCTATTATAGTGGTGGAATGTCCCTCGGGAATCTCGATTTCAATCCCCGTCATTTCTTCTCTCGCAGCGACAATTCCTTCATAGACTTCGACCCTGACTTTATTCGCCTCATCAACCGAGACGGAAAAATCGGTTCCTCTGACTGATATCACGGATACAGGAGTTCTTACATGATATTTGTCAATGGGACGGAGTCGTTTGACCCATGAACGAATTTTACCAACCATCATTGAAAATACGTTCGCATTTTTGCTCGCTTCATCTACGGCAACAATTGAGTTTTCGTCGATTTTGATTTTGTGATTTTGAATTGTTACCCCTTCAACAGATGAACGGCGGGATGTTTTAATCTGTGCTCCTGCAGAGATGTTTTGACCTCTTGAGACCGTCTGCCATTCCATGGTGGCATCATCTCTGGCTTTTACTTCCCCAACAACCCTCGTGACCTTGAGCTGCGCCGACAATTGAGGAATGTTGAGTATCAGACAAGAAACAAAAAAAATTGAAATTTTTTTCATAACGCACCTCCGCGCTTGTTTCATCAATATGACTATACCAAATGCGGGCAAAAAAGTCAAGGGGTGTGACAAAAGTCACAAAAGTGGATGGCATGGATCGAAGGTTAAGAAAAAACACCAGGACAATGTTTCAGACGGAAAATTCGAACAAATGTTCGAATCGGCATCTTGCCTATTCCACAAAATGTGACAAAAATCACAGTTTATTTTAGCGACATTCGCATTTTATAATTTTTGATTTGTTGGCTATGAAGCCGGCGGCATCTATGACGCGCACCTGCAGTTTATGGAAGCCGGATGGTATGCGATGCCAATCGTACCACCAAAAGCCTACGGCCTGACGGCATGGGTGCCAGGTTTTGCCGTCAAGTGAAATCTCAACACTTCCGAGAGCGTCGGTGGATATTCTTACGGCGTAATGATGAGCCGCTATTATCTCCCCCGAAACGGGATGGTCTACCTTTATATATGTGTTCGGTTGGGTCAAAACGGCTTTCTTTACGGGCGGTTTTTTTGTGGGCGGCTGTTTTATTCCTCTCGCCGTCGGTGAGTTTTTTGCAGTCTCTTTTCTTACCATAGTTTCATCCTCCTTTCCCAACCTGATGTCGGGATAAATTAAAGCACTGCCACATTTGAGTTGGTGTAAGAGTATAATCGCGCCATCGTATAAGCGATTAGTGGTTGCTTTTTATTTCTTCTACTATTTTTTTTACTTGTTTTCTTAAATCCCCCAGACCCGCCACGTTTAATATCACCTTGTCGGATAGTTTTCTCTTAAAATAAAGCGGCATCTGGGAAGAAATCCTTCTGACAGCGTCTCTTTTTTTTATGCCCTGTTTTCCAAGCCGGGCGATCTGATGCTCTTTTGTTGTCCAAACCGTAACAGTCATATTAAACAATTTTTTTAATTTTTTTTCAAATAGAAGCGGCGCTTCAACAACTACGAGTGGCGAGCGGCGGGTTGAAGCGGAGAAGTTTTTAATTTCTTCAATAACGAGCGGATGAATTATTCTTTCGAGTTGTTTTCTTTTTTTTGCGGCGCTGAAAATGAGCATGGCTATTTTTTTTCTATCAGCGGTGCCGAATATTTTTTTTATTTTTTCAAGAATTTTCGGTTTATAAAAAACTTTTTTCGATATTTCATCGGCATTGTGCGTTTTAAATCCATACTTTTTAAACTCATTCAATACGGTCGTTTTGCCGCTGCAGACGCCCCCTGTTAATCCCACCACAATTTTTTTCATACTAAGAAAATGTAAACTCTTTGCCCTTCTACCTCTCTACCTTTTTACCTTCTACCTTATATCATGTTTTTCAACGGACTCATAATACCAGAGGCTTCATCTCGTCCCAGTTTTTTCCGCATTTCAAATCAACCACGACGGGAATATCAAGTTTTATCGCTTGCTCCATCTCTTTTTTTATCCATGCCGCCGTCGAGGCAAGCTCCTTTTGAGATATTTCGAACAATAGCTCATCGTGAACCTGTACAAGCATTTTTATATCTTTCAACTTCCCGCCTTCATCTTTTAGCTTTCTATGAATATTTATCATCGCGAGCTTTATTATGTCGGCAGAACTCCCCTGGACGGGGGTGTTTGTGGCTACCCTTTCGGCGGAAGTTTTTATCTGGTTGTTTGAAGAGTTTATCTCGGGAATATATCTGATTCTGTTCAGAAGCGTCTTGACATAACCGTTCTTGCGCGCTGCGGCAATGTTTTGCTCAATCCATCTTTTTACGCCTGAATACTTCGAAAAATAATTCTCTATGTAAGATGCGGCCATCGACTGATCTATCCCGAGAGATTGTGAAAGTCCGTAGGCGCTCATTCCGTAGATTATCCCGAAGTTTATCGTTTTTGCAACGCTCCTATTCGCTTCGCTTTTATTCGCGGAGTTTATCCTGATGAAATCGGGACTCGCCCCCGAATAAATTCGGGAGCTGCATTTATCATCGTATTTTCCAAAAAGTTCCATCGCTGTACGAATATGGATATCCTCCCCTTTTGCGAAGGCGTCGCACATATTCTCGTCTCCGGAAAGGTGAGCAAGGATTCGTAAATCTATCTGCGAGTAATCGGCGGAAAGCAAAACAAAGCCGTCTTCGGAGATGAAACCGCGTCTTATCTTTCTTCCTTCCTCGGTTTTTACGGGGATGTTTTGAAGATTTGGGTCGCTTGAAGAAAGTCGACCGGTAGCTGTAACCGTCTGATTAAAGGAAGCGTGAATTCTATGGCTTTTTTCATCCGCCAGAGGCAGCAGAGCGTCGATATACGTGCTTTTTAGTTTCGAAAGCTCTCTGTGCAAAAGCATTTTTTGGGGAAGTTCATGCTGTGTGGAAAGAATCTTTAAAACCTCCTCGTCGGTAGATAGCCCCGTTTTTGTCTTCCTAACGGGGGGCAGTTTCAGTTTTTCGAATAAAACAAACGAAAGCTGTTTGGGTGAATTCAGGTTGAATTCCTCTCCGGCAATATCGCGAACTTCCCTTTCAATTTGCGATATCCTACTGCCAACTTCCATGGAAAGCTCCTTGTAGTACTCCACATCTATCTTTATTCCGAATTCTTCCATCCTTGAGAGAACTTCAAGAAGAGGCATCTCGACATCGAAAAATAAACCGGAAAGTTTCTTTTCATCAATCTCATCAGAAAACTTCTCGGCGAGACGTAAGACATAATGGCTATCGGCCATGGCGTAGTCGGCGGCGGATTCTACGGAAACTTCATCCATCGTTTTTTGACTTTTTCCTTTTCCAAGAAGTTCCTCTATCTCAACCATCCTGTCGCCCAAAACCTCAAAAACCACATCTTTGAGGCCGTGGTACTGCCGTGAAGGATTCAGGCAATATGAAGCAATCATCGTGTCGAAGTAAATTCCTTTGAGATTCACACCGTGCTTTTTTAGGACAAGCATATCGAATTTCAGGTTGTGGCCGTATTTTTTTATTTTTTCGTCTTCAAGCAGAGGCTTTAATTTTTTTAATACTAACTCTTCTGAAAGCTGCTCCGGCGAACCCAGATATTTATGCCCGATAGGTATGTAGAAAGATTGGGCTATGTCCGTCGAGACTGATATCCCCACGATTTCAGCCTTCAGGAAATCTATTGAAGTCGTTTCAATATCAACTGAAGCGGATTTTACCCTGTTTATTTCGTCCAAAAGATTGTCTAAAGAGTTTTCGTCAAAAATTATTTTTTTAGAATACCCGGCCTTCGGCGAGACGGCGGGCAAAACTTCCTTCATAAGAGTCGTAAATTCGTATTTTTTCAGAAGTCCTGTTAGTTTTTCGTAATCAAAATCTCTCCTTTTTAAATCTTCTAATTCCAAATCCAGCGGCACCTCGCGGTTTAGCGTGGCAAGAAAACGGGAGTTGTAGGCGCTCTCTTTTTGAATTGAGAGTCTTTCTCTTATCTTTTCCGGAATTTTCCCGAGGTTTTCGTATATTCCATCAAGAGTAACGTAGTTTTTTATCAGAGTGAGCGCTGTTACCTCACCAACGCCTTTCACACCGGGAATATTGTCAGATTTATCGCCCACAAGAGCGAAGTAATCGACAAGCCCCGAAGGAGGTATCCCGTATCTTTTTTCAACCTTGATGCTGTCGTAAAGCGTTTCTTTGAGTTCGTCTAAAACTTTCACGTTTCCGCCAACTATTTGGAGCGCATCCTTGTCGCCTGTCACTATTATTATCTCGCAGGTTTTGCCGCCGAATTTCTCGACGAATGTGGCTATTATGTCGTCGGCTTCGAAGCCTTCCATCTCGATGAGCGGCAAATTAAACGCCCTTACGAAATCCTTCACTATAGGAAACTGATGCTTCAGTTCCTCATCGGCTATTTTTCTTGTGGCTTTGTATTGGGCGTAATTCTTATGCCGAAATGTTTTGGCGGGATAATCGAAGCAAACAGCGACATATTCGGGGGAGTATTTTTTCAGTATTTTTAAAAGCATCCTCGCCGCGCCGAATACCGCGTTTATCTGCTCGCCCTTTGAAGTAGTAAGCGGGGCGATGGCGTGGTATGCCCTGTGAACGATGTTATTCCCGTCGAGCAGAAAGAGTTTTTTCATTATTTTTTTTGAAGAAAAGCAGGCAGTGGCATCGTCCATCTCTTTCAATCTCTTCTTTGTGCCATTTGCAGGGACATACTTTGGGGCGGTCTTCGTCGGAATTGCCGGAAACCATACGACATGGACAGTACTGCTTGCCGTATTTGTTCTTGTTTCTGACGAGACCTTCTATTACGGTATTTAATATGTTTTCATCGGGGTTTAAATCGAAGCCCTCTTTTGCGGCGTATTTGAGAGCATAGTTTTTGACTTTCTCAAATTCTTCTTCGAATTTTTGAGTTTTCATAATAATTTCCCCAAATGAATTTTAGGACGCAGATTTACAGGATTGTCGCAGATAAAAAACCTCTTAACCACTCGGATTAAGTGGTGAGAATTAAGAAAAAAAATTTGATTCTTAAATCCGTTTTTTCTGCGTTCATCCGCGTCCCATTAGAAATCCATCGAATAAATTCGAAGTATTCCGCAAATTCATTTCATCTTCTTCTTCGACGGCGCGCGGGAGTTTTCGGTTTCGGTTCTTTTATAACTTCGGCAAGCGCTTCATCGATGCTCTTTGTCCATTCGTCATAAATCGAATCGGCAAACCCCACCCAACGTCCGACGATATTTCCTCTTTTGTCGATAAGTATAAACGTCGGAATGCCTCTGACCTGATAATTTCTGGCCGTGATATCATCGCCAATGACGTTCAGGTATTTTATGTCTTTTTGCGATATGTATTTTTGGGCATCAGATATGTTCTCCATATTTATGCCTATGATAACGAAGTCTTTGTTTCCTTTATACTTTTCATAGAGTTTCGAAACAAATGGAATTGAAGCCTTACAGGGAGGACACCAAGAGGCCCAGAAATCGAGAAAAACAACTTTCCCTCTGTAAGGCGAAAGTTCGACTTTTTCCCCTTTCACCGATTTCAGCGAAAACTGATAAGCGGAAACTGACGCCTGAGCGCAAAGATTCTTTGAAAAAAAAGAACCCATAAACAATAAGCTTAAAAAAATAAACTTTTTTCTGTAACTCATTTGCGATAACCTCCAAAATATTTCACGGATTAAAAATATCGGGTGGTCTTCTTTTATGCTCGGAACGGACTATCATCTTTTTTACACGAAAATCCGCGATCATTTTACCCGATTCATATATCCTGAGAATCTTTTCAAGCTCAGGATAAGTGATGCCAATTTCTCCTTCATCCGTCTGACCCGGCCACAATCCGGCGGCGGGAGCTTTATTTATAATTTCATCCGGCACACCGAGATATCTGGCCAGTTCAACTACCTCGCTTTTGTAAAAATTTCCTATGGGAAGTATGTCGACTCCTCCGTCGCCGTATTTCGTGAAATAGCCCACAGAAAGCTCGGATTTATTGCCCGTTCCCACCACAAGATAGTTCAGATTGTTCGCAAAATAGTAAAGGGTGAGCATTCTGAGTCTCGGCTTTATATTCGCTGCGGAAAGCATCTTCCCTGGGGGCAATATTTTCATCATAGCGTCGTAGATTTTCGTGATGTCGACTATTTTATACTTTAGTCTGAATTTTTTTGCGAAAGATATAGCGGCGGCGATCTCGCCTTTTTGAGAGTGGCATGGCATTATGAGACAAACAATATTTTCCCCGAGAGCTTTTTTGCAAAGGAGAGCCACGACAGCCGAATCTATACCCCCGGAAAGACCGATTACGGCACCGGCCGCCCGGGAGCCATTTACTTTCTTTTTAATCCAGCCGGCAATTTTCGCCGAATTCATGCAATCTCCTCGCCGGAAACTAACAAAAAAAATGCGCCCTAGTGGGGGGAACTAGGGCGCGTAGGATATACTAGGTGAAATTTTACAAAAAATAAACAAGGTCTGTCAAGTTTTTGCTAAAAAATTTTGGCTCTTCTCCAAATGTTGTTGTAACATTGGGTAAAAATTTTGCAATACCGCTATGTAAAAACAAAGTATTTTCGCTCATTCTCGTCCCGATAAATCGGGACTGCGAGGTAATCAAGTGTTCACACTTGATTAAACCCGCTCAAACACTTTGTTTTTATACGCACAACAAAAAATGGAGAAGAGCCAAAATTTTTATAAAGCGATGCGACTTGATTTAATATCACACTTTGCTCGGCGATGATGCCATCCGCCTTTCCAAGACATGAACGCTTGTAGCTTTGAAAGTAAGATATATTTCATCGCCGACTTTTAAGGCCATGGAAACCACAGAACGTTTCGTTACGACGGAGGTTATGAATACTCCCGAACAATCCGCCACAATTGAACAAATCGGCCAGGCGGGTTCGATGTGCTTTATCACACCTTTGAAGCAGTTGCGGGTGGATGATTCTATCGGGGTTTTTGAGAGAATTATATCTTCCGGTCTTATTATGCCGGCGGCGGCGCCAACAAAACCCGAGACGACATTTATTCTTAAACCTTCCGACACAAGATAACTTTCCCCGCCTTCCAGGAGCACCTCGCCATAAATCACATTCTCGGAGAGAGAAAACTCGGCGACATCTACAGATACGGGACGCAGAAAAATTTCATCCGGGGCTCCCTGCTGTATAATACTGCCTTCTTTTAAGAAAAATATTTTTTTAGAAAAACCTCGGGCTTGGGTTAGATTGTGAGTTGAGAGTACAAGTGTCTTTTCGGAAGTTGCAAGAGTTTTTATGAGATTTTCGAGTTCTTTGGAACTCAATGGGTCAAGATTAGCGGTCGGCTCGTCTAGAAATAAAAGAGTTGTGTCAAAAAGAAGAACCCTCGCGACTTGAAGTTTTTGTTTTTCTCCGCCGGAAAGGAAGCGGACGTCGGTATTTATTTTGTCTAAAAGTCCTGTCTTAAAAAGCGTCTGTTCGATTTTTTCTTTGTTGGGCGTCAGTCCCCTTATTTTAATTGCGTATGTTAAATTTTTAAGAACGCTGTCATTTAGAAACAACGGATTCTGGAATACGAATCCGATTTTTCTTCTGATTTCGGTTTTTTGTCCGGAAGTTAAACAGGATGCGGATTTGCCGTCGTATAAAACTTCCCCTTCTGTGGGCGAATCGAGAAGAGCAAGAATTTTAAGAAGGGTGGTTTTACCAGCGCCGTTTGGACCGATAAACACATTTACGCCATGAACAAGAGCGACGCTTATGTCTTTCAAAATCTCGCGTTGGTCTATTTTTTTTACGACATTTCGCGTTTCTATTTTCATTCGCGGACACAATTAAAAATTCAAATTAAAAATGCGAAATTGTAGCGGGCGAATTGTATTCGCCGAACATTTTGCGGGATAGCAATCCCGCCGCTACATAATTTTTAATTTTACATTTTTCATTTTTCATTGTTCGCCATTCACCGATTACCCATAACTGATTACCGATTACCATCCGTCACTATTTGCTCCTTCGGAGAAGTTAAAGGTAAAAAGTTAAAATTAAAATTACGACCAAACATTTTAACCTTTAACCTTTGACCTTTAACCTTTTAACTATTCACTATTCGCTATTTGCTATTTACCTTGCAATGCTTGAAGACATACATTGATGCCGACGGCGACGAAAAGTAGAACCATGCCGAGCGCTATGCCGAGTTCAAAGTTGCCTTTCGTCGTCTCCAGCGCTATCGCCGTAGTCATAACGCGAGTCATTCCTCTTATATTGCCTCCGACCATCAGAGCCATTCCCGTCTCACCCACCACTCGGGAAAATCCCACAATCAGCGCCGACAAAAATGCAAACCTTCCCTGATAGAGCAAAGCAAAAACCATCTGCGAACGATTTGCACCCAATGAATAAGAAAGAGCTCTGGTGTCTTTTGAGATATTTTTCAAAGCCGAATGTGTCAGAGCCGTTATTATTGGGGCGGCCAAAATGCTCTGGGCGATGAGCATAGCGTAAGGCGTGAACAACATTTCAAAAATTCCCAATGGGCCTCGACGGCTCACGAGCAGATATACAAGAAGTCCTATTATTACGGGCGGAACGGCGAGAGCGGTGTTTATGACGCCTACAATAAACCGCTTGAATCTGAAATCTTTGAGCGAGAGGTAAATACCGACGGGGACGGCAAAAAAACTTGAAATGAGCGTGGCAGATCCGGATACGAGCAATGACAACAACACAATGCCCTGCAATTCACTGTCGAAAGAAACGAGCAAAGCCAGTCCTTGTTTTATCCCGTCAATTATATATCCCATTATATTTGCCTGCTTAAAATTTGCAGCAACAACATTTATACCACTGATGAACACGGAAAACCAATTGGACGCAGATTTACAGGATTGTCACAGATAATTCTTAAATCCTGTTTTTCTGCGTTCATCTGCGTTCAATTATTTTTTAGGACGCAGATTTACAGGATTATCGCAGATTAAAAACTTTACCACGAAATCACGAAAATTAGAAATCACAAAATTCTTTACAAGTATTTTCGTGTTTTCGCGCTTTCGTGATTCAAATCTTTTTTCTTCTGTGTCCATTTGTGATTTCAATCTTTTTAATCCCATCAGAACCTGATTTGAATTTGCGTTCTGTATCGGTTTCTATCTGACCTCTGTCCTCTCATCTCTGCCCTCTACTGCTCTTATGCTCTTGTGCTCTTGTGCTCTAATGTACTTGCGCCAACCAGGGTCGGCGACTACAATCACTTTCCCGTTATGACATCGGGGTGAAAAAGAGGGGCGCCAAATTTGTCCACACCGAATTCTCCGATGATTCTCTGCCCTTCATGGCACCTTATGAACTCTGCAAATTTCTGAGCCAAATCATACTGCACCCACGGAAATCTAACGGGCGAAACGACGATTACCGAGTAAGGATTGTGAAGGATGGAATCGCCTTCTGCAATTTTTGCAAGGGCGTCTATTTCTTTTTGAATGTATAGCCATGTGCCGCTGTCAACGAGACAATACGCTTTTTTTTCGTTAGCGATTCTTAAAGTGGTTTCCTGCCCGGAGCCGCTCTCTATATACCATTTGCCCCCGGGTTTTATTCCGGATTTTTCCCATATAGAGATTTCTTTCTTGTGGGTGCCTGAGTTGTCGCCGCGGGAGATGAAGGGTGAATTCGTCTCGGATATTTTTTTGAAAGCGACTGCCGCGTCGTCAAGTCCTTTTGCGTTTGCGGGGTCATTTTTGGGACCAACGAGCAAAAAGTTGTTGTGCATAACATCTAATCTTTCGACCCCAAAACCGTCCGCAACGAATCTTTCCTCCGCAACTCTATCGTGAACGAGCAACACATCAGCGTTGCCGTCTCTTGCAAGACGTATCGCATGGCCCGTGCCGACGGCAATTACCCTTACGCGGCAGTTATACTTTTGTTCAAACGTCGGGATGAGCACATCGAAAAGCCCCGTGTCCTGAGTAGATGTCGTCGAAGCAAGGGTAAGGAGGGGTTTTCGTCTTGCTTCAACAACACCGCCGGCAAATAAAAAAATCCCGATTAACATAATTAACCGGGAGAGACGCAAAAAAAATATAACACACCTCCTATTCGCTTCGCTCTCCCCCAGTTGAAACTGAGGGCTTTTTCGGGCAGTAGATTCGTATTTTCCCTCTAATATCATCCCACTCTCCTGTTTTTATATTCATATACCTGCAATCTGCCTTATCGCTTTTATGGGTATCGCTGCCCACTCCGGCCGATTATTGAGTTCGTATCCAAGTTCGTATACCGCTTTTTCAAGGAGGAAAACTTTAAGCATGATTTCAAGTTCCTCTTTTTCCTTCGGAATGAACGCAGCACCCGAGGTTGTCTTAAGATAAGAGTCCAAAAATACACCACCTATATATTTCGCCCAGAAATCGGCCCAAGGCTCCAATGCTACACGATGCTCGGTTTTAAATGTCGAGCGATTCAGTAAAATGTTGTAAGCGGCGTAGTGAAAAGATCTTATCATGCCGGCGACATCCGTTAGCGGCGATCTTTTAAGCCTCCTTTCGTCGAGCGGGCGCGCGGGCTCCCCTTCAAAATCAATTATTACAAAGTCCTTGCCGGTATAGAGCACCTGCCCAAGATGGTAGTCTCCGTGTATTCTTATTTTCGCCGCTGTAATCTTTTTTTTTAGTATGTTCTTGAAGTTGTCATTTATTTTTTCCCCGCTTTTCAAAATTTTTTTGGCATCTTTTATCACCTCATGAGGAAGTGATTTTATGTTTTTTGATAGTGCTCGGAAGAGCCGTTTGGAAAGACCCGTCAGCGACTGATATATCAATCGCTGATAAAAAACAGAAAATGGTTCGGGCGTAAAAGAGGGTTCTTTGAAACTCCCCGACAGCGCAAGGTGCAGTTCGCCCGTTCTTTTTCCAAGCAGCTTCACCATCTCTATGTAGACGCCGTCGAGAATATCAGCGATTGGAGGCGACAATCTGTATTTTCCGACATCAAAAATCGAATGCGGGAGATCCGTCGGAAACGGGATTTCGCTTGTTTTTGAAAGCACTCTTTTGTAACATCTTGCGATAACATCGAGTGTATACTTCCACGCATCGCCCTGATTTTTGACCGAACCCTGCAGTATGCCGATGACGATATTTTCATGACCTTCCCGCGAATATTCTAACGCCCCCGCAAAAGGTGGGACGTTTTCGAAATCCGCCGCTTCCGTCAGAAACCTGCCCATTTCAAGATCCGGATTCATCCCCTTTTCAAGTTTCCTGAATATCTTGAGAAAAAACTTGTCCCCGTAAAGTATCGATGTGTTACTCTGTTCCGCTTCAAGTATCCTTGAGTTCTCAAGCGTAAATTTTTTCGCTCTCATTTTTTTCAGAAGTTCACCGGGATAGCATGACAGCTTTCCGTATATCCCTCTTGCCGAGCTCCGACTGACAATCATTGAAAAAATTTCTCTTTGAAGCTTCGCATTGAAAATCCCATCATACACTATTCCTTTGACTCCGTCGACGTTAAGGCGGGAGAGCACCGCACCGGGATTTTCGCTCAAAATCTTTTTTGCCGACGCCCCCGACGCAAACGACACGGGAAGAAGATATGTCTCCGATGAGTCATCCGTGTATCTAACCCCCAGAAACAATAGCCGGGCGGCGGATTTTCCTTCGCCGAGTGGGATATCCTCCATTATTCTTACTTCCCGGATTTTTCTCGATTTTGATGCGAACCATCTTCTCTCTTTAATGTAAGAAGGGAAAACTTTATTTTCGAGTTTTTCCCTAAATCTCCAGAGCAAAACTTCCTCCCATTCTCCAGGTTATTAAAAAATTAGAGTTTTTGAATGGCTTAATTATGAGCTCGTTGAAAAACCTTGATTTTTTGAACGATTTGGCAGTTTTAGGTTAAAAGTTGAAATCGTTTAGACCGCAATGTCTGACGGGCAAAACAAGGAGTTTTGCGGTCTGATTGAAACTTTTAACC
>JBGFRZ010000010.1:0-40339 GCA_041694835.1 Ignavibacteria bacterium
CCTCTTCAGAGTTTGTAGTTGCTCCATCGCTTAATCGCTCCATCGCTCAATCGCTGTATTACTGGCGAGTCCGCGCCCGGGACAACGCTGGTAATTTTTCCCTATACCCTACCCCCTATACCCTAATCGTCGACACAACACCACCTCCTGCGGTAAATGTGTTGACATCGCCGTTAAATGGTATGGCTACAAATCAACTGACGCTCAATTTCACCTGGTCGACTGTAACAGACACTCCCGCTGGTGTCCGAAACTATATATTGCAGTTATCTACCGCTAGTGACTTCAGTGTCTTGAGTTATTCCTCATACACCATCGCTTCATCGCTCAATCTCTCCATCGCTCAATCTTCATACACCTGGCGGGTTAATGTTCAAGACAACGCATTAAATTACACAACCTCAACGGTGAGATGGACAGTGGTGGTTGACACGACGCCCCCGTCGGCGCCATCTCTGACGGCGCCGTTAGACGGTGCGGCTACGAATCAAACGACATTGACATTCAGTTGGTCTAGTTCGGATGAGAGTGGTTTTCGCGGTGGCTCCGGCATAAACGGCTATGAGTTTTATATCTCCACCACTTCAGATTTTTCCGTCTTTACCTCTTCAGAGTTTGTAGTTGCTCCATCGCTTAATCGCTCCATCGCTCAATCGCTGTATTACTGGCGAGTCCGCGCCCGGGACAACGCTGGTAATTTTTCCCTATACCCTACCCCCTATACCCTGACCATTGACACAACACCACCGAGCATAGTTGATAATCAACCGGGAGATGATGTTTGGCGGCCAATGGCAGGCACACTCTATAATGTGGATTTCCACGATACAGGTTATGCCCAATCAAGGCTTTATTCCATACAGTATGCCGTTTCAACGACACCGTTTCTTGGAGCGCCTCTTGTGATAAATTGGACCAACATAGTGACCCCGCCGGCAAATCTGGCTTCTTTTACAGATAACTGGTCGGTTTCGTTTGGCCCGCTCCTTGAAGTGGTTACGAACTATGTTTCAGTAAGAGCAATGGATTTCGTTGGAAATACCTCTACTTCTACGGACATCTTTTACATAAGAAAAGATGTGTCTGACCCCGTCGTTTTAGATAATCAACCTGGCGACGATGTCTGGCGCAGAGTTGCAATGCCCGATGGCTATAATGTGGATTTTCAAGATGACGGCGGCTCACTCCTGAATTATGCTCAGTGGCGCGCTTTCAAGAACCTTGCCGACGGAACGAAGGTCTATCACACCGCATGGTATAACATATTTGTCTCGACGAATATCGCTTTGTATACAGCCGACTGGTCTGTTGACTTTTCAACTCTCACCGAAGGAACGAACCACATAGAGGTGAGGGTTTTTGACAACGCCGCCAACCCTCTAACCATTCTAACATATCCCGCTCCGTTCTATGTAAGAAAAGACACCACCCCGCCGGTGTGTCAGGATTTTCAGACGGGCGACGACGTATGGCGAACTTCAAACACAGGACTTTACGATGTGCAATTTGTCGACGCTTTAAGCGGTTCAGGGATTCAAAAATTTGAAGTTATTGCATCAACAATGGCGGATGGCAATCCGCCCGCTACACCTTGGACGCTTGTTTTGACGACGAACACGCACTCTTACACCGTCCCGTGGTCCCTACCCGCTTCCGTGTGGGATGCTTTGCCGTCAGGGCCGCAGAGGAATTTTATTTCCTGCCGAGCAATGGATTTTGCGTTCAACACATCAACTGTTTTGACGGATGCTTTTTATGTTATGAAAGACACTGTTCCACCGAGAATAGTTGATAATCAGGATGGCGACGCTCCCTGGCGCCGATTCGGCGGAACGGTTTATGATGTTGACTTTTACGACTACGAATCCTTGCTTCGCGGTGCGCAGTATATCTCAAGAAATGGTCCAAATCCGACGGATACCCCATGGGGTCTCGGCTGGGTCAGTATTTTCGGTTCAACAGGAACTCCGTCTCATACAACCGACTGGTCGGTGGATTTTACAAATCTCCCCGAGGGCGCCAATTACATATTTGTCAGGTCCTCGGACACGGCGGGTTTACAGAGTGAGCCGTCTGTTGCGGTGTTTTATGTCAGAAAAGACATCACTACTCCCGCAATAGTTGATAACCAGGATGGCGACTTCGCCTGGCGCTCAACTTCAGGCACTCTTTATGGAGTGTTTTTTCAGGATGCAATATCAGGTGTTACGACGGCACAGTATCAGATAAGAGACCCGTCAAACGCTATTCTTGTTGACTGGACAAGTATATTTGGGGGCACCACTGGCTTTATTAACTACAACTCTTCGTGGAGCATTTCGTCTGTGGCGTTTAACTCCCTTTCAGAAGGAACTACGAATTTCGTTTATGTCAGATGCAATGACAATGCCGGCAATTCGCTTACACTTGGTGCAGCCGCGTTTTTCATACTTAAAGACACCACCCCGCCTTTTTGTGTTGTAAATCAAAATTATTACGAATCCACCCACGGCGACTGGTTTGTTGATGTCGACTTCTTTGACCCCCCGACACCCGGAAGAGTGCCCGGCGGCTCAAGATTAAACTACGCTCAGTATAAAATTCATACTCTGCCAAATGAGGGCGGTGAGACAAGAAAACCCTGGACGAATATTAGCGGATTTACATCCGGCACTACTTTTTATGTTGATGGCTGGAAAATTGACTTTTCTGCCTTACCTATTGGAACGACCTGTTATGCATCAGTAAGAGTTGTTGACCTTGCGGGTATTACATCTACCTGGATAGATGCCTTCCGTGTTTTAAGAACCACGCCAACAGCGCCGATTATAACAGACAATCAGCCGGGCGACTACGGGTGGTATAATTCTTCGGCTACTTTTTTGCAGCAGTTCTACGACGTTGATTTTGCTGTCGGACAAGACGCATTTCTCTCTACAATGAGCGTGATTGTTCGCAGCGGCATTCTTGGCGCGGGTGTTCTAGTCGTCGGCGAAACCATAGTCATATCGACGGCAAATGTTGCCGCTTTTACCGCCAACTGGCGGGTTATACCTTCGACATTTTCTCCCGACCACTACATATGGGATTTATTAAGAGAAGGAACGAATTATGTAACCGTTAGGGCATATGATACATTGGGCAGTAGTTCCTCGCTAACCGATGTGTTTTTTGTTAGAAAAGATACAACTTCACCACCAGTGCCTGTGTTATCTTCACCATTAAATAATTCTGCTACAAACCAGTTATCAGTAAACTTTTCATGGAATCCGTCAGTGGACCTTACCTCCGGCACTTCGTTTTACACATTGCAAATATCAACTGATATAAACTTTGGAGCGATTTATTATTCAACCCAGTCACGAGTCACCAGCCACCAGTCACCAACATTGCCTCAGTCAACTTATTATTGGCGCGTCAATGCCATTGACAATGCCTCTAACTACTCCCTATACCCTACCCCCTATACCCTGATTGTTGACACAACTCCACCGACAGTTTCAAACCCGACTTTGCCAGCAAATGGCACAATCACTAATTCTAACTCTATAAACTTTCAATGGACTTCTGCAACTGATGCTTTCTCCGGACTCAAGCACTACACATTACAAATCTCCACTGACATAAACTTCGGAGCGATTTATTATTCAACCCGGTCACCTTCCACCAGTCACCAGCCACCAGTATTGCCTCAATCAACATACTACTGGCGTATTCGTACTGAAGATAACGCCGGCAACTATCAACTATCAACTATCACCTATACACTTCTTATTGATACTACACCACCATCAGTTCCGATTTTAACAAGCCCCGTAAATGAGCAGGCTACAAACCAAATGAATTTGACTTTTAACTGGTCTACTTCCGACGATACTGGTTTCCGTGGCGGCTCCGGCATAAACGGCTATGAGTTTTATATCTCCACAACTTCGGATTTTTCCGTCTTTATCTCTTCGGAGTTTGTAGTTACTCCATCGCTTAATCGCTCCATCGCTCAATCGCTGTATTATTGGCGGGTCCGTTCCCTTGACAATGCTTTTAACTACTCCCTATACCCTACCCCCTATACCCTGATTGTCGATACTTCTGCGCCGAGAATTATTGACCTTCAACTGGGTGATGACCAGTGGCGAAATAACCCCGGAACAACTTACAATGTTGACTTTGAAGATACTCTTTCACGGCTTCATACCCTGCAGTATACGGTATTCTCCACTGCCGACCAAACAGGCCAGCCCATAATAGGATGGACAAACATCGCAGCGAATATAAATGCCGAAACTTTCATTACGGATTGGACGATTGATTTTGCCGCATTGCCCGAGAATACAACTTGCCATGTTTCCGTCAGGGCCTGGGACAATCTTTTACAATATACAACTTCCTTCAATGTGTTTTATGCGCTCAGAGATGTCACAAGACCCATAATAACCGACAATCAACCTGGCGATGACGTCTGGAGGCGGGCAAATACCGGTTTATACAATGTTCTTTTTGATGATGATGGCGGCGCTCGTCTTAGAAATTTTCAAACAAGGGTTATGTCCGGTGCGCTTGGTTCAGGTGCGACAATACAGGACTGGACTGTCTCCGACACTATAATTTCCGGCGCTACTTTTTTCAACATACCATGGCCGCTGAATTCCACGACATGGAGTTTAATGCCCGAAGGAAAATCTCACATTTCAGTGCGCCTGTTGGATAATTCCTGGTCGCCTACACTTGGATATAACACAGATTCTTTAACAGATGCATTCTATGTCTTAAAGGATACTACCGTGCCGACGATTGTAAACAATCAATCGGGCGATGTCGCCTGGAGAAATTCAAATTACGCGACTTACAATGTTGACTTTATGGACGCTGTCTCCGGTTCAGGTATTCAAAAATTTGAAGTTCTTGCATCAACAATGGCGGATGGCAATCCGCCCGTTACACCCTGGACGGTTGTTTTGACGACGAACACTCATAGTTATACGTCGGACTGGACGCTTCCGCAGAGCGTCTGGGACGCTCTTTTGACAGATGCGACAAATTACATATCCATTCGCGTCTTTGATTTTGCAGGCAATGTTTCAACAATGACGAATGCGTTTTTTGTTTTGAAGGACGCTCTTGCGCCGTTTGTCAACAATCTTCAAGATGGCGACAATATATGGCGCCGCCTGAACGACGGAGTTTACAACTTGGATTTCTTTGATACGGGCGGCTCTCGCCTGAATAAATTCCAAATCCGCGCTTCAACCATTGGCTACGGCTTCTTGCCTTTTGTCTTTGATTGGTCTGACAGCGGAACAACCATCTCCGGGACGACTTTTTACACAGACAACTGGTCACTGCTCACTGCTCACTGGTCACTTCTTCCGTCAGGCACAAACTATATTTCGGTAAGAGCGTTTGATTTTGCAGGTTCAACTTTTACCGTCACCGTCGGATTTTATGTTTTAAAAGACACTGAGCCGCCGACGGGACTCGCCAACGCTCCGTCTCATTCTTCAACTACAACCTTCAACGTTCCATATTCGGCGCAGGACTTTGGTTTTTCAGGTATCAATTTTGTCAAACTTTACTATACTTTGCAGACGGTGTCGCCCTTTACATGGACACATTATATAACTACGACGACAAATCCGATTTCATTTACCGCGCCGCAGGAAGGGACGCACGGATTTAGAATTGTTGCCTATGACCGCGCTGGCAACACCGACGAAGCCGACCCGCCGCCATCTGCAACACCTCCCGAGTCGTCAACGCTTCTTGACATCACGCCTCCAACGGTAAACGACCAGCAGGCGGGAGACGACGTTTGGCGAAATTTTGCAAAACCTGACGGTTATGCAGTATACTTTAACGACACCGGCTCCGGGCTTGACACGGCGCAGTATATAATCCGCGAGACGGCCGACCCCGCAAGCCCCACCCTTAAAGGGTGGACTACCATATTTTCGTCGGCGTCGCAAAATATCACTTCATATAATGAAAAATGGCAGATTGATTTTGATGCCTGTAAGTCATCGTGGAGTTATGTCTCTGCGCGCGTCTGGGATATAGTGGGAAGAACAACTACAGTCAACAATGTCTTCTGGGTAAAGAAAGATATTGCACCAGCGGTTATTTCACATAACGAATTCGCTGAGGGCGGCGACAATACCTGGCGAAATGTCGCACGCGCTGGAGGCTATGATGTAGATTTCTTCGACGGGCTTTCAGAACTCTCAAGAGCAGAGTACGCAGTCCACAGCTCATCGGTAGTGGGGGGATTGATTCCCCCCTACATTGTGGACTGGACAGACATAGCGACCGCAATTTCTTCCACGAACTATACGACAAACTGGTCTGTCAGTTTCACCCCGCTTCTTGAAGCCGCAACAAACTTCGTCCATGTGCGGCTTACGGATATAGCGGAAAATGTCTCAACTTATTACGCTTTTTATATCCTAAAGGACACTACTACACCTACCGTCGCCAATAATGAAGTCGGACAGGACCCCGTCTGGCGCGCGGCTTCAAGAAACTACGACATCGATTTCTTTGATTACAAGTCACGGCTTGACGCGATTCAATACAGAGCGTTTATTTCTACCGGCGGACTTAACCCCATTACGACATACTGGCAGGATATTGTTCCAGCGCCGCTTGCCTCCTCTGAATACACCGCGAATTTTACACTTAACTTTGAACTTCTTCAAAATGGAACAAACTATATCGCCGTGCGCTCGCGTGATATCGCCGGAAACACTACGACGCAGTTTGATTTATTCAGAGTCCTTCGCGACAATGTTCCACCGACAATCGTGGACAACCAGCCGGGTGACGATGTCTGGCGTGCGTCAAATGTGGCGACTTACGATGTAGATTTTGTTGACACGCTTTCAGGCGTTACAACTGCCCAATACAGAATTTATCCGTCTCCGTCTATGGGCGGAACACCGCTGACGGCTTGGACGACCATTTACCTCGGCACCGCTGTTTCAACTTATTCCACAAACTGGCAACTGGCACCTGCCGACTGGGCGGCTATCCCCGAGGGAGTCAGCTATGTCTCTGTCCGCTGTTTTGACCTTGTTGGTAACACTTCAACCCATGTAGATGCCTTCTATGTCAGAAAAGACACAACCACTCCGACAATAGTTGACAACGAACCAGATGACGAAACATGGTATAACAGCGGACGAAATTACGATGTGGATTTTCACGATTACTCGTCGTTGCTGAACAATGCCGAGTATAGCGCATTTGCCGGCGGTTATCAAACAGGCGGAGTCGTTATTCCATGGACGGCGCTATTTAACAACTTAAACTCATCTTCCTATGTAAGCGACTGGCCGGTGAATTTTGGTGCCTTGAATCAGGGATACAACTATATCTCAGTCAGAGCATATGACAACGTTGGCAATGTCCGAACAGCGGACGTTTTCTATGTCAAAAAAGACACCGCTCCGCCGTCACAAATCACGAATCTTAATGCTACAACAGGAAACAATGAAGGCGAAATAAACCTGTCATGGACGGCCCCATCCGCCCCTTCGCCAGGAAGCGGGACAAGTCGGTATATTGTAAAGTTTGCCACCTTCGTTATTACGGAATCGAATTTTGATGCCGATGCGAATGTCAGGACATTTTCTCAAACATGGAACCCATCTGCCGCCGGCACAACTGAAAACAAAGTTATAACCGGACTTTCGCAGGGCAGATGGTATTATATTGCAGTAAAAACCGGTGATACTGCCGGTAATGTTTCAGTTCTGGCTTTATCTAATCAAACTCAGTCAAAGACAGACACTTTTCTTCCGGGCACGATTACCAATCTTTTGGCGTCCCCTGGTGATTACATGGGTCAGGTGAACCTTTCATGGAGCGCACCTGGCGACAACGGCAACATAGGTAATCTCACAGGGACATATATTGAGGGCGACAGTTATGCCGGATGGTATCGCCTCAGGCACTGGGAAAACATAAACCCCGGAAGTAATTTTGATACAGGGGGATATGTAGAAATCAATAACCCATTTTCACCCGCTCCCGTCGGTTCAATTGAGAATTTCACA
Source organism: Ignavibacteria bacterium (assembly GCA_041694835.1). Taxonomy (GTDB): domain Bacteria; phylum Elusimicrobiota; class Endomicrobiia; order PHAN01; family PHAN01; genus JBGFRZ01. Next base: position 8,031 of record JBGFRZ010000010.1, read on the forward strand.
TTGGGCGGATTAAATCATAGTTCAACTTATTTTTTTATAGTAAGAACATTTGACAAAGCGAGTAATTTTTCTACTTCCAACTCAACATCTTCTATGCCATCTCCTCCTGGGGCTGCGAAAGGTCATATCTTATGGGGTTCAGAGACTTCAAATGTGCCAAGAGGAGCTCTGTGGGAGCCACCGAGCTGGGGTGCTGCCGGAACTCTACCAACCGTCACTTTTCCGACGGGTCATAGATTTGAATTTGTTAGAGTCGCTGCCTGCCAGACATTAAGAAATGAAAAACTTACGCTTTTCAAAACCGGTGATGGTGATGCAACGCTTGAAGCATTAGGTAATGTATATTTACAACGTTGGACTGGAACCACCTGGGAATATATAGACCGACTGAATACAACAGTAAACAACATGCGAGATACCGTTCGCGATTGCGATTTAGCATACGAGCAGACATCAGGCAGGTGTCTTATCGCTTACAACAATGGCACAGCGGGACAACTCACATATCGTGTGTGGTCATCAACTGCCGGAACCTGGTCAATAGGACCTACTAACCTTATACTTACCGGTGTGACAGGTGCGGTTAACTGGGTGCGATTAGAACCGCGACCTAATTCAAATCAAATAATGTTAGCGACGCTTGATGCAAATTCAGACATTTTCTGTGCACTATGGGATGGCGATACAAACTCATTCTTGTCCATGTCTACATATGTCCCCACAGTTTCCGCCGCTATTGCCACAAGAGAATGTTTTGATTTAGCCTGGGAGACACAAAACGAAAGATGTATGCTCCTCTGGGGCGAAGGAACGGCGACGAGATATTCACTGTGGTCGTCGACAGCAAATCGGTGGGTAGTTCAGAATGGACCAGGTTCACCGAACATAGCCGCTACTGCGAACTGGCTCAGCCTTGCTGCGGACCCAAGAAGCAATTCAAACTATATAGGAATGACATCCATAGACGGCTCCCTTGACTGGAATGTTTCTATATGGAGTGGGACTTCATGGGGCGCTCTGCCTGCTGAAGACCCAACAATGGAAACGAACGCTTCCCGCCCAACTGATATTGCCTGGGAAAAAGATTCCGGTAGATGCATAATAGTTGCCGGTGATTTGGATGCAAGAGAAATCTCATTTATCGGCTGGTCGGAAGTGTTAGGTTGGCATAACCCGATAACGGGTGCGGCGACCACACCATCAGTAGCGCCGAAAACACCAACAGGGACTTTAGGTCTTTTAGGTGATATAAACTGGCTCGGACTTGTTGCAGATCCGAACCAAAACAAAATGATTTGTTACATAATTGACCAGGCAGCTGACTTAACTACAATCAACTGGACTGGTGCTGGATGGTCAGGTAAAAAAATCCATGAATTAACCGTTGCAATTGCAACAAGAGAATGTGCATCGTTAGCACTTGACAGACACGACATAGTTCCACCGACATATACCGATAACCAACCCGGGGATGACACATGGAGGGTTTCAAATACAGGCAGTTATAATGTTTCATTCAACGATACCGGTGGCTCATATCTTAGAAACTTTCAGATAAGGGCTACAACAGGAACCGCTTTGACATCTCCGGTAATCCTTGATTGGACAAATAATCTGACATTCCCTGCCCAAACAAACTCTTATACCACACCTTGGGCACTTACTTCCGTCGTATGGGACAATCTAAGGGATGGGCTTAATTATGTGCATATAAGGGTTTTTGATGGCGTCGGAAACACTGCGACGGGTGAAAATGTCTTTTATGTCAGAAAAGATACAACCCCGCCAACCATTCCCATATTGTCAGCACCGTTAGACGGTGCGACTACAAATCAGACAATTATAAATTTCTCATGGAGTTCCTCTTCCGATTTAACTTCGGGAGTCAACGGCTATGAGTTTTATATCTCCACAACTTCGGATTTTTCCGTCTTTACCTCTTCGGAGTTTGTGGTTACTCCATCGCTTAATCGCTCCATCGCTCAATCGCTGTATTATTGGCGCGTCCGCACCCGAGACAACGCTGGCAATTTTTCAACGTGGAGTTCAACGCGCTCCGTGCTGATAGACACTGTCATCCCACGAATTGTCAATAATGTTTCAGGCGATTTTATCTGGCGAAATTCGTCAGGCACACCTTATGATGTCAGATTTTACGACGAACTCTCACGGCTTGCAACCGCTTACTATCGCGTCTGGACTTCAACCGGTCAGATGGGAACACGACTTGTTGACTGGACGAACATAAATTCTTTGTTGATAAATGCAACTTACTATGAAACCAACTGGTCAATCCCGGCATCTTCCTGGGCACTGCTACAAAACGGCACTAACTTTGTGACCGTTAGAGTTGATGATTTGGCAGGAAATACTTCTACCTGGGTTGATGCGTTTTTCATTAGAAAAGACGAGCTCTCGCCGCCGGTTCCGTCTCTGACTGCACCGTTAGACGGTGCGGCTACAAATCAGACAACACTGACTTTCAGTTGGTCCGCTGTCTCAGATGAGAACTCAGGAGTTGGCGGCTATGAGTTTTATATCTCCACAACTTCAAATTTTTCCGTCTTTACCTCTTCGGAGTTTGTAGTTACTCCATCGCTCAATCGCTCCATCGCTCAATCGCTGTATTACTGGCGAGTCCGCGCCCGAGACAACGCTGGTAATTTTTCCCTATACCCTACACCCTATACCCTAATTGTTGACACTGCACCGCCGACAATACCGTCTCTAATTTCACCTTCAAGCGGCACTGTTACAAACATTCAACAGCCAGCTTTTGATTGGACTGATTCAACAGACACCTCGGGAATTTCAAATTACGAATTCCAGATTTCAACCGATGTAAACTTCGCGGTTTTAACCGACCAATCTCTCCCCGCCACATCTTACTTTCTACCTTCTACCTTCTACCCGTCCACCTTATATTACTGGAGAGTCCGCGCTCAAGATGTCGCCGTCAATTTCTCTACCTTTACCTCTATCTTTACCTTAATCGTCGACACCGCGACTCCGCGGATAATGAACTATGAATCAGGCGGCGATTTGGTGTGGAGAAATATGATTAAGCCGGGCGGATACAATATTGATTTTGACGATATCGGGCTTGCAAAGATAAATAATATCCAGTATAAAGTCCACACCCTACCGTCTGAAGGCGGAAGCATACTGGTGACATGGGAGACGATTAGAAGCACATTTCCGCCGTATACCACATTGTTTGCACCGCCGCTGAACCTGTTGTCCTGGACAACGGATTTTGGCGTCAATTATGACCTGCTTCAAAACGGAACAAATTATGTCTCTATGCGTGTAAGCGACCTTGCAGGGAACACTTCTACATGGGTTGATGTGTTTAGAATTTTGCGAGACATTATACCGCCGACAGTAAACGACATGCAGACGGGTGATTTCGCATGGCGAAGTTCGTCGGGAACGACTTACGCCGTTTATTTCAACGATACCGGCGACTCGCTGCTTTCCAAATTCCAAATTTCTGTCTCTACTAATCCCTATCCCCTATCCCCTATCCCCTCTGTTTTTGATTGGACGGATAGAATAACCGGCATCAACGCACCGTCATACACAACGCCCTGGCCGCTGAGTGCCGCGCAGTTTGCAACACTTCCCGACGGAGCATCAAGTTATGTCTCCGTACGCTGCTTTGATTTGGCAGGCAATACGACGACATTCTCCGATGCGTTTTTCATTCTGAAAGACACAGTAGCGCCTTTTTGCGTCAATAACGAAACTACCGACCGCGGATGGCTCACTTCAAATCCGGGGGCGATCTGGGACATAGATTTCTACGACCCGCTTTCTGCTTTTACTCCGGGCGGCTCAAAATTAAACAACATATTCTATCGGGCGAAGTCGTCCACGGGCGGTATAATAATTGATTGGAATGCAATCGCAACATCTCAAAATACGACTTTCTATATAACGAATTTTTCTGTTAATTACGACGGCTTATATGACGGAATAAACTATGTAGATGTTCTTGCAAATGATTTTGCAGGCAATGCAACCACTTATATAAATGCTTTTACGGTTAAAAAAGACACCACATCGCCGAGGATTGAAGTGGCTTTTGACACGACCACAGTCAACTGGGTCAATACCTCACAGGTCTATGATATTAATTTTTACAAGCGCGGCGCAACTGACCTGCATACAATACAATATACTGTCTGGACAGGACCCAACAGAACAGGAACAAATAAAATACCCGGCGATGGCACCTGGAGCAATATCGGCACGCCCCCGCTTAATGTTTCTGAATATACAACTGATTGGCCGGTAGTTTTTGCCGACCTTACTAACGGGGGGACTAACTTTGTCTCGGTCAGATGTTGGAATGTAGCAGGTGCGACATCCACAATAATTGATACTTTCAGAATCTTCAAAGATGTGACAAATCCGTCAATAATAGATAATGTTCCGGGTGATGATACTATCTGGCGCTCGTCAAATGTTGCCGCCTATAATGTTGACTTTTTTGACTCACCCGGTCCACCACAGACGGGCTCGCTGTTGAGTAAATTTCAATTAAAGATAACTTCCGGGACAAATCAAACTGGACTGTTATATCAGGACTGGACGGACGAAAAACTTAATATCGCTTCAACTTTTTATGTTATTGATTGGCCGCTGAATTGGTCCGCATGGCTCAATTTACGCGAAGGGAGAAATTATATCTCTGCAAAGGCATTTGACAATGCAAGTAATGTTTATGAACTCTCAGATATTTTCTTTGTATTGAAAGATACAACTTCACCGACGATAAACGACCAGCAGACAGGTGATGATAATTGGCGACGGCTTAATATAAGTTCATACAGCGTTTATTTCGCTGACACCGGCGGCAGTAGATTATCCCGATTTGAAATTTCCGCTTCTACTACCCCCTACCCCCTATCCCCTACCCCCTTAATTGGTTGGACCACCGTTCAATCAGGTATAAACGTTGAAACTTTTGTTTCCAGCTGGTCGTTACCTTCTTCCGTCTGGGCTGCATTGCAATCCTGGACAACAAACTACATTTTCGTCCGTGTTTTTGATAATTCCGTCCCCGGAAATTCATCTACAACTGCAAATTCTGTATTCTATGTCTTGAAAGACACCGTCCCACCGAGAATAATTGACAATGAAACAATTGACCGTGGTTGGTTTGCCTCTAATCCAGGCGCTATCTGGGATATTGATTTTGAAGACCGCCTGCCTGAACATTGCTCAAAACTTGAGACGGCGCAATGGACTGCATTTACCTCACCTAACCAAAGTGGCTCGCAGGTTGTCGGCTGGACAAATATTTTTACAAATTTAGGGACAACAAATTGGACAACAAACTGGGACCTGGGACTAACAACATGGACACTACTTGCCTCTGGAACTAACTTTATATGTGTTCGTGTCTGGGATATTGCCGGGTCAACAGAAACATTATCAGATGTATTTATCGTCAAAAAAGATACTTTTGGTCCGACGATAATTGATAATCAACCCGGGTATGATACCTGGTTGGCTGCTGACCCCGGGTCAATCTGGAATGTTGACTTCAAAGATGAACTATCAAAACTTGCAAGTGCGTATTACAGAATTTCTACACAGCCAAATTTGACCGGGACAATACTGACTCCCTGGACAACTATATTTGCTACTTACGGTTCACAACTTACGACTTACGATTCTAACTGGCCGCTGGCTCCAAACCACTGGACACTTTTACCCGAGGGCACTTCATACATTACCGTGACCGCATATGATAACCTGAACAACCAGACGACATTTTTTGATGTATTTCATATCCGTAAAGACACAACAACTCCATACTGTGTGGATAATCAACCAAACATTTTTGCAGATACACAGGATGACTTATCAAATATAGATATTGATTTTTATGATAGAGGCGGGTCAAAAATAAATTATGTTAGATATACTGTTAGACCATCAGCGGGTTTACCGCCGGAGTTTATTATCAACTGGAAGAATATCCCCGGTATTGCTGATGGATTAAATACAACATACTATATCACTAACTGGTCAATTACAGAAGCATGGCCATCACTGCCGAACAATGCAACAAGTTATGTATCAGTTAGAGTAGTTGACTTTGCAGAGCATACCACAACTTTTGTAGATGCATTTTTGGTCTATAAATCTGCTATTGGACCAACAATAACTGATAATGTAAATGAAGCACTCCTACCTTACTATAATACACTTGTTAATGCATATTTTGATGTTGACTTCCAGTCAAATTCCGGTGCAAACCTCACTTATTTTGAAATAAAAGTTACTACGGGTCCATCAGAAACAGGTGCAACTATAACTGACTGGTACAAGGTCGCAGATATAAATGCAATTACTTATACTACCGACTGGCAAATTGCAGAGTCAACATTTAACGCGATGTGGCAAGGTTTAAATTATGTCCATGTGAAAGTTCGCGATGCTGTACCAACACAAGCACAATTAAACAATGTCTTCTATATCAAGAAAGATACCGCACCACCACTAATTGATGACTTTCAGGCTGATGCAACATTTTATGCTCGCACAGCAGGAACGAAATATAATGTTGATTTCCGTGACCTCGGTATAGGAGTTGCTACAGGACAATATCTTGTCTCATATTCTTCAACCAATATATTAGGGACGGTCCTTATTTCCTGGACTACAATTTTTGCTCTCTCTCCACAATCGTCTTATACTACCGACTGGGAAGTAGATTTTGCAGCATTGCAGGAATGGTGTACGAACTATGTCTCAGTGAGATGTTACGACGGCTTCGGATATCTTACAACTTCCTATGCGGTATTTTCTGTCTGGAAAGATACTACGGCGCCAACAGTTCCATCGTTGACTTTGCCGTCGGAAAATGCGCTATTGAGCGCTCAATTAGTGAACTTTAACTGGTCCGCCTCTGCCGATACTCGTTCAGGAGTTGATAATTACACTCTGCAAATTTCTACTTTGGCAGATTTTGGTCTGATAAATCAGACGACTACGACTACCCAATTAAATTGGTCCGCTACATTGACCGATGGCAGATACTGGTGGCGTGTCCGAGCAAAAGATATTGCAGGCAATCTATCTGTATTCTCGTCCACAAGAACATTTTTGATTGACACTTCTTCACCGACAATCGTTGATAATCAACCCGGGTACGAACTATGGCTATCGTCAGACCCGGGCAGCATATGGGATGTTGATTTCAAAGATATCGGTTCAGGACTTACAACTGCGGAATATAGAATTTGTTCTCAACCGGGTAATACTGCGGTTTTAATCAACTGGACAACTATATACGCCGGTGTGGCAATTTCAAGTTATACTACAAACTGGTCACTGGCTACCGGTCATTGGTCATTGCTACCGCAGGGGACAAGTTATATTTCAGTTAGATGTTTTGATATGGTCGGACTTTCTACAACATCTGCGGATGTGTTCTACATCAGAAAAGATACTTCACCCCCGACAATTTCAGGTGTTGATTCCGTCGGCAATACAGATACAACCTGGAGAAATGCTTCAAAACCCGGTGGCTACGATTTGAACTTCCACGACCCACACTCGCTGTTAAGAGATGCCTGGTATTGCGTATCTACAAATACTCTCGCCACACCGCCACTTGTGATTTCATGGACAGCGATATTTACCGAGCAAAACACCGCTGACTTCCTGACTAATTGGTCGCCATCATTTGCACTACTACTTGAAGGTGTAACAAACTATGTTTCAGTCCGGGTGCAGGATAATTTACTACAAACCGCAACTTATTATGACAGATTTTTTATCTTAAAAGATGTGACGAAACCAACAATATCCAACAATATGGGAGCAGGGAGTGATTCTGTCTGGCGAAATACCACCCCGGGAGCAATTTACGATGTTGATTTTCGCGATGCGGGTGGTTCAAGGTTGTCTAAATTCCTGACGAAGGCGATGACAGGCACACTTATTACAGGAACAACCGTTTATGACTGGACTGACAACACTGATTTGTCATCGCAAAACACTACATTTTATCTGACAAACTGGTCATTAAACTTTGACGCACTTCGTGAAGGCAGAAATTATATATCGGTTAGAACTTCTGATACAGCGGGAAACTTTGAGACGCTTACAGACGCATTCTTCGTCCAGAAAGATACGACAACACCGACACTCATCAAAAATCCGACATGGGACGAAAACCGCTGGTATGCAGAACCACCAACAGTGGATGTTGACTTTACAGATGCCATTTCAGGCTCAGGCGTCAGTGGTTTTGATGTGAGGACGACTACTCAAAGCAGCGCCTCGCCGACCGCGTGGCAGACCGCATGGGTTACGGTTGTAACCACTAACACACACTCATATACACCGAACTGGCCTGTACCGCAATCAGTTTTCGACGCGATGATTCACGGAACAACAAATTACTGCTGGGTAAGAGCATATGATTTTGCTGCTAATACAACTACTCCTGGCGCTTATACATTCATCGTGAAAAAAGATACTGCCGGGGTAAGTATTGTAGACGGTGAAGTTATTGGGCAGGATATTGTCTGGCGAAATAATCCGTCGGAAAGAGCATACAATATTGACTTCTTTGCACTCGGTGAATCAAAATTGCAATCTGCAGAATATACCGCCTGGACAGGTCCAAACTGGACAGGTTCACAAAAATTTACATGGACAACTATTCCCGGCTTTGTCCCGGGCATAACTCAATATACTGCGGATTGGCAAATTGGCTCAACAGAGTTTACTCAACTGCTTGATGGCTCAACAAACTATATATCAGTCAGATGCTGGAATACCGCAGGGACTACCGTCACTTTAGCAGATGTATTTTTTGTGAAAAAAGATACAACGCCACCATCAATTCCTATGTTATCCTCTCCTTTAAATGCTTCAGCGACCAATCAGTTAAATGTCAATTTTGCTTGGCTTGCTTCTGGCGACCTTGCTTCAGGAACTTCATCATATACATTGCAAATTTCAACACATTCAGATTTCAGTTTTGTCCATTATTCAACCATTACACCTTACACCTTCCACCTTTCACCTGCGTTGTCACAGACAACGCACTACTGGCGAGTTCTCGCTCTCGACAACGCTGGTAATTTTTCCCTATACCCTACACCCTATACCCTAATCATTGATACTACTCCGCCGTCAGCACCATCACTTGTTGGACCAATAAACGGGTTTGCTACAAATTATGTAACTATTTCTTTCGATTGGACAACTGTTGTTGACTCAGGCCCTGCCGGACTATCTCACTATAAGATTGATATTTCATCAGTTGCTGGTTTTATGCCACTTTGGTATTCAAGTTCAGTTGTCTCTAACTCACTAACTTACTTACTCACTAACTCACTGACTTATTACTGGAGAGTTGCTTCTGTTGATAGGGCAAATAATTTTAGTATATATCAGTCAACATATAGTCTAATAGTTGATACAATTTCACCGTCAATGCCAATTCTATCAACACCAATAGACAATTACGCAACAAACCAGATGATGCTAACTTTCACCTGGTCAGGAGTAGATATCGGTCCTGCTGGAATAAAAGAATACGAACTACAAATTTCAACTGACCAAAACTTTACTATGTTGAATTACAGTTCTACAACTACTTCTCAATCTCTTAATCTCTTAATCTCTCAATCTCTCTACTGGTGGAGAGTTATCTCACAAGACCGTGCAGGAAATTTATCGTTATACTCATCAACAAGAACTTTCGTAGTTGATATTTCATCGCCACCAGCAACATCGCTGTTATCACCGGCAAATGATACACGGACAAATTCAACTTCTATAACATTTCAGTGGAGTGCGGTTTCAGATATCGGCCCTGCAGGATTGAAAAATTACGAACTACAAATTTCAACTGACCAAAACTTTACTATGTTGAATTACAGTTCTACAACTACTTCTCAATCTCTTAATCTCTTAATCTCTCAATCTCTCTACTGGTGGCGGGTTAAAACTATTGACCGTGCAGGGAATTATAGAATTTCTACATCATCAGAAATAACAGTTGATGTTACACTCCCCTCAGTAAAAGATAATCAACTTGGTGATGATGTATGGCGCGCTGTTGGAACTACTTCGTATGATATCGATTTCTTTGATACTCCGTCAGTGAATGGTGCAGGGTTAGGTTATGCACAATACATTGTATATCCATCAACAAATCCTGACGGAACTGCCTCAGGAACTGCACTAACATCATGGCAAACAATTTTCAACTGGTCATTGCCGACAAGGACAACATATTATACAGACAACTGGGGTCTATCACCTGTATGGGGTAGTCTGCAACAGGGGTATAATTTTGTATTTGTCCGTGCATATGATATGGCAACTAACACAACGGATTATACTACATTCGTTTTCTATGTGAAGAAAGACACTGCACCACCAACTATTATCAATAACGAACCTTCAATTCCGCCGTGGGAGTCATCACCACGCAGTCATAATGTTGATTTTCAAGACACTGGCTCAGGTGTAAAAGTTTCATCTTATACTGCCTGGACACAACCGAACAACACAGGAACAAATGTAGTTTCATGGACAACGATTTTTGATACTTCCCCTGCTGTTGGTTTATGGTCAGACGACTGGTTGCTGAATTTTGGTTTACTATCACCGGGAACAAATTATATCTCAGTGCGCTCAGCAGATGCTCTTGGCAATGTTGCAAATAGTACAGATACATTTAGAGTTCTTAAAGATACTATACCGCCAGCAAATATTACAAATTTAACTTCAGCACAAGCAAGCACAGCGGGCTCTGTGCAGCTACAATGGACTGCACCGTCAGATGATACTATTTGTGACCCCGGGAATATCCGACTGAAATATTATCTACTGAAATATAAAACATCACCATTTACAACTACATCCGATTTCCTTTCAACAGGAACAACATTTTATCTACCTTTCTTGCCCGCTCCACCCGGAACAACAGAAACTGGAACGGTTACAGGCCTTATTGAAGGAACAACTTACTGGATCGGTATATTGCCACAGGATAAGGCAAACAATTATAGTGTTGCTGTTTCAACTACAGCCAACTGGGCAACAAGAGTTCCACCCGCCCGGATTACCACTTTAATAGGAACAGCACCGGAGGAGTTAAACCCGGGTGAAGTCCACCTGACATGGCTCGCCGTCGGTGACGATGGCACTACGGGTACTGCGAGCGGGTATGAACTTAAATATGCAACTTATGCATTTACAGAAGCAGCTTGGGGGACTGTATCAACTTTTGCACAGAGCTGGATTCCTGTTTCTGCAGGAATAACTGAGACCAAAACACTTTCAATGCCAGCAGTCGGTACAACATATTACTTCGCTATAAAAGCATACGACGATGCTTCGCCGCCGGCAAATTACTCTGTTATGTCAAATACCGTTTCTGTCCAATCACGACCGACGGGACCCGCAGACGGTATCTTAACATTTGTATATCAAACTGCTGCCGCACCGAAATATAGAACCGTAAGTGCGGCAGGTGCAGGTTTTGGTTCAACCCTCGATGCTCAGTCATCGGTCGGGACAATCCGCTGGACTATCCTTCGTTCCTGTCCGTTTGTTAGAGATGAAAAAATCCTTGGATTACAGTCAGGCGGTGGAACAGAGCCCGACGGACGACTCTATTTGCAGAGGTGGGATGGACAGACGGGAACATGGGGCTCAATGGGCTCCATAACACCGGCAACACAACTGAATTCAACAAAATACGATTCACGCTACCGTGCATTTGATATTGCTTATGAGCAGACATCAGGTAGAGCAATGGTTGTTTTCTTTAATGGAGTTGCCAGTCAGGTTGTCTATCATATCTGGTCATCAACAGCACAGGCATGGAGTGTGTATGGCTCTACAATTACACTTGGTGTCACAGGGACAATAAGATGGGTCAGGCTTGAACCACAGATGGGCTCTGACAGAATAATGTTAACTTGTCTTGATTCAACAAACAATGACTTATATTCTATCTGCTGGAACGGTTCTTCATGGGTTGATGGTAATGTAAATACTGCCGCTACTGCGGTAAATGCATTTCAATGTTTTGATGTTGCATGGGAATTGACTTCAGGCAGGTGCATCGTTCTGTGGGGAGAAGGAACTGCGACACAATATAAAATATATACTCCCGGAACTGGTTGGGGCGGAGCAACTGCCGGACCTAACCCCGCTGCAACAGTGAACTGGATAAAACTTGCCTCCGATAGACTCTCGGGAAGCAACCGCATCGGCGCATCTATACTTGACGCTTCAGCCGCTCCCAATGACTGGTGGGTTTCTATATGGAACGGCTCGACGTGGGGAAGTACCTCGGAAATTTCAGCGAGCATGGATGCGGCAACCCAACGGCTCGTGGATATCGCATGGGAAAAAGATACCGGTAAATGTTTGGTCGTCGGAGTTCTGAGCGCCGCACCGGCGCAGTCGTTGAGTTATGCCCGCTGGTCAGCCGCAACCGGCGCATGGAACGACCCCGCCTTAACAACACTTTCCGGCGCCGAAAATAACCTCGGCAACTCGGTTGACTTAAGATGGCTGCAACTCGTGCCTGACCCCAACTCAAACAAAATGATTGTTATCGGTATAAATGCGAACACAGCAAATAACGCTTCGGTCCGAACCCAGAACTGGTCGGGTACCGCATGGTCGGCTGTTACCGCGCACACTGCACTTGCACCGTCAGGAACTTATGAATGCGCGTTTCTTACACTTGACAGACACGATACAATCGCTCCGACTTTCGCGAACAACCAGTCGGGCGACGACACATGGCGCAACACGAACAGCGGTTTTTACAATGTTGACTTCTTTGACACGGGCGGTTCCCGATTATCGGTGGTTCAGGCGCGGCTTGCAACGGGCGCAGGTGGTGCCGGTGTCTATAGGGATTACACGAATGAACTTGTCGCTCTCAACACGGATTCATATACCGCGGACTGGCAACTAACATCAGCAACATGGAACGAACTGTGCCGCGGAAGGAGTTTTATTTCTTTAAGGGTGTTTGATGGTGTCGGAAACAATGTTACACTTCCCGATGCATTTTGGGTTCAGAAAGATACAGAACCGCCGACGATGGTAAACAACATGATTGGTCAATTGACGACATGGTATAATGTTGCGCCCACGGGTTTTGACATTGATTTTTTTGAACAGACAGGACTTTCTCTATTAACAACGGGACAGTATTTTGTGAATACAATGCTTAATCAATCAGGAGTAGTTATATCTACGGGCGTCGTCTTTCCGTTTACATCGGGAAGGGTTTCTTTCACTGACAACTGGAATCTTGAAGACGGACACTGGGAATTGCTCTTGAGCGCGACGAATTATGTGACAGTGCGCACTTTTGATGTCGCAGGAAACACAACGACATTAGTTGACGCATTCAGGATTCTAAAAGACACCGCCCCGCCTTCGGCTATCACAAATCTTACGGCACTTGCAGGAACGTTCAGGGGAAGTGTTGACTTGCGATGGACTGCCCCGTCGGATGTGGAAAGCGGAGTTGGAGTTTATGTAATAAAGTATGCGACATATCCTATAAACTCCGTCGCTCTATTTGACACCGCTACGACCTGGCCAAATCCTCTTATTCCGCAACCATCAGGCACGGAAGAATTTATTACACTGACAGGACTTGATGTTCATACAACTTATTATTTCTGTATAAGAAGTCGCGACAGAGTTCCTTCGCCACCAAATCCCTCATTTAACTGGTCGCCAATTTCAAACTCTCCGTTTACGAGGCCAAGAAGAGAAAATGTCTTTGTAAACGAGATATTTGCTCAAGGTGCGGGTTCATGGGTTGAACTTTTCAGTAATTTGCCGTCGTCTCAGACGTTGAATAATTGGAGAATTATATATAACCTTGGAAGTATTGATGCACCCGGTAGTGAGTCAACTGTCTGGACGGGTGCAAGTGCAAGCAGTATCACATCGGGGGGACATTTTGTCGTCACGGGATTGAATTTAAGTGGAGCAAATAGTTATCATCTAAAATTATTAAACGAAAACAATTCCCTTGTAGACATCGTTCAGTGGCCAGTACTTTCAGCGGGTCAATCACTTGCAAGGATTTCCGACGGCAATGAGACATTCTTTGAGGTTGACCCTACACCGACCCAAGGTTATGCGAATAACGTCTCATCCGATGTGAAAATCAACGAGTTCAACTACGCCTCTTCGGATGAGTTCGTTGAATTGTATAACAACTCACCTTCGACTGTTACACTTACAAACTGGTTCATTAGGAACTCAAATAACTCAACATTTAAGTTCACAAGAAAAATCTTTCCATATTCGTTTACTATTGTGGATTTCTCTTCGGTTGACAACGACGGAGGAAGTTATTTGAGCAGATTCGGTGTAAATGGATTGGGGGACGACTCTGACTTCATCACCCTTGAAAATCCATCGGGTCAGGTCGTTGATAGGGTGACCTGGCAGTCAGGGACGACATACAGATACAGAAACTATAAGGCTCGGTTGGTCGCTTTCAATACACCGGCGCAAGGAGGACTTTTGCCACCTTCCGTATTAGCAAGAATACAAGACGGTGCTGACACAGACATGGACAACGCCGATTTTTCATCAGTTGCTTCGGCCTCTTACGGCAGAAGAAATACTACACCCGTTGCACTGCCTGAAAATCAGATTGTTTATCCGTCTTCCGGAACGGTTCTTCCAAGAAGGTTTAAGTTTGAGATCAGACTCGGCACAAACTCTGCCCTGGGTTTTAACGATACGCTTTGGTTCATAAGAACCGCCGGTTCACCCGACAATAGGTCGCCACACATATATAGACTATCTGATTTCGGCATAAACCTTTCAACCCTGACAACACAAACAACCGTTCAGGTAGGTCTTAATTGGATAGACATAGACGGAAATACATTAGTTGATGGAAGTGTTTATAGAATAATTTTGAATACCGACAACGATATTTCAGCGGCACCACAAATTATTGTTTCATCCGTCACTTATGACTCGGCGATTCATAGTGTTAGCGCCGGAAATATTACCAACAAATACGCCAACGACGGGGCTTTACTTGGTTCTATTAGAGTCTCTTTGAGAAATAACTCGACTTACAC
The DNA here is from genome assembly GCA_041694835.1 of Ignavibacteria bacterium. Lineage (GTDB taxonomy): Bacteria > Elusimicrobiota > Endomicrobiia > PHAN01 > PHAN01 > JBGFRZ01. The sequence goes on from JBGFRZ010000010.1 coordinate 23,162, forward strand.
GGGCAGCGATATTAAACTCTCAACTATATCCGTTAAGTTCACTGATGCCGGCGACTCTCCGCTTACAAGCTTACAAGCAAGAAACCTCTTTGATTCGGTCCGGCTGGTTTATGACAAACACAATGACGGCAATTATTTTTCTGGAATCGACGACGATATAATAACGGTGGTTAATAAAGACGCCATTAGTTTAGTCGATGGTGTGCAAGATATTGCTATTGCTTCTATTCTCAGTGTCTCACCGCAAGGCTCGGCAACCTATTTCTTTGTTGTACAGTTAAGCACATGGGCGTCGCAACAGGGAACCTTCAAAGTTAAAATTGTGCCGGGAACCGGTACTCTATGGGAAGCCATTCCTTCAAATGTTTTACAGCCACACATAGTTGGAATTGAGGTGGCGGCTTCAACACCCGCTATCATCAGTCCGGTAAAGTCTCCGGCGGGAACGTCATGGCCTTATAGTTTAGGAGTAGAAACCCGGGTAAACTCAATTCAAAGATGGTGGGCAGATGGCAGTGTATTTGTGTCAAGGGAGGACGGATATATTACGGTTCTTAATGCCGACGGAACATTGAACTCATCGTTCCAGGCTGCAGGTCCTGTGATATCTTCTATTTTCAGCGATGACTGGACGGGGGAGGCTGGTTTTCTTTACTTCGGCACGAAATCAGGACAGATATATAAAAACTCCCGCTCTAATATAGGCGTAAACACTTGGTTAAGAAACCTTGGCGATCAAATAACATCGGAGATACTGGCGTATTACTTTGTTCCGCCGGCTAAAATTTATGCTGGAAGCTTTGACGGCAGAGTTTTTAAAATAAGTACCGGCACAGGTGCCGATTTATGGATTCCCGTTCAACTTTCTGGAAATATCGTCCAAACCCCCGCTATAGATGAGGGTTTCAGTGTAGGTGTAAACTCTCTCTGGTGGGGGACAAGAAACGGATTTGTTTACCGCCTGAACATCAATGACGGAACGATAGTGTCTTCTACACAAACAGCAGCGGCTGTATCAACGAACATAGAATACGACGCTGGTTTTCTCAACCAAAATCTAAATACCTTAAACGTTTATTTCGGAACACAAAACGGAGTATTATGCTCAAGATACGGTCTGACATTAAGCAGTGTGCCGTCGGGGTGGAGCGACCTAAATGTTTCAACCACAATAAACAAAATAGTTGTGAGCGTTGAAAGTGGCGTAAAATTCTTGTATCTGAGTTGTGATAATGGTTTGTATAAAGTAAATGCATCAAATGGCGGCATTGTATGGTTCTATAATACTGCGCCGGTAAAAGCGACGGCATATGTATGGAATGCTCCTTTTATTTATTTTGCGACACAGGACGGTTTTTTGTATTGTATTGACAGAGATACCAGAGCGCTAAAGTCTGGATATCCCGTTATTTTAAGCGGCCCTATAAGTTCAATGATTGCTTTGGATTTCTCCAATAATAGGGTTATAGTCGCAAGTGATGACGGAAAAATAAATGTGCTTCAGGAGTGATACATTAGAGGATAGAGAGATGAAAGGACAGAGGACAGAGTGGCAGAGCACAAGTGCACAAGAGCACAAGGGCACAAGAACACAAGTCAGGGCAGCAGAGCAGCGGTGGCTCGTGGCTCGTTTCCTCCAGTCACCAGCCACCATCCACTATTCGCTATTCTCTCATCTCTCATCTCTCTCCTCTATCCGCTATTCGCTTCCCGCTTTCCATTTTTCCCTGTCTACTATCTACTTATTTCTTATTTCTTATTTCTTATTTCTTGCTTCTTTTTTATACGGCGCTTCCTGGCCGATGTTTAGAAATAACATCCAGAGGAGTGGAGGTATTCAAGAGGTGGCAACCCCGGCATCATCACCCCAGGGATGGTTTTTCGAATTGCAGGGCGGGCTCATCGGCTCTCCTGTGGTCAAAGACGATATTGTTTATTTTGGTGCAAGGGATGGTTCAGCATGGTCACTTGATGCGTTAAGTGGCGAGGTTATCTGGCAATACTCGACATCAGGATTTGCCGATTCAACTCCCGCCATCTGGCAGGATCGTCTTTATATAGTGTCTCGCGATGGAAAGATTTATTGTTTTAAGCGAAAGTATCTTACAGGCGAAGACGGACTTCCTTTATGGAGTTTTGACACGCAAAGCACCGCGGCTTCATCACCTCTTGTTGTTGACGGGAAAGTTATTGTTTTATCCGGACCAAAACTCGACGGTCGCCCTGAGGGGTATCTTTACATAATAGATGCCCTGACGGGAATACTCATTAAAAAAGAGCAGTTGAGTATGTTTAGTTACGGCTCGGCTGCTTTTGAAAATAATAGAATATATTTTGCTCTAAACGATGGCACTATAGCATGCTATGACATAGTTCAAAACAAATTTGTCTGGTCGGAAAAACTTTTAAGCAGCATGAATTACTCGGCTCTTGCTTTAGCGGGTGGAGTGCTGTACTGTTATTCCGGCGATATGGATAGAAAACTTTACGCAATGAACTCTCAGTCGGGATTTGTGGTCTGGGTGTCATCGCAGTTAAGCAGAGTTGCCACAGACAACACATCGGTTTCTGTTCACGACAACAGGGTTTTGGTAAATATTTATCCGTCAGATGTTTGGGAAGTTAGTTGGGGTGTGGTGAGGTCAAGTCAGAGTGTGCTCTGTTTCAACCTTTCAGGCGGGCTTTTGTGGAGAAAGGACTTCTTTGTGGAGGGCTCTCCCAAGGATTCTTACGGTGTGGCTTCATCACCTGGCGTTATTGGAGACATCGCTTATGTTGGCACAAATAGCGGCAACTTGTTCGCATTAAGTATGAGTTCAGGGGCGGTTCTTGCTCAATATGGATTCAATTCGCCTGTTGTCTGCTCGCCGGCTATTTCAAACGGATGGCTCTATTTTGGCACTGTCGATGGAAAATTTTATGGAATAAAATCTGATAAGATACTTTCTATAAAGGCGCCAGATGCGGGAGATGTGGTCATTAACTATACCCCGGTTACTGTTGTTTCGTCAAAATTTGAAAACGAGGGCTATGTTCTCGAATATTCCGCTAACGAAACAAACTGGGCAATAGTTTCAAGCGGAACGATTGTTTCCGGAACGACGACAATGTTTGATTGGAATACGGCAGCCCTTATGGATGGCACATACACCATAAAACAAACTCTGATAAATAAACAAGAAAATTTTGCGGCGAATAAAATAATAATAGATAATTCACCGCTTCCCCCGACAGCTCTTACAGCATTAATCTCGCAGGAAAATAGAGTTACTCTCGGATGGATGAAATCGCTTGATGACGGTGGCGGAAACAATGACGTTGTTTCTTATGAAATTTATAAATCGACTACCGCTGATATTTTTCAGGATTTCATAACCGTAAGCCGCGGGACTGTTGAATATATAGATACTATAACAAATGAAAGCACCTATTACTATAGGATTATGGCAGTAGATAAACGTTCAAAATCATTGCCCAGCGGAGCTATTAGTATATATGCCGGCAGCTCAGGTTTACAATCATCTATAAGCGCCACAGTTACCCCTGAAGCCGGTGGAACTGTAAGACTTGAGTCGGGCGGGAAAGTCGCCGAAGTGGTTTTTTATGCTGGAAGCGTAGATGAAACGGTTACCGCCACTATATCTGTGCCGCTAGAATACGACAAAACTGTGCCACCAGATGCCAGAGGGACAAATCTGGTTTATGAAATAAAACTTTCCAAGAAAGTAGAACTTAAAAAACCCGCGGATATAAAAATTAAGTATACAGACGCCGACATAGCCGGATTGAGCAAAGAAAAACTCAGACTTTACTGGTATGATGAAGAAAAGAAAAAATGGCTTATGGTAGATTCGTCGAATCCCGTCCCCCAGGCTCATGTTGTCGAGGCGAAATTGTGGAGATTTGGTCTTTTTAGGATTATGGAGTTCAGCCCTTCTTTCGACGACATTTTGAAAGACGAACACGTCTATACTTTTCCGTCGCCGGCCAGAGGCGAACAGGTGAATTTTAAGTTTTTGATTTACACTCCAGCGGTATTGAAAATAAGCGTATATAGTATAGCCGGGGAGATAATATGGGAGAGTAATGAATATGATTTTAAACAGAAAGACATCGGGAAGGTCCAGGTGATACCGTGGAGTATAAGAAATATCGCGACGGGGATGTATCTTTATAAGTTTGAAGCAAGAAGCGGTGACAGGATAAAACGGGCACTCAAAAAGATGGCGATAATACATTGAGATTGTTGAATAAAATTTTGAGGCGGGTTATGACAGAAAACAGAGTTCGGAAAATAGTTCAAGGGTTCAAGAGTTCAAGAGTTCAAGAGTTAAAGGGTTTGAAACCCCACAACTATCTAACTCCCAAACTTCCCAACTCTTTCGCGGCCACCGGCTCTTACCTATTTACTATTTACTATTTGCTATTCGCTATTTGCTACCTACTACCACCCTACCTTTTTTCTGCGCAGATTCATCCCAATGCGGGCACTACATCGGCAACGTTTCTAAAACTTCCTGTGGGCGCCCGGGCAGCTTCTCTATCAGGTTATATAGGGGGTGCGTCGGGTCCTTCTGCTATATATTGGAATCCGGCGGGGCTGGCGGATACAAGATCCAGCGAGTTTGAATTTTCACACACCGGGCACTTTCAGGAGATAAAACACGACTTCGTTGGATACATCCATCCGCTTAAAAAAGGAGCAGTTGGCTTTGGACTAATTTCTCTTTATGCTGGTGGTATCGAAGGAAGAAGCGGAGTGCTCGATTCTGATGAAAGATATGTCAATCTATATCAGGTGACAATGCCCGAATATCGCTACAGCGTCTCGGATATTGCGCCTAAGGTGGCTTATGCAGGAAAAATGAACAGCGATATTTCCCTCGGCGGTAATTTTAAGTTTATCCATCAAAGAATAGAGAATAACTCCGGGTATACATTTGCAGCGGATTTTGGCGCTATATATAAACTCAATGAAGAAATTCGACTTGGCGCTGTTTTGAAAAATATAGGTCCTGGCATAAAATTTGTGGAAAAATTTTATATATTGCCAATGGAACTTGGCGCTGGACTTTTGTACCAGAACAAAAAATTCGGTGTTTCGCTTGATGCTGTTCAGCCAATAGACAACTATTTAATAACTTCTCTGGGTTTTGAGTATTCGCCAATTGTTCATCTTTCATTGCGCGGTGGTTATAGATATCGGCTTTATGGTTGGAGATTGGGAAATTATGCGGGGGTTTCTTGCGGCTTCGGAATAAATTTTTACGGAACAAAAATAGACTATGCTCTAAGCTCATACGGCGATCTTGGTCTTTCGCACAGGTTTTCAGTTGGGGTTGAGTTTGCTCAAGTTGGAGGTCTGTATAAATTTTTAAGAGAGACCATAGGCTTGAGACAAAGGTCTGATGAGCGAAAAAAGAATGAAGAAAAGCCCGAAGTTTTAAGACCATTGCCGCTAAAGTTGGAAGAAAAAGGCGAACAAAATCTTGTCTCTTTATCGATGCCACGCGTTTTTTACAGTTATATCGCCGATATAAAACTTTCAAATGTAGATACGATAAATAAAATTTTTACATATAATGTTTCGGTTTCAACAACTCCCGACGGGGAACCACCTTTGTCTATGTTAAAAGGTAGAATAACGACCAGAAAAAGCCTCAATGACATAAAAACAACAGGATTTATCGTTGGAGTTTCAACGCAAGCATTTCGGATTGAGGATGAAGATGTAATGAAACTCATAGAATTTGGTGAAGTTTTTGACCAGAAAATAATGTCTGCCGAGGTTTATATCAGCCCGTCAACAGACTCTCGTGATGTCAATATATATTCTTTTGAAAATGACGAACCTAAAAAGTTGAGTTATGAAAAAGTAGTGTTATCCATTGACGAGAAACCATTATATAAGATAATGCTTGAGAAAGCCGAAAAAATTGCCATAACCTTGAAAACAAAGTAACGAATGAAGGTAGAAAGATAGAATGAACGCACATTTATATGAAAATTTTTCATACGAGAATCTGGCAATAAACATATGTATTCACGGACAAATAAACGAAATATCCGAATTGGGCAAAGTGCATAGCATCAAAGTGATTTTGCTCAAAGGCGCCGCTATGATAGAGTTATTCCCCGAGTACAGCTTTATACGTTCCATGGAAGATATAGATATAGTTGTTTTCCAGAAGGATTACGAGCGATTCAGGTCGATGCTTGAAGATTCCGGTTATATTTCCGTCAAAGAAGATCCCTGTGCGATGTATCATCCGGACAAGAACGTCACAGTTGATATTTCTCGCGGATTGTGGTATATGAGCGAAAGTGAACTTGAAAGATCGATAATTCCTCTATCTGATTACAACATTGAAGCGCGCTGTTATATTCTAAAACCGCAGGAATTGACAAGAAACATAATAATTCATTCGTGGATGCACGGAAGAACCGAGTATAAGTGGGATGAAGATGTGGAAAAATTGAAAAGTCGTTTCAATATAAGAATTGAAAGTTTGAATCTGCCATCCAACGTGATTGTTAAATTCATCAAGAAAGGGAATTTATGTCACGCGGGGCACATAATAAAATTTCTGATTCTCCCTTTTGGAAAAAAAATTAACTATATCTTCGGGATGTTTTTTCCTGGAGATGCGTTTTTGAAAAGAAGATATAACTGCGGGAAAAGTTTTGTGGCTATCGGTAGTGCTTATGTTTTTAGATGGTTCAACTTGCTCTATAATTTCGCTGTTTTTTTCAGTAATGTCCTAAGGTGCCTTTTTTTAGAGCGATTTTTAAGACGCTCCTGAAAAATACGACGGATAGAGGGAGCGTTAAAATACCGGTGACTATGGCGAACAAAAAATCAGGAGTGTCGATTTTACTTTCGAGCATGAGTGATCTGAAAAAAGAAAGAGAGCGTGTTGTCGGCAGGATTGCTGAAATTCCATGAAGTTGGCGCGGCAGTGCGTCCGTCGGAAAATAAACCCCGCTTAAGATATCTATCAAACTTAAAGTCAGCCATCCAAGGGAATCGCCCCGTTTTAAGAGCAGGATAACCCCCGCGAGAAAAAGACCAAAACCGATAAAAACGATCGTTGCAATCGCCGCAAATCCAAAAAGATATACAAGTTTTTGAAGCGTAAAAGAAATCCCGAGCAACATTCCGATGGATATGTATGCGATGAGTTCAATAAAAAGGAAAAGAAATTTCGGCAATATAAGATAGATGTGTGTCAAAACCTCATCTCCGGGGAATAAAATTAACCTTTCTATTGTTCCCCAGTATTGTTCCTGCCTGATGGCTTCATTCAGCGTAAGTAAAGAGTAGTAGATTATCCTAGAAAAAATTATCCCGAAGAATAGAAAATAAAAATACTCTCTGGAAATATATTTGCAAAGGAAATAGAAGATGACAAGATTGAACATCAGGGAAAAAATTTTTAGCGCGAAGTTTATCTTGTAAGATTTTTCTATGCACAATTCTCTGTAAAAGAAGCCGAGGAGTTTCGAATTCATATTCGGTTTATGTCTCTGTTTTCAAGGTTGTAATGGAAGTGAGCGAGTTTTTTCACCTCGTTTGCATCGTGAGTTGCAAAAAATACGGTGGTCTTGCTTTCTTTGTTTAGAAATCCGATGAGTTCATAAATTTTTTGCGATGTTTCCATATCTATCGACCTTGTCAGCTCGTCGAGAAGCAGTATCTCCGGTTTGTTTATTATCGCCGCCGCTATCGATAGCCTGTGCTTTATACCTGAAGAACAAACGGCGAATTTAGTGTCGAGAAAATCTTCAAGTGAAAGCTTTTCTATAACTTCATCCATCATGCTCGACCTCGCTTTGTATATGTAAGAGATGAATTTTATGTTTTCATATACGGACAACTGCGGATAAAATCCCAATTCTGGATTGATGACGACCCCGAACATCTTTTTAACTGATTTCCTTCTCCTTGTGGCGTCGACCCCGGATACGATAATTTTGCCAGCGTCCGGGAGAATAAGCCCCGCGAGTATTTTAATAAGGGTGGTTTTTCCCGAGCCATTTTTTCCGGTAACTGCGGTCACACTTTGTTTTTCAATTTTCAGATTGAGAGAGGTAAAAAGCGTTCGCCCGTTGAATGATTTTTTGAGATTTGAAACTTCAATTATATGTTCAGCCATTCCCTGTCCTCTATCCTCTATCTGCTACTTAAATAATATGTTTGCCAACACGCCGAGTATTATGACTTGTGGCACCGTTATAACGGGTAGCCAGATGGCGGATTTTTTTCCGATATTTGTCCAGATGAGGCCGATTTCGGTGTAATCAGTTGAGACACCCGCCATCAGGAAGACAAAACTGTTGCCGAGCGCGCCCGTCTGCTTAAAAATTTCAAAAGCGAGCGGCGCCGAACCCTCGGAACAAACTTCTATTATTGTTGCCAACACCAGAACGACCAAAAGTCCTAGTGCCGTCGGTCCCATATATTTGTGAAATATGTGCTGCGGTATATATGCTCCCACGATGCTTGAAATACCCATTCCAAGAAGGAGCCACCACAGAACCATATTTGCCAACGCGACCGAACCATTAAATACACCTTTTATCTCTTTTAGCATAGCCGTCGCTGTAAAATTGTACGAAGCGATTCTTTTTTTCATGTCTTCCCATATAGAGAAATCCTCGTCTGTAGGGAGCGTGGTGATATTTTTTTCAATCAGGTTTTTACCTTCAAGATATTGAAAAATAAACCCTGTAACTATGGCTATGAATATTGCCGAAATTATTATATAAAACGCTTTTAAACCAAAAAATCCGACAAGCATTATAGTCATTGTGAAATTCGCCCATGGGCTTGCCAAAAGAAAACTTACGACGGAAGCGCTTGATGCGCCCTTTTTGTGGAGTTGAATTGAAATAGCGAGTATTCCGTGACTGCAGGCGCTGAACAAAAATCCGAGCAAAACCGAGTAAAAAATTGTTCTTTTTTTGGGTTTTGAAAGTACTTTTGAGATGTATTCTTTCGGGACGAGGTGGTCTATGATTCCTCCGAGTAAAAGCCCCAGAATCGCCGCCCACCAGATTTTGTTGAAATACATAAAAAATGAAATTCTGAATGGTTCAAGAAAGGGGAGAAAATAAGAAAGCGTCAGCAAGAATAAGATCGCGGATGAGACGAGCAAAACTTTGTTTTTATAAAATTTTGATTCCGGCGCCACGCATGAAGGACATATCTCATCCCCGTTAGAGATTCTTTGTGAAATTTGGTCAGAAGATAATACCCCCGAATGAATTCGGGGACCAGAACGTTCGCTTCGCTCACTTAACTTCGTATCCCGCATACTAACGGGAGCAATTTTATTTTCTTGGGCGAATTTATTTAAACAGCGCTGACTGCAAAAGTAAAATGTTCCGTTTTCCGTTGTAAGTTTAAGTTTGGTTTTTTCGTCAACTTGCATTCCGCAGATGGGGTCAGTTTTCATTATTCAGATTAAAAATTTTGAAACCACGAATTGACACGAATAACACGAAAATAAAACTATTTCGTGAAAATTTTGTTCATTAGTGGTTTATCATTTTAATGGCCTCCTGATATTAGTGCACAAGGCACAAGGCACAAGGGCACAAGTGCATAAGTCATCTGTCATCCATCATCCGTCATTCGTCATTTCCGCACACTATTCGCTATTTGCTAGCCACTTCTTATATCACCAAAGTTGCGTCGCCGAAAGTGTAGAATCTGAATTTTTTTTCTATCGCGTACTGATAAGCCCTGAGAACAAAGTCTTTGCCGGCAAAAGTAGAAACCAAAACCAGATGAGATGAGCGGGGGAGATGAAGATTGGTAATTAAGAGATTAACGATTTTGAATTTGTAGCCCGGGGTGATAAAAAATGAAGTCATACCTTCGCCAGATTTAATCGCTCCATTTTGACCGACTGTCTCCAATGTTCTGACCACATCAGTGCCGCAGGCAATAACTCGCCTTCCTTCTTTTTTTGCGGCATTTATTTTTTGTGCGACTAAGTCAGAGACATTGTAGTACTCATCCGGCAAACGATGCTTTTCCACCGTGTCTTCTTTGATAGGGCGAAAGGTGCCCCATCCCATATGCAAAGTCAGGTAGACGATTTCTACTCCTTTCGCTTCTATTCTTTTTAATAGTTCAGTTGTGAAATGTAGGGCCGCGGTAGGGGCAGCAACAGAGCCCTCTTTTTTGGCATATACCGTCTGATATCTGTCGGGATTTATGAGAGGTTTTTTTATATAAAGCGGAAGGGGAACTTGTCCGTATTTTTCAAGAGCAAGTTGGGCTGTTTCAGACGAAGAAAATTCCACAATTCTGCTTCCGTCGGCAGTTTTTTCTAAAATTTTTACCCCGTTAGAGAACGCCATCCCGCAAGGCGGGACGACTTTATCCCGTTCGCCCTCGGGATTTTCTCTAACGGGGTGAACCGCTCTATCTTCGCATAAGAATAGTTCCGTCCCCGATGGGACATTCGGCTTCACTAACGCCTCCCATCTGCCACCCCCTGAATTTTTTAACAAAAAAACTTCTGCTTTTCCGCCGGTGATTTTGCGCGCCGGAAGACGAACAGGTATGACTCTGCTATCGTTTAGAACTAAAATATCACCTTCTTTCAGATAGTTCAATATGTCGCCGAATTTTTCGTCGCGTACTGCTTGTTTTCTTCTTTCAAGAACCAATAGTTTAGAACTGTCCCTTGGCTCAATCGGCTCTTGAGCAATCAGTTCTTTGGGCAACAAGTATTCAAACTCTTTTGTCTGCATTTATACTGAATAGCAAATAGCGAATAGCGGATAGAGATGAGAGAGCAGAGGTGAGAGATGAGAGAATAGCGAATAGTGGATGGTGGCTGGTGACTGGAGGAAACGAGCCACGAACCACGAGCCACCGCTGCTCTGCTGCCCTGACTTGTGCTCTTATGCACTTGTGCTCTTGTGCCTTGTGCTCTTGTGCCCTTGTACCTTGTGCACTTGTGCTCTTGCTTTTTGCGGGATGGCAATCCCGCCGCTACCGATAACCGATTACTGATTACTGATTACTGATTACTGATTACCTGTCTCTACCCTTCTACCTTATTATTGCTTTTTTCTTGAAAGAATTTAACTGTCTCTACTACGATTAAAACCGTTCCGCTGGCTGAACATGCAATTAACCAATTTTTAAGAGATAAAGGGACCACTTCAAATATCTTCTGTAAGAATGGTACATAAAGTATTGGAAGCATTGTAGAGATAGTAAGAGAAAAAGCCAGTATTATCCATCTATTGGTTAATAGTCCTAATTTGAATAGAGAACTGGTAGCCGAGCGACAGTTGAACGCATTGAATGTTCTAGTCATAATCAAAGTAACAAAAAACATTGTCATCGCATACTGTTTTCCTTCTCCAAGCGACAGGATGAATATACCCAATGTTATAGCACAAATCCAAAGACCCACACCAAAAATATAAAATAATGACTGCCGATTAAGTATATTTGCTTTTGGTTCACGAGGAGGATGTTTCATTATACCCGGCTCTGGCGGCTCTAAACCTAATGCAATCGCGTTTGGTCCATCCATAATCAGATTGATAAATAGAATCTGCAAAGCGGTTAAAGGAAGAGGCAATCCCCCGAACATTGCCACGACATAGGCCAGGGTTGCTCCCATGTTGTCAGAAAGTAGATATGTGAGAAACTTTCTGATGTTAGCAAAAATAGTCCTGCCTTCTTCTACGGCGCGAACAATAGAGACAAAATTGTCGTCGGTCAAAATCATATCTGATGCTTCTTTGCTTACGTCGGTTCCGGTTATTCCCATCGCTATGCCGATATCCGCTTTTTTTAACGCGGGGGAATCGTTTATTCCATCTCCCGTCATAGCAACTATTTTTCCATTTTTTGCAAATGCCTCTATTACACGCAATTTGTGGCTTGGTGATACTCTTGCATATACCTCTACTTCCTCAACGATTTTTTCAAAATTTTCGTCTGACAGATTATCTAACTCGGCTCCGCTTAATGTTCGTCCTGAAGTTAAAATTCCTAATTCTTTTGCAATCGCTATCGCTGTAATTTTGTGGTCGCCGGTAATCATAATCGGTTTTATACCCGCATCTTTACAAACTTGAATCGCTTCTTTTACTTCTTTTCTCGGCGGGTCAATCATTCCTACCATCCCGACAAAAATCATATCGGTTTCCGCTTCTTTTAAAGAATGTTCGTTTAATTTCCTGTAAGCCAGACCCAAAACGCGCAAAGCACTTTCAGCCATTTGTTGAGCCGAAGTTATTATTTCCCCTTTATTCTGTTCGGAAATTTCTATTTCTTTTCCGTCTCGGTAAACATAACTGCAACTATCAAGAATTATTTCTAACGCTCCTTTACTGTAAGCGATGATGCCTTCAGAAGTTGAGTGGACGGTGGTCATCCTTTTTCGCTCCGAAGAAAAAGGTATCTCGTCTTTGCGCGGCTGAAAAGTTTTTATTTCTTCCAAATTGATTCCTGCTTTGGCCGCCGCCACCGCCAATGCGCCTTCCGTCGGGTCGCCGATTATCGTCCAACCTTCCGATGAATTATTTAGACGGCTGTCATTGCACAATGCGCCGACCGTTAAAAGTTTTTTTAGATGAATATTTTCGTTTTCAGTCAAAGGATTTCCGTCTATAAAAAAATCGCCCACAGGTTCATAACCCACACCACTAACATCAATAAAATGTTCATTAACCCAAATTTTGCGGCTCGTCATCTGGTCTTCAGTCAGAGTTCCGGTTTTATCTGAACAAATAATAGAAGTTGCACCCAATGTCTCAACTGCCTGAAGTTTTCTGATTAAAGCGTTTCGTTTAGCCATACGGCGAACACCCAGAGCCAAACTGATTGTCATTACCGCAGGCAATGCTTCGGGAACTATGGCTACAGCCAATGCCACTGTCCAGATAAACATCTCCAAAAGTGAATATCCTCTAATAATACCTATCAATCCAATAACTACTGACAATATTATCGCGGAAATTCCAATCAATTTAGCGGTGCGGTCTATACTAATTTGCAACGGCGTTTTTTGTTCTTCCACATCCTGTAACATCCTGGCAATTTTGCCAAACTCGGTATTCATCCCGGTAGATACGACAATCGCTTTTCCACGACCATAACTAACATTGGTCCCCATAAAGAGCATATTTTTTCTGTCGCCTAATGGAATCTCTTCCCCCTGAAGAAGTTGTTCTGTTTTGCTTACACTTTCCGATTCGCCGGTTAATGATGCTTCGTCAACTTTTATATTTATTGCTTCTACAAGACGACTGTCGGCGGGGATTTTATCACCTGTTTTCAAAGAGATTATATCACCTGGGACTAAATCTTCGGCGGGGATTTCTTTTTCTTTACCGTCTCTGATTACTCTTGATTTCAGAGCGGACATTTTTTTTAACATCTCTAATGCCTTCTCCGCCCGATACTCCTGAATGAAACCAAGCACTCCCGCCAAGATAACAATTACCATTATGGCGATTGCTTCAATATATTCGCCGATAACTACCGAAATACAGGAAGCAATAATGAGAACAACGATTAGAAAACTTTTAAACTGGTCTAACAGAAGTATAATGGGTGATTTTCTTTTTTTCTCTTGTAGTCGGTTATATCCAAATTGTTCTAATCGTTTCTTCGTTTCAGATTCGCTCAAACCCGAGACGGAAGAGTTTAAAAGAGCAAAAACTTGCTCTATTTTTAGATTATGCCAAATATGCTCTTTCATTTACCTGCTCCTATCTAACGAATTGGGGTATAAAAGGAAGGCCCCTACCTAGTGGTATGTATTCCTTGTTTTCTCCGTGGCAAATAACTTTAGTATACATTTTTTTTAATCAATGTAAAAATCAGACGACAATGTCGATTAAAAGATACCGACAATTTCGTAATTGCAATGCACGCATTTTCCGTCTTTGATTTTGTTGCTTATAACATTGAAATGAATTCTGTGAACCAATTTTTTGTCGCAGCGCGGACAGAAAGTGTTGTTATATCTGTGCCCCGGCAGATTGCCGATGTAGACATATTTCAGCCCTACATCGTGAGCAATTTTTACTGATGCTTCCAATGTTCTGACCGGCGTTGGCGGTAAATGCGTCAATCTATAACTCGGCGAGAATCGGGTAAAGTGCAACGGAACATCATCGCCCAAATTTTCCTTAATCCACTCACACATTCTTCTTATGTCTCTGATGTCGTCATTGAGCGTTGGAATAATTAAATTGACAATCTCCAAATGCACTCCTTCTTCTCTAATAATTTTCAAAGTTTTTAGGACCGGCTCCAATTCGGCGGATAGTGTTTCCTGGTAAAATTTTTCGCTAAAGCTCTTCAAGTCAACAGTAACCGCATCCATATATTTGAGAAGTCGCCGCAAGGGTTCGGGAGATATCGCCCCGTTGGTGTGAAAAAGATTAAGAATTCCTCTCCTTCGGGCTTCTTTTGCAATCTCATACATATACTCGTAAAAAATCGTCGGTTCGTTTATGCTGTGAGAGATGGATTTACATCTCTGTCTTATTGCCTCATCCACAACTTCTCTCGGGGAGTAATTTCTGCTTCTTAACTCTTCGGGGCCACGGGTGGTGATATGCCAGTTGTGGCACTGATTGCATCGAAAGTTGCACGAAGCGGTAAAGACACAGAGGTTGCGATGCCCCGGATGCACATGATACACCGGTTCAAGTTCGATGGGGTCAATCTGGAGTCCAACCGGTCTTCCGTAAACCAAACTGTAAAGTTTGCCTCGTCTGTTTTCTCTGACACGGCAAAATCCGCGTTCGCCTTCCGCGATGATACATCTGTGAAAACACAACTCGCAGCGGACATTGTTGCCGGCTAATTTTTGATAAAACATCGCCTCTTTCAAGCCCATTCTTTCCGCTTCCAAATTGGCGGATAACAGAAGCAAAAATATTATCAATCCTATTTTTTTCATGTTGTAGTGCTCTGTCTCGCAAATAATTGCGCATTTTGGAGGCATAGATTTGAGCTCATTTCAAGGAGTGAGGAGTGCGGTGTAGTCGCAGTGCTACATAAACGACGAACGACACAGAAATCAGCCAAAAATATGCCTCCCGTTAGGGCTGGCGCTTTTGGGCTGCAACTTCGTCGCTCTCCCCGTTAGAAATTTCAGAACACTTAAAATGCGATTGAAACATTTTCGTCAGGATTTCTAACGGGGCTCGTCGCTCACATACCGCAGTGGGTATGCTTCGCTCCTCGCTCCTTGTTTCGCTTCAAAATCGCTCAGCCAAAATGTCAACTATTTGCGAGACAGAGCACTAGTTTGCGGGAATTTATTGGCGAGCAAGTTCATCAAAGGCGATAAGTTCTTTTCTTATGCCCAATATAATGGCAGTAGTCCCGGGTGTCTTCTTTGTAGTTATATCTTTGCCTATCTCCATTTTATCTATATCTTTGACACTTTTGCCTATAAACTGTTTTAAAAACTCTTCCTTTTTAAACTCGCTGTCTCTTTCTCTTGCCCGCTGGATATAAATTCCGTTTATTTTTTTATCTCTATCAAGTCCGAAGACAAATTCAATTACACCAAATTCTCCTCTCTGAGCAGCAGCAATTATATAGCACAATAGCCCGCCTTTCGCATCCAGCAACTCATAGTATTGATATGTCTCTCTTTGTCCGGGCAAGAGTTGGCTTCCCAATCTTTCTTCTATTATTTTTAGTGTCTGTGTGGATATTTTTTTAGTGATTGTCTTATAATCCTTTGCCTCAGGGAAAATTCTCGCCATCGTTCTCTCCGGATTTCTCCAGACGCGGATAAACAACTCCTGAGCGGAAACCGATGCTGTTAGGTTAAGAAAAATCAGCAAAAATCCAAAGCGGCTAAAAATTTTAACAAATCCGATTTTATTTTAATCATAACGGCATTATGAGATTATTATTCATTATTCGTCATTCATTATTTGCTGTTCGCTATTCATCATTTGTTATTCACTTTTCCCGACGACAAATTCGAACAAATGTTCGAAAAATGTTTCACAAACCAATTACTTGAGCTCTTGTGTCCTTGTGCTCTTTCTCCCGCTATCGTGGAATAGCAATTCCACCGCTACAACGCCGATAAACCCCGCCATGCCGTGGCGGGTCGACAACTACATTGCCGTTCGCCGTTCATTGTTCACTGATAACTGATAACCGATTACCGATTATTCGCATCTATCCCCTGCCTACTTATTCTTGGTAATCCTTTCGCTTTCCATCTGTTAATGCCGCCTGAGATGTTGTAGACCTCTGTGAAATTTAGTCCTTTCATTATGTCCAAAGCGCTTCCGCTTCTGGCTCCGGTTCGGCAATAAATAAGATATATTTTATTTTTGTCCGGGTTGTCGAGGTCGTTTCTGAAAGTTCTGGAATAGTAATCTAACATGATGGCGCCTTCTATGCGCTCGGATGAAAATTCCCCGGGAGTCCGCACATCAAGAATTACAAAATTTGGGTTGTTCTTATTTTTTTGTATTAAATCAAACGCTTCTTGCGGAGTAATGTTTTTAATCGTCTGAGTTTCCGACTTTTCAATACTATCTTCCTTTGAGGCGATATCCTTGGACTGGAGACATCCGCCGAGTATAAATAACGGAAGCATTATTCCCACAAGCAGCAAAACCGACAATTCCCGCTCATTATTAATCATAAATCTCCTCCCACGATATTTTTACTGTCCACCGCAGTCGCTGGATAAACTCCAACCACGCTTTCTGCGGTTTCATTTTTAAATTGATACCAACTAAAAAATCCAAGTAAAAGGTCTATAAACCTGCAAAGAAAATTTATTTTGCTCCTTCCTTAATGAAAATTTTTGTGCCGTTCTAAATTGAAAACCAGCTAAATTATAAGTCAACCCAACAATCAGGGCATCTTTTTTAGAACCGTCTCTGTTTAGATGGGTATATCCTAAGTTTAGGTCTGTTTTGGGAAACAGGACACTAGATGACCATGATATTTAATCAAATCAAGGGCTAATAACTGCTTATATTTAGGTACCCTTCCCATGCTATGCATTTTATCCGTTAATAGAACAACAACTTCAGTAAAAGCAATTATTTAATGGGGTCATCCACCCGCCATAAATGGCAGAGCTTTCTAACGGGGTAAAGTACAGGTAAAACAATCAAAGTTAATAAAGTAGAGGAAACAAG
>JBGFRZ010000015.1:0-38895 GCA_041694835.1 Ignavibacteria bacterium
AAGTTTGAGAGAAAATTCAGAAATTGAAAGAACTGTCAGCAATTTTTCAAACATAAATTGCTAAACCTACCGGCTAAATGGCGCTGGCTTTGCTAAATACTGACTTTTTCAACACTCTCACTATGAAAAACTCAAAAAAGATTCTGCTTGTAGTTTTATTTGTCTCATTTGTTTCGCTTGTAAGCGCTGTCCTGGGGTGGTGGAGCGGTTTCTCTTCTATTCTTGAAACGGGGGCTTACGAATTGTCGCCTGGCGTGGTAAAAGAGCTGAGAAAACTGATATTTTCAAGGCCTCTCTACGTTTTGATTATTTTGCTTCCTTTGACCGCATTGTCGTCTTTCTTTTTCATCAAAGACATTTTGAAGAGGCCCGATGAACAAAAAAAATAATACGAAAGGCTTCGGACTCGTAGAGGCGATGGTGGCGATGGCGATATTCGGCGTCGCTATCATCTCTATTACTGCAACGATGCAAATGGCGATGCTTTCAGCGGTAAAATCGCGCGAACAGCTCACCTCGAGTCGTCTGCTTGATATGATATTCTCAAAACTAAAAAGCATAGATTACTTCTTTCTCTTCCAGACAAATTCAAGCCTTCCCAACTTCTTCCTTTCTACCGGGACATTCCAGGGAACAACCGTCTACCCCTACAGAACCACGCTTCAAAACATACATACAATTGTAAAGAATGCCGGCTTCAGCCACTACACCATCGATATCGTCTTTATGAGAAGGGACACCTCCGATGCAAACGGGAACGGGCTAACCTCCGACCTCATCGCTTTCACGGACAACGACCAGAATCTGATTGATGACTACGACCCGACCATCAGATACTTTGACCAGAACTCAGACGGGGATTATTACGACACATACACCCTTGGCGGGCGCAAAATTTCAGAGGAGCCCGACACCCATCTAAAGGAAGTCACAGTAAAGTTGTGGAAAAAAGGATATGTCGTGACTCAGCAGACCGAGTTGATATCACTTGAACAGTTCTCGGGAATTGAGAGCATGGCATCGGGTGCAGCCCTTAAGATCTTCATATCGCAACCTGCAAACGCAACGTTTCTATACAACCTCAACACGACCGCAAGGCAGAACGCCTTTATGCTCGCGATAACAAAATCGTATCCTTCCGACGTCACGGCATACAGGGCCGATACGTTCTATCCTTTAAGACTCTGGGGGGAAACTTCGCCGCTGGCTGTTGCGCGTTTTTATGTAAACAACACAAGCACTGAGAGGGATAACAGAACCTCGGACATGAACGGGTTATTCGATTTTCAGTCAGCCGCAGTCACAAACTATCTTGTAGAGGGACAAAACAGAATCTGGGCCAGGGCCACGAAGGACGCGAATGTCTCACCATGGGGGCCCCGTGACGTTATTGTTGACCTAAATCCGCCAACGATATCAAGTGCAATTCCGACGGGAATAGTCAAAAACAGAGCGCCAAGAGTAAGTGCCGTCATAACCGACACGGGAATATCAACAAATACAACATCGGGGATATGTGCCGAGGTTATAACCTTAAAAGTGAACAATAACGTCGTAAACCATCTCTACGATTCAGCAACGGGAGAGGTCGTATGGGCTGATACCACTACTGCCGCACCCATCATTTTATCTACGGGGACATACACGGCGCTTCTAGAAGGTGGGGACAGGGCATATTATAAGGTCAGGAGCACATGGAGTTTCACGGTTGAAATAGAAGACCCCGACAACTCAGCTCCGTCGATAGCCAATAGATCTCCCATAGGAAGCGCCAATACCACGTTGCCTCTGATACAAGTGAGGGTTTTTGACAATCAAAGTGGAATAAACCCGGCAAGTATAGTACTGAAGCTCAACGGACAGGTCGTGGTAAATTCTTCAAACATAGGTTCGCACTATGACGCATCGAGCGGCTTCGTCAGTTATCTGCCCGCCTCGCCGTTTCCAAACGGGAGCTCTCACACCGTCGAGATAACCGCAAGCCACTGGGCAACGACACCGTCCGACAAGGTTACATCGACAGACAGTTGGAATTTTTTTATCAACATCCCGTAATATAACAAAACCTAACAGATTTACCAATATAAAATATGCCTGCTGGAAAATTTAAATTCATATATAATTCTTTAGCCGTTTTTCGGAGAAAACTCGACCACAAGGGTCTGACATTTACGGAGATTATCGTCACCGTAGCGATACTCTCCGTCATCGCCATACCAATAGCATACTATCTGACAAGCGTCCTGAAAGGCGTCACCGATTCTCAGAAAAAAATCGAGGCACAAGAAGAGCTCAGAGTGATGCTTTCAAAGATAGAACCCTATATAATGGAAGCGAACGAAATTTTGGAAGCCAACGCAAGCAGCATGACTTTCATATGCGATCTCACCCGGGCAAGTATTTATAATATGTACGGCGACACCGACGGAGACGGGATACCTAACATCCAGGATCCAGACGATGACAATGATGCGCATCTCTCTTTGACATTTCCGCCCACGGCGCAATGGAGGGTCGGCTACGACCTCAAAGACGACGATGATGACAACGACGGTTTTCTTGACATGAGAGTGAAGATATATCTCGATGCCAACCGCCTAATAATGGCTGTTTCAGAAAATGAAGGACCTTGGAAAAGTGTGGTCTGGCTCGAGGGTATAACATCGTTCAACCTTTCCTACTTCGGCTCAAAGAGGGAAGACCTCGGGAAAAATATAGACCTTGACAACGACGGAGTAATCACATCCTATGAGATAGATTGGACATTGCCACCCACAGGTCACGGCAACCGCTCAGGGCGAATCGACACAAAAGACGAACTCAAATATATAGTATCGGTCTATCTTGATGTCGGAATCGACAAAAACAGGGACGGCGTCGAGGATTACAGCATGGAAACGGAGCTCGCACCGCATCTTCTTGTGCTAAAAAGAAGGCAGTGAAAATGAAAAAAAATCAGAATAACAAAGGAATGGCGCTTGTAACGGTACTGATGATACTTTTTTTTATTCTACCCGTTACATTAGTATTTCTTAATTACGCCACACATCATCACCGCACCACCACACAGGAGCGCCAGATTAAAACGGCCAGATCCATAGCGAACAACGTCCTCGTTGACCTGATGAGGCAGTTCTCTCAGAGCTACTACGAAAACAGGTACGACTGGGATTATATCAGACGCGGAGAAAGCTTCTACAAGGTGGGGTTTTCCAGCGTTTCTATGATTGCAGACAGTATAAATCACTCTCTATATGTAGAGGCTTTGGGAAAATACGGGCAAGATCCCTCACATCCGTTGTTTCAAAAAAGGCTCCATGCCCTGATACAATTCGTCTCGCCGTGGACGGACTTCGGAACGATGATAAACTCAAATTTCACGACTTCGGCAAGCAACGTTACCTACACGGGCAAATTCTGGATAAACGGAAATTACTCCGTAACAGGTACGAATGTTAGATTTTTAGGAGGACCCGTTTATGTCTCGGGAAACGTCTCGGGAGGAGCGAGCGTTGTCATAGACGGAGATCTTTACTATGGCGGAAGCTCCGCCGGAAATGTAACCGTCACAGGGACAAAGTACAACTTTATGCCTGAAATGACCTATCCC
The DNA here is from genome assembly GCA_041694835.1 of Ignavibacteria bacterium. Lineage (GTDB taxonomy): Bacteria > Elusimicrobiota > Endomicrobiia > PHAN01 > PHAN01 > JBGFRZ01. The sequence goes on from JBGFRZ010000015.1 coordinate 3,611, forward strand.
ACGGTAAACACAAGTTATTACGCCGCAAACTACAACTACCAATTGACAACAAACTCAACGATAGTTTTCAACTCAAACGGAACATTCACCGTGGTGGGCTCGACGACTATAGCCATACCTCAGACGGGATTTATCATATACGCACGGAACTGCAACCTCACGATAAGGGGAATCGTTCGCGGCAGAGTGACGATAGTCGCCGCCGGAACCGGCCCAAACGGAGTAATAACCGTCAACGACAACCTTGTTTACGCCAACGGCACGAACTCAGCGTCAATCAATGACTCGCTTGCCGTCGTTTCCACAAACAGGATAAATTTTTCAAAAATAGGAACAGACCTCACTGTCAACGGCGTCTTCAACATAAGCGGTACAAACAATTTCACTCTCACGGGTTCATCCGGCAGGGTTTTCCGCCTTTATGGAAGCAGAAACAAAGGCATTTCAATGTCGCCATCTACAAGCTTCAGCGGCGGCAGACTTATTGAATACGATATAAACCTCAATCGCTTCCCTCCGCCAGGACTTCCAGAAAAACCCTATCTCGTAACATGGCACATGAAATAAGGGGTTGCCAAAGAATAATCTTGATTTTTTGGCAGGGGGTATTTTGTTCCAGGGCAAGGCGTAAAGAGCGAGCATACTTGATAAAGTATGTAAGCGATGAACAACGCAGCCATGGGACAAAAGACCCCTTGCCCTTCGGGAGAACTAATTTCTTCGTTGCTCGTCAGGTTACATACTTATTCAAGTATGTCCCTTCCTCACGCCTTGAAATCGCCTCAAACTTAGTTCTCCAAAATGTCAATATTATTCTTTGGCAACCCCTAACCCTTCCTGAATTTTGTTCGATTTTTGCTATAATTTAATCCGTGAAAACAACAAAAATGCCGATTTTATTTTTAGCCGTTTTCTGTTTTCTGGTGTCCTGCACGGGCGGCGGTGAAAAAATAAAAGAAATTGAAACGGCGAAAATGCAAAAAAGTAAATACAGCGGGGACACTTATGTCGCGGCGCTTCTCGGGGATGCGAGCTACCTCAATCCGGTCCTGGCTAGCGATTCGGCGAGTGCGATGATAAACAACCTCGTCTATAACGGCTTGGTAAAGTACGACAAGGATATAAAAATCACAGGTGTTCTCGCCGAAAAGTGGCAAGTTTTAGACGGCGGCAAAACAATAGTATTTCATCTCAGAAAAAACGTGAAATGGCACGATGGAAAGCCCTTCAGCGCGGAAGATGTAAAATTTACTTACGAAAAACTGATAGACCCGAAAACGAAAACGCCGTATTCTTCGGATTACCTTCTTGTCAAATCCTTCAAAATAATTGACCCACACACAATAAAAATAGATTACAAAAAACCGTTCTCACCGGCACTCGAGTCCTGGGGAATTGGGATAATACCGAAGCACATATTCGAAAAAAGCGACTTCAACTCGAACCCAGCCAACAGAATGCCCGTCGGAACAGGGCCTTTTAAATTCAAAGAGTGGAAGACCGACGAAAAGATAGTTCTTGTCGCAAATGAAAACTACTTTGAGGGGAGACCATACATAAACAGGGTGATATATCGTATAGTCCCAGACCAGTCGGTACAGTTTCTTGAACTCAGAAACGAGTCCATAGATGAAATGGGCCTCACGCCGGATCAGTTTAACGCATACGACGAGTTTTTTAAGTCATACAACAAATTCAGATATCCTGCTTTTTCTTACACTTATCTCGGCTTCAACCTTCAAAATCCGATTTTTTCGGACACAGAAGTTCGAAAGGCTATCGCCCACGCCATTGACAAATCAAAGATTATAGACGGCGTACTTCTGGGTATGGGAAAACCGGCGACGGGGCCATTTCCGCCTACCTCATGGGCGTACAACCCGGATGTTAAAGATTTCGAGCATAATCCCGAACTTTCAAAAAAACTACTCCAAAAGGCGGGTTTCGAGTTAAACCACAAGGGGTTTATGGTAGACAAAAAGACAAAAAAAATACTTGAAATAACGATTATGACAAACCAGGGAAACAAAATTAGGGCAATGTGTGCGGAGATAATACAATCACAACTTAAAAATATAGGTATAAAGACAAACATAAGGATTATCGAGTGGTCGACTTTCATACACCAGTTCATAGACAAAAAAAACTTCGACGCCGTCATACTCGGATGGTCGCTCTCAAGAGATCCCGACCAATTCTCAATATGGCACTCGGAGCAGACAAAACAAGGGCAGTATAACTTCGTGTCGTACAAAAACCCGGAAGTTGACAAACTGCTCAAACTCGGGCGAACGACCTTCGGTCAAAGCGAAAGACAAAATATATATAGGAAAATACATCGGATAATACACGCAGACGCACCGTATATATTTCTTTACTATCCGGAGGCACTTCCCGTTATACACAAAAGATTCATAGGACCCGAGGTCTCCCCACTTGGCATCGGATGGAATTTCAGGGAGTGGCGCGTTCCTGCAGAAAAAATAAAATATGAGCTCGTTGAAAAACCTTAATCTTTTGAACGATTTGGCAGTTTTAGGTTAAAAGTTGAAATCGTTTAGACCGCAATGTCCGACGAGCAAAGCGAGGAGTTTTGCGGTCTGATTGAAACTTTTAACCGTTAAGAAACTGCCCTTTAAGTGAAAAAGATGGGTTTTTCAATAATCTCAATATACAGACTGACAAGAAAATCCGCGGGGATTTCATAGGAGAAAAATGACAATTAAAGCGGTATTGTTCGATGTCGACAACACGCTTGTCGATTTTATGAGGATGAAAAACATCGCGGTCGAGACGGCAGTAGATTATATGCTGAGCGCGGGACTGCCCGGGAAAAAGGAGGAGATAATCTCCGAGATATTCAAAATTTACAAGGAAACGCATATAGAAAGTCAGAATGCCCTTGAGCATGTAATCGAGAAAAGGATGAACCATCTTGATAGAAGGATTCTGGCCCTGGGAATCATAGGATACCAGCGGGGACGGGATATGGCAACATACACCTATCCGAAAGTCGAATACACCATAAAAGAGATACTGAGAATGGGGCTCAGAGCTGGGGTCGTCTCCGACGCTCCAGCCGAACAGTGCTACAACCGCCTGGCCAGGCTTCATCTGATACCATGGCTTGATGTAGTTGTAACTTACGACGACACGAAAGAATACAAACCATCCGAAAAACCTTTTCTCCTCGCCCTTGAGAGGATGTCGCTAACTTCCAAAGAGGTTCTCTATATAGGCGATTGGCCCCAGAAGGATATCGTGGGAGCAAAGAAAGTCGGCCTTGTGACTGTTTTTGCGAGGTGGGGCGAACACGGAGATGCTCCGGATACCGGCGCCGACTACGACCTGATTGCCGTCGAGGATGTGCTGAAAGTCATAAAAAAAATAAATGGAAAATGAACCCCATAATTTCACAGAAAAAATATTAACAGGATTTTATCTGCGGATATCTGCATAGATGGTTCCAATATCATAAATGAAAGAGTACATATTCAAGCGAGTTGTTCAAAGCATCCCGGTGCTCATAGGCATAACCTTCGTCAGTTTCTTCGTAATGCAGCTTGCTCCGGGAAAACCAACCGATGTTACCGATTTCAGCGCGAAAATATCCGCCGAGTCAAAAGAGCGACTCGTAAAACTCTACGGTCTCGACAAGCCCGTTTATGTCCAATATGTCGGATGGCTTTGGAGGTTCGTAAGGCTCGACTTCGGAAATTCGTTCAAGGACAACAGACCTGCCATCATAAAAATCGCGGAGAGATTGCCAGCAACTCTTCTTTTGAACATCTCATCTATCATTCTGATTTTTGCGCTTGCCATACCGCTCGGGGTGTACTCCGCCGTCAAACACAATACATTAGCGGAAAGAGTTGTTACGACTTTCGTTTTCGTTGGACACTCTCTTCCCGCCTTCTGGCTGGCTCTTCTATGCATAATTCTTTTCGGACTCAAACTCGGTGTTCTTCCCATCTCGGGCATCCGCTCTCTGAACTACGAGATGCTTTCTCCCATAGGAAAAATAACCGACATAGCGAGCCATCTTGTTCTACCTGTTTTCATAACGGCTTTCACGGGGATGGCTGGTGTGACGAGATACTCGAAAACAGGCATGCTTGACGTCCTGAGAAAGGACTTTGTAAGATACGCATACGCGAAAGGAGTTGCGGAAAAAAATATACTCTTCGTGCATGCTCTTAAAAACGCTCTTCTTCCTGTAATAACGATAATTGGCCTTTCGCTGCCCGGGGTGGTCGGCGGCGGATTCATTTTCGAGACTATATTCGCATATCCGGGGATGGGACGGCTCGGATACGAGGCTATAATGGCGAGGGACTACCCCGTCGTCATGGCAGTAGGGGTTATCGTGGCCATACTTACGCTCCTCGGCAATATCGTCGCAGACATCCTTTATGCCTTTGCGGACCCGAGGATAAGATACAGATAAAATATTCCGACAGGATTTCGCGGAGCAAATACTGCGTTCAAAATCCCGTCGATGGAAATTAAATGATAAAAATTTACTTAAAAAGATTCGCGGAAAAAAAATCGGCCCTTATCGGAAGCCTGATAATACTTCTGATAGCGATTCTCGGTATCATGGCGCCTATTATATCGCCTTATCGTCCAGACGAACAAAACATAGTCGGGCGGCTAAAATCTCCATCGCAAAAACACATACTCGGGACCGACGACCTCGGCCGGGATTTACTCTCGAGGATGCTTTATTCTATAAGGATATCATTTTCGGTCGGACTGATGGCGGTTTTCATATCGGTTGTCATAGGAAGTTTCATGGGGGTGGTCAGCGGCTATTTCGGAGGGAAAATCGATTTTATCATAATGAGATTCGTCGACATAATGCTCTGCTTCCCGACTTTTTTCCTGATACTTTTGGTAATTGCGTTCCTTGAGCCGAGTATATTCACGGTCATGGCGATAATAGGTTTGACATCCTGGATGGGTCTTGCAAGGATTGTGAGGGCCGAGGTTATGTCGCTTAAAGAAAGGGAGTTCGTTCTCGCCGCAAGGCTTCTTGGTCTTTCCCGCTTAAGGATATTCATTGTCCACATCATCCCTAACGTGATATCGCCGATACTGGTCTCAGCTACAATGGGGGTGGGTTCGGCGATACTCGTCGAATCGGGTCTCTCTTTTCTCGGACTGGGTGTCCAGCCCCCGATGCCTTCATGGGGACAGATAATCTCAAGCGGAAAGGACTATATACACATAGCATGGTGGCTTACGTTATTTCCGGGCATTTCAATACTTCTGACGGTTTTATCATTTAACCTCCTCAGTGACGGGCTCAGGGATGTGTTCGACCCGAGACGTTAGAAACACCGGGGTTCTTAAAGAGAAACTGAAAGTTTCAACTGAAGTTGTTATCATCAGAAATTTCTATCGGGATAAATGGACATACTTAAAGTCGAAAATCTATCGTCGGAATACCTCATACACAACAAAGCCGTCAAAATTTTAAGGGACGTTTCGTTCACTCTCAAAAAAGGCGAAACGATCGCGGTGGTGGGCGAATCCGGAAGCGGAAAAACAACGCTCGGCTATTCAATATTGAGGCTCATAATGCCGTGGGAAGGGAGAATAACCGGAGGGAAGATATTATTCAATCCCGAAAACAGCGGGTTTCAAGACATCCTTTCAGTGAACAAAAACGATTTGAGAGATATAAGATCAAGGAAAATATCGATAATATTTCAGGATTCGAACTCATCGCTTAATCCTGTAATGAAAATATCAAGCCAGATGACGGAACTTCTCGAAAATAAATTATCCGAAAAACAAAAAAAATCGGCAGCTATCGCCGCCTTGCAAATGGTTAAACTTCCCGAAAGAATCTACAACTCATATCCGCATCAACTTTCCGGCGGACAGAAGCAGAGGGTCGCTATAGCCATGAGCACACTGAACAATCCCGAGATACTTATAGCCGACGAACCCACGACGGGACTGGATGCCACGATAGCCAGGGAAATAGTGGAGTTGCTTTACGAACTGAAAGAAAAATATAAAATGTCGCTCATACTGATAACTCATAATTTAAGACTCGCGTACAGTTTCTGCGAAAGAATCATCGTTATGTACGCGGGTGAAGTTTTTGAAACAGCCGACGCAAAAAGTATAACAAATAATCCGAAGCATCCCTATACAATGGGGCTCTCGGAGGCGCTTCCCGACGCGCGGGATATAAAAAAGGAGCTAAAACCACTTCAAGGTAATCCGCCATCGCACGAGGATCTTCCGCAAGGATGTTATTTCGCCCCGAGATGCCATTTCAAAATGGCTCTCTGCGAGAAATCGCACCCGGAGATTTTCAAAGCAGACGGAACGGCCGTAAGATGTTTTTTGCATAAGCCCCGTTAGAACTTGTACTAAAATGTTGTTGTAACATTGGGTAAGGATTTTGCAATACCGCTATGATGTATGATGAGATTATTGAAAAACCCATCTTTTTCACTTAAAGGGCAGTTTCTTAACGGTTAAAAGTTTCAATCAGACCGCAAAACTCCTCGCTTTGCTCGTCGGACATTGCGGTCTAAACGATTTCAACTTTTAACCTAAAACTGCCAAATCGTTCAAAAAATTAAGGTTTTTCAACGAGCTCATGATGTAAAAACAAAGTATTTTCGCTCATTCTCGTCCCGATAAATCGGGACTGCGAGGTAATCAAGTGTTCACACTTGATTAAACCCGCTCAAACACTTTGTTTTTATACGCACAACAAAAAATGGAGAAGACCCGAAAATAAAAGATTACGCCAACTCATCCATTTCAATGAACAAGTTTTGACGGGGTGAAAAATAATGAATATACTTGAGATTAAAAACCTCAACAAGACGTTCGTTATCGAAAAGTTTTTCGCAGAAAAACTCAGGGTCATCGCCCTCAGGGACGTAAATCTTTCAGTAGAAAAAGGAATGGCTCTCGGAATTCTCGGCGAGAGCGGATCGGGGAAAACGACTCTGGCCAAAATAACCTGCGGACTTATGGAGAAAGACGGCGGCGAAATCATCATCGTCGGCAGATCGCTTGGGACATTGAAATCGAAGGAGTTGTCTAAAAATATCCAACTTATATTTCAGAATCCCTATGACTCGCTAAACCCACGTCTTACCGTCGGAGTTCATCTCTCCGAGGCTCTTTCAGATGTTTGCGGGAAGATGAAAAACAAAAAAGCCGAAGAGTTGCTTGATAAAGTCGGACTTTCAGGCGATTTTATGAAAAGGTTCCCTCATCAGCTTTCGGGAGGTCAGCGACAGAGGGTGGCGATAGCGAGGGCGATTGCACCGAACCCCGATATCATAATAGCCGATGAACCTGTCTCGTCACTTGATATATCAATACAGACACAAATATTAAATCTTTTCAAATCGCTTAAAAAAGAGTCCGATATAACTTTCATCTTCATCTCTCACGATATACTCGCCACCGCCTATCTCGCCGACGAAATAGCCGTCATGAAAGATGGTCGAGTCATAGAAATCGGCGAAACCGAAAAAATAATTAGGCAGCCGGTTGAAGAATATACAAAAAAACTTATAAACTCTATGACATTTGTATGATAATGTAGGCATCAGTTTTTATTGACTTACGCATAATTATGGTCTGCTGATCCCGCCAAGGCGGGACTAAAATGCTAAAAATTCAAGCACCTACAACGGAAATTATGAAAATAGCGCTCAAAGTGCACGATTTTTTGCTATTCTTATGTAAAAACCTTGCCACGGAGTAGAAATAGGACGCAGATTTTCGCAGATTTGGTAGATATTAAAAACTTTTGTCAAAATCGGCATTGAGCTGCGTCCAAAAATAAATCTGTGGTGAATTTTAGCGAAGCGTCAGTGAACCCTAAGTAATGGTAATCCCCGGTAGGACGGGAAAAGAGGAGCCGTCATTATGGCTAATTATATTGAAAGCTTTACGAAACTGAAATCTGAAATTGAGAAAAACGTATTGTTCAGGGACATAAAAATCATCTATCAGGGATTCGGAGCGTTGGGAGCGCATATGTTCAGACATTTCGCCGAGATAGGCGCTGTAGTATCTTTTTATTATGGCGAAGAGGTCAAAAAACACATCGTTGATGGGTGGGGGATACCCGTATTTTCCTATGAGGAAAAAAAGAAGGTCAGACATAACTCGGTCAATCTCTTCTACGATTACTTCTATAAGGACTACGGCGACGAACTGCTTTCCTGTCTGAGCCGCCTCGAAGGGAAAGTTGTTTTCATTCCTTTCGCCACGACAACAGCTCTTCAGGATTTTCTTTTTTCAAAAGGTCGGGGATTTCATCTCTTCCAGAATCCGGTCATCGTGCAGAATTATTTTGATTACAAAGCCCGACTAGCGTGGCGAGCAAAGGAAATTGGAATACCGATACCCTCCGACAGCACTATAAGTTTATTCGGGAATTTAAACTATCATGAACTTTCCGATAGATACGACGGTAGTTTCGTGATACAGATACCGCTATCGCAGGCGGGCGGGGGAACTGATTTCATCCACTCGCGCGAAGATTTTCTGAATGCGCTCGAAGAAAAAAGAAGGATGCTTGGAAAATCGTTTGATAAAACCCAAGTCAAAATAACGAGATATCTTTCCGGACCAAGCCTCAACTGCACCGGATGCGTCGTCAACGGAGCTGTGGCGCTCTCACAACCCGACATTCAAATAGTTGGCGATCCAACCATAACTTCTAACCCCGCCCAGTACATAGGCTCGGATTTCTCGTTGAACGAATTTACCCCCGAGCACAAAATGCAAATGCTTGATATAACCGAAAAAATCGGACTCTGGATGGGAAAAAACGGCTATCGCGGAAACTTCGGGGTAGATTTTCTTTCAACGGTGGACAAAAATAATCATCTGGAAAATATATATGTAAGCGAGGTAAACGCAAGGCTTGTCGGCGAATCGCAGTACCTCGCCGATTTCCAGTACATGAAGAATCAAACGCCGCTGACGTTCTTTCATCTTGCAGAGTACGCGGACGTAGAAATAAATTCCGCACATATAAAAAAATACAACGAAAATCTGCCTGACCTTGAGGGCTCGGCAATCATGGTCTTTTCAAAAAACAAAGGAAGTTTCAAAGCAACGGGGGGTTTGAAGTCCGGAGTTTATACATTTGAAAACGGAAATTTGAAAAAGCTCAGAGACGGCATCACTCTCTCCGACACAAAATCGCCGAATGAGTTCGTCATAACAAACGGTGTCCCATGGAACGATCTCGTGATAGGTCATCCGAAATATGGCGACGAGCAACTCTGCCTCTGCTACATAATGACAAGGGAGAGCATAGTAGACAGAGGCAACTGGAGAAGGTTAAGCGAAAAGTGGAAAGAAATAATAGAAAGTGTCAGAGCAACTCTAAAGCTTGTGCCATGCGAAAAGAGGTCACTTTTGGAGATATGAAAATAACTAAAAGCGAAAATTACATCGGAAAAAACAAATTATTTGTGGAATCATGGCTTCCTGATAAATCAGAAAAGGCGCCGGTACTCTTCGTCGGAGGCGCTTTCGACGGTTCGTGGATTTTCGAAAAACATGCAAAGTTTCTTTCGGAAAGTGGCTACCCCGTTCACGCGATGAACCTGAGAGGACAGTACAGGAGCAAATTCAAAGGTATTGAATCCCTCTCTTACGAAGATTATATCAATGACATTTCTGATATAGCGAAATCGCTGGATTTGAAAAACTTTATTCTTGCGGGATACAGCATGGGTGGGATTCTCGCCCAGAAATTCGCCGAAATGAACGGCGAAGCAGTATCCGGCCTCGTACTTTTCGACACGACTCGCTCAAAGGAGATTTCGGAGCTTTCCGGTGAGCCCCGTGAGAACTCAAAACATTTGCCGTCGGTGCTCCACTTTATCCCATCAAAGGACATCGCGGAGGAGATGTTTGATGAGACGATATCTGAAGAGAAATATAACTTTATTGTCGGAGTATTCAAGAATACCTGCGTATCGTCGAAAGCGTATCATAAACTTGAGGTGGAAAAGATAAGTGTCGATTTTTCAAAGATAAGATGCCCCGTTTTCATAATATCGGTCAGGAAGAATAGACGCGGTGATGAAGAGATGGTCAATAAACTCAATTCGTCCATTTTATATCTCGAAGGCTACTCGCACGGGAGTATTCTCGCAAGTGGTTTTTTCATGCCGGTATCAGAAAAGATTCGCCGCTGGCTTGATTCCGGATTAAAGACTGGCGAAAAGATTTATTACAACTGGCACCGCGACATTTGCTCAAAAAATGAAAGGTATGCGACGGAACTTCGATACTATAGCGGTTGGGAAAATCCCAAAATACAAATCCAAAACAGAAACGGCCGCGCAAGAGCAGAAATTAATCTTGAGAAAATCGGGTGCGGGAGGAAAGAGGGTGAGTATATGTTCTATGCGAAATTCAACCTGAAGAAAAACAACCTCTTCCTGATAAAAAATGGCATTCTGACGGACGCCCCCTCATCCGGCAAACTATACTCTCCTCTTGAAAAAACTCTCTATCTTGCCGACGGGGTTTTTTATTTCCGTCCTTTCGAAAACCAAAAAAATCCGGTATATATAACTGAAAAAGTAACCTGCGATGCGTTAAACCAGATATTCGCGGTACATATAAGGCTGCCCAGGAACTACGACGAAAAAATGACATATCCTGCTTGCATACTAAACGATGGGCAGAATCAATACAAGGGCTGGGGGGCGTACGGAGGATGGCATACCGACGCTATTATGGATGACCTGTCGAAACGCGGCAGATGCAGGGATTTGATACTCGCCGCCGTGGAAAGCCCCAAGAGAAGAAATGAAATATATCTCGCTCCGCCGCTCGGGCAGTCGGATTTATATGTAAATTTTCTATGTGACATTCTCCTGCCGAAACTGCGCGAAAAATTCAGAATAACAAATGACCCGAAGGAGATTTCCATTATAGGGGCGTCGTACGGGGCGAATAACTCAGTCTACGCCGGCATCTTGAGACCTGAGGTATTTGGCCTCGTGGGAAGTCTTTCATTCGCGTATCTTCCGAAATGTCCCATAAGAGCCGACATGAGAGTTAAAGAAAAACTTCCGTTCCAACGACTCTACGCTGACTGCGGCACAAAATGGTCCCACGACCAGCCCAACAGGGACGACAGTACATCTTCGACGAGAGAGCTCATAAACATAGCCAAAGAAAAGGGTATGGTCGAAAACGAAAACTTGCTCGGGATAATATTCAACGGGCATTACCACAATGAATTCTACTGGCGGAAAAGGATAGGGCGCTGCCTCGAATTTCTCTATTCTCCCAAATAAAATGAAAGCGACCTGTATAATAAAAAAACTATCGCGTCTTTCTGCAAAAACGGATGTTTATATCGTCGGAGGAGCGGTGAGGGACTGGCTGATGGGATTTGAGACCTGCGACTTGGATTTCGCCTGTGGAAATCCCCTGAAAATTTCATCTGATTTTTCGGATAAAATTTGCGGAAAACTTCTGATTCTTGATGAATTAAATAAAATATACCGCGTAGTCAAAAAAACGAAAAACAAAACCTACAACTTTGATTTTACGAAATTAAAGGGGAAAACAATCCAGGAGGATCTCGCGAAAAGGGATATAACGATAAATGCCATGGCGTTGAAACTCAAAGACATCGCTTCAAAAAAAATTACCCCGGAGCGCCTTAAAAATTATCTAATAGATCCTTTTGGCGGTGCCGAAGACATAAAATCGAAAACAATCAGATTGCTCTCGGAAAAATCCGTCTTCGACGACCCCCTAAGGATGCTAAGAGTATTTAGGTTTTCATCCGAACTTGGATTTTGCTTGGACAATACAACCAGAAAAATTATAAAAAGACGTTCGGGGCTGATATATAAATCATCGAAGGAAAGGATAAGAGAGGAGTTGTTCAAAATATTTTTGGTCGGCGATTCGCACCGCTACATATCACTTATGGACAAAGCGGGTCTTTTAAACAAAATTTTGCCCGTAGTCGAGCGACTGAAAAAATCGGCCAAGAAATTCTACTTTCATCCTCAAGGACTCTGGCATCACCTTACAGAAACGTTCGCCGCCATTGAAGACATAATGCTGAACATCAAGAAAAACTTCCCGAAAAACTATAACGAACTTTCGCATTATCTTTCAGAAAACATATCTTCATCGACAAGAATAGTGATGCTAAAATACGCGACGCTTCTGCACGACATAGGAAAGCCGTCGAGCGTCAAAAGGATAAAAAACCGTGTGAGATTCTTCGGCCACGAAATAGTCGGAACAAAACTTTTTGAAGAGGTTTCAAAGGGGATAAAATTATCAAATGATGAAATAAATTTCGGGAAGTCCCTGATAAAAAATCATATGCGAATACTCCAGCTCGTTGGCACGAACTCAACCACAGAAAGGGCGACCTGGCGCCTCATGAGGGAAGCGGGGGAAAACCTCCCCGCTCTTGCGCTTTTGTCACTCGCCGATGCGAAAAGTTATGCAAGGATTCCGGGGTTTGAAAAGAATAACTTAAAAGATATATTGAAGTACACAAGGCTGATTGTAAATCTTTATTTCGCGAAAAAGAAAGAAAAGCCCAGAAAAAAAATAATAGACGGCCACATAATAATGAAAAGACTCAAGCTTAAGCCAGGTCCTCTCGTAGGAGAACTCCTCGCTGCGATAGATGAGGAGTATAACTTAAACAAAATCAAGACAACCGAAGAAGCGTTGTCGCTATCGATAAAAATTTTAAATAATAAAAGTCGGATGAATGTTAAAATACCGCCAGATGCGCGGGCATGGCGCAGAAAACAAACTTGACCAAAACCGAGCCGTCTCGGGCGGAAAATTAAAAAAACCTCTCTATGCACGACAGGAAACTGAACTTCGCCATGCTCAACAACCCGAAAATGTTCGACAACATTTTTAAGTTTAAGAAAATATGAATTATTTAAAATCGCTATTTTTAATCGTATTTTTTACAGGTGGCATATACGGATGGAATGAATCGACCCATCAAATGATAGTAAGGGCCGCGGCGAAGAATCCTTATATGCCCCATGATTTAAGAATACTTTTGCGGAAAAATCTTTTTGCGCTCGAGCTTGGGTCCATTGACCCTGACAATAAGGACCCCGAAGATATAAGGTCGCACGACGTGGAAGTTGCCGTCGATGTCATACCCGAAATATACGACAAGATTTTAATGGCAAGGATGGATGACCGTCAATTAGCAAGACAGCTCGGAAGGATATCCCACTACATATCCGACATAAACAATCCGATGCACACGGAACAGGACGAAGCCGAGCAGGATTTCGAAATACAAGCCCATTCGAGGTACGAAGACCAGGCCGAAGCAATCAAAATCACAGGGACATCTCTCAAAAAACCCCTCTACATAAAAGACATGAGAATATACATTGAAGAGGTCGGGGACAAATCCAACGAATATTTCGATACTCTCATAGAGATATACATCCACCCGGGGAACCACATGGCGAAAGTGAAAAACATAACGACTAAATTCATAATAAATGCGGCTCAGGACACATCGAACATATTTTATACTATATGGGAAGACATAAAAAAGGAAAAAATCAATCTCTCAAAGAATTCCGATTACATAAAGCTCGCCGGCAGATATGAGAAGAACAATCTGCTTGAAGACGCAGAGAAGACGCTTAAAAGCGCACTAAATAAATCCACTTCATCTCTTGAGATTCAGTTTGAACTTGCGAAATTTTTTCACAGAAATATTCCGAAAAACAAATCCTATAGACAAAAGGCGCTGAACGAGTATAAAAAACTTTTCGACACTAAATACAACGATGCTGCCAGAAAATCTTCGCTTCAAATATTAAGAGGAGAAAATGAAAAAAAACAAAATGCGGCCCCAAAGAAATTCTGATGATATCAAAAGCCTCTTTCAGATAAGCGCTGAAATAGTTTCGGACAAATACCTGAACGACATCCTCCGGTTCATAGTTACCATCACCGCCAGGATGACGGGCTCGAAAATCTGCTCTATCCTTATTCTCGACGAAAAAAAACAGGAGCTTTATATCGTGGCGACGCAGTCGCTCAGCGAGGATTACATAAACAAGCCGAATCTCAAAGTTGGCGAGGGTATATCGGGTATGGCTATAAAAAACTGCTCCATCGTGACATCGAAGGACGTGAGAGCGGACAAGAGATTCAAATACCCCGATATAGCTAAGAAGGAAAACATCGTATCTATGATATCCGTTCCTATTATCGTGAAAAATAAGGCGATAGGCGTGATAAACAGCTACACACAGAAAGTGCACAAATACACGAAAAAAGAAACTCAACTTCTCCATACTATAGCCAACCAGTCCGGACTCGCCATAGAAAACTCGAAACTTATGCAAGAAATTACATCAACTAAACAGATGCTTGAGACAAGAAAATCTGTAGAAAGAGCGAAAGGCATACTTATGAAAGAGTGGAATTTGCCTGAAGATGAAGCATATCGGATTATACAAAAGAAAAGTATGGAAACTTGCAAGCCAATGAAAGAAATAGCCGATGCAATAATCATTACCAACGAGATTAAAAAATAACTTGACATTTTTCTAAAAATTTGCTATATTCATAATATGTGTCCGCGATGAAGCGGGTTCACATTAGGTAAAGAGGTAAAGATGCCCCGATATTACATCGGGGCTTTTTTATTTATCCCGTTAGAACTTATACTATGATTTAGCTGGAAAATAAAAGCATAAGCTCATTCGTTTATTTCAATAAAGCCAGTTTCCTATATTTATGTGTAGAATGCTTGGTATATATACGATAAAAGAAATTTCACCATTGCTGTTGGATGAGTTCGCTGAACTTTCCACAAAGGGAGTGATTAAACCCGTGATGCAACCCGGTCATCCGGATGGATGGGGATTAGCGGGATATCTTGGAAACTGGTCAACTTACTTCGGCAGAAGCGAAAAAAGTTTAGCGGTCGATTCGGCAAACTACAACTCGGCAATCAAAAAAGCCATACTGTCGGAAACGAAGTTCCTGATAACCCATATTAGAAAAGCATCCAAGGGTTCAGCACTCATAGAAAATACTCATCCATTTATACACGATGAGTGGATTTTCGCTCACAACGGAACGATATTTAACTCTAAGAATCTCGTCGCTAACGATTACAAATACGAAGGGGAAACTGACAGCGATCGGTTCTTTATTTTTTTAATAAAAAAATTGAGTCAAAAACCAATGAATAATTATATTGCCATAATTAAAGACGCTCTGGACGAAGTGAAATCGCTGTGCCAATACACATCACTCACTTTTATCCTAACAAACGGAAGATGCCTTATAGGCTACAGGGATTTTACCGAGAGCGAAAATTATTACACCCTTTACTATTCGCTCATAGATGACGGCTCGGTCTTTTTATGTTCTGAACCGCTCTATGGTCTTATCTATGGAATCACCTGGAATCCTTTGAATAACAGCGAGTTGTTTTACATTGATAAATTTACAAAGCAAAAAAAGATAGTAAATTTAAGTCAACTGACATATTGACGTGTCATCCTGAAACAAAGAAGTTAAAATGACAAGGATGTCAAAATTCGTATGATGTATAAAACTTAGGTGAAGCCAACCGTAGATGCCATAATAAAAGGCGCAAAAACTGGAAAAATAGGCGATGGTAAGATATTTATTTTAGAACTCAATGAGTGCGTAAGAATTAGAACCGGCGAAACAGGAGGGGATGCTATCGGATAGATGGCTCTAACATTAAAAATATGGGTCTTCTCCATTTTTTGTTGTGCGTATAAAAACAAAGTGTTTGAGCGGGTTTAATCAAGTGTGAACACTTGATTGCCTCGCAGTCCCGATTTATCGGGACGAGAATGAGCGAAAATACATAGTCAGACAATTAACCCCACACACATCATAGCGGTATTTCAAAATCTTTACCCAATGTTACAACAACATTTGGAGAAGAGCCGAAAATTTGGATGATTTATAAAAAAGACAAAGGCGCCAAAAACCGAAACTAAAATTGGAAATCGTGCCTTTAATAGCGTTCTTGAAAAATCATAACCCATATGAAGAGTCAATCGACTTTTTTGTAGAGATGTATAATATCGTAGTAAATTGTGGAGCGGTGGTTTTTTATGTGCGGTGTAATAGGAATAACTAACTTCAACAAAAAAAGATTTTCGGGAGATGTGATTGCCAGAGCCTTGGATCACATGCGCGAAAGAGGCAATGGTCTTGGGTCCGGCTATGCGGGTTACGGGATATATCCAGATAATCCGGATGACTGGTGCCTCCATATCTTTTTCAATTCCGAGAATTCCAGACTGAAGACCGAGGATTATTTCGACCAAAACTACGGTGTCGCAAAAAAGGAGCCCATCCCGACGAAATTCATCGAAAAGATAACGAATCCCCCTCTAATCTGGCGATATTTTCTTAAGTCCTGCGAAAAGAGCGAAGACGCTATATTTTCGTCAGTGATGAAAATCAACACGGAAATACCGGGAGCGTTCGTGGTTTCAAGTGGGAAAAACATGGGTGTGTTCAAGGGCGTCGGATTCCCCCATGAAATCTCAGAGTTTTACGACATCAAGCGATACAAAGCCTACACATGGATTGCCCACAACAGATTTCCCACAAATACGCCCGGCTGGTGGGGAGGAGCGCATCCTTTCGGACTTCTTGATTTTTCGCTTGTCCACAACGGTGAGATATCGTCGTATGGCATAAACAAGAGATATCTCGAGAGTTATGGTTACAAACTAACGCTTCAGACAGACTCCGAGGCGATACTTTATCTCTGGGATTTACTTTTGAAAAGGCATAAACTTCCGATACCGCTCGCTGCAGCGGCCATGGCGCCGACACACTGGGAAGAGATAGACGATATGAACAAAAAAGACAAAGAACTTTTTACGGCAATAAGGATGACATATGCAAGCTGCCTTATAAATGGCCCTTCCGCTCTCATACTCGGTTTTGAAGGTGGAATGCTCGGGCTCAATGACAGGATAAAATTAAGACCGCTTGTGGCGGCAAGATCGAGAAATTACGGTTACATATCGTCTGAGGAATCGGGTATAACTGCGGTCAGCGAAGAGAAACTCGATGAAGTGTTTCATCCCGCAGCAGGCGAACCAATTGTTTTTAGATTAAAAAAATAGAATTTTCGTTATTTTTCGTTGTATGTGTATTTGCCTAAAACCGCGCTGATTTATATCTAACACTACTTCGTTAAGTGATTCTTCGGGCGACGAATGCCTCGCCCGTGTGTCATTGCGAGCCGAAGGCGCGGCAATCTCGGTGTCAAAGTCGGGATTGCTTCGGTTTCACCTCGCAATAAGACCGCTGACTTAACGAAGTAGTGCTAATTAGTGAGAATCACTAAATAACAATGAGAAAAAGACAGACATTCCCCGAGTTTAAAATAATAAGGGACATGGAACGATGCATTCAGTGCGAGGTGTGCGTAAGGCAGTGCGCCTTCGAATCGCATATTTTCGACGCCGAAACAAAAACTGTTGAAAGCGATGATTTCAGTTGCGTATGCTGCCAGAGATGTGTTTCGCTATGCCCCACCCATGCGATTACCGTGATAAGATACCCGCAGAACTTCCGTCCTGAAAGTTACTGGTCGAAAGGGTATCTTCAGGAGATATACAAGCAGGCTGACACGGGCGGAATTCTACTTTCGGGAATGGGTACGGATAAACCGCACAAATCCTACTGGGACAGAATCTTACTCGACGCAAGTCAAGTTACAAATCCTTCTATAGACCCCCTGCGAGAGCCGATGGAACTGCGAACTTATCTCGGTTCAAAACCGGAAAAATTAGAGTTCAGAGGTCGGAGGTCAGAGGTCAAAAAAACGAGCGACAGCCACTCACCACTCACCGCTTACAACTTACAAACCAAAATATCTCCGCAATTACAACTTGAAACCCCAATAATGTTTTCTGCGATGTCATACGGTGCGATAAGCTACAACACCGTACAGGCGCTGGCGGAGGCGGCGAAAAAAAGCGAAACTTACTGGAACACAGGCGAGGGCGGATTTCCTAAGAATTTATACAAATACGCCGCTCACACGATAGTGCAAGTCGCCTCGGGGAGGTTCGGTGTTCATTCGAAATATCTGAATGTTGCAGCTGCCGTTGAGATAAAAATAGGACAGGGCGCAAAACCGGGTATAGGGGGTCATCTGCCAGGTGAAAAAGTCAACGCTCTCATTTCCGAGACGAGAATGATACCCGAGGGCTCAGATGCCATATCTCCCGCCCCTCATCACGACATCTACTCGATTGAGGACCTTGCACGACTCATAGCGGCTTTGAAAGAGGCGACGAGATATAAAAAGCCGATATCAGTCAAAATTGCCGCGGTTCACAACTCCGCCGCTATTGCTTCAGGCATAGTGAGAGCCGGCGCCGACATAGTCGCCATAGACGGATTCAGGGGCGGAACAGGTGCCGCTCCGACAAGAATAAGGGACAACGTTGGAATTCCTATCGAACTGGCACTCGCCTCCGTAGACGAAAGATTGAGACAAGAAGGTATAAGACACAGAGCATCTATAGTCGCCGGGGGTGGTATAAGAAGTGCGGCCGATGTCATTAAAGCGATAGCTCTCGGGGCTGATGCCGTCTATATAGCGACATCGGCGCTTGTCGCTATGGGATGCCATCTCTGTCAGAAATGCTATACGGGAAAATGCAACTGGGGAATAGCCACACAGAATGAATACCTTATAAAAAGATTAAACCCCGAGATAGCAGCGGAACGTCTTTCAAATCTCATCAAAGGATGGTCGCGCGAAATAAAAGAAATGCTCGGTGGAATGGGTATAGATGCCATAGAGAGTTTAAGAGGTAATCGTCTCAGACTTAGAGGCGTCGATATGACCGATACAGAACTCAAGATTTTGGGCATAAAGCCCGCCGGGGAGTCGCTCTAATATGAAGAAAACGAAAAAAACAAAGAGGCTTTACGCAAAGCCCGAATACTGCATGGCCTGCCGACTATGCGAGATAGCCTGCTTCGTAAAACACTCCAAATCGAAAAAAATCATAAAGGCATTCCGCGAAGAGAGAGATACATTAAAACCAAAAATAATAGTTGAGACCAAAGGGGCGATTTCTTTCGCTCTTCAATGCCGCCATTGCGACGACGCTCTATGCATAGAGGCCTGTCTTACGGGGGCGATGATGCGAAAATCGGACGGCGCCGTCATTTGCGACGAGGGAGTATGCGTCGGATGCTGGTCGTGCATAATGTCATGTCCATATGGAGTTATTATGAGAGACACAAAAAGGAAAAAAATCGCTACGAAATGCGATCTCTGCCCCGACAAGAATGTCCCGTCCTGCGTAGAGGCTTGTCCAAATGAGGCTCTTATATATGAATAGGACGAAATATTTAATCATCGGCTCAGGCATTGCCTCGGTTTCCGCCATCGAATCGATAAGAAAAACCGACGGAAAATCTTCTTTGACCGTATTAACGAAAGAAAAAACCGCATTTTATTCAAGACCGCTGATTTCTTATTGGCTTTCGGGTGAGATAAATATTGAAAAAATTCAATATCGACAACTTGAATTCATTGAAGAAAAAGCCGTAAATCTGATAGCGGAGATAGAAGCGAAAGAGTTCGATTTCAAAAAGAAAATCGTCACATGCATTCTGAAAAACGGTAAGAAGGAAAAAATTTTATACGAGAAAATGCTTATAGCTACGGGGGGAAAGCCTTTTGTTCCCAATAACATTAAAAACTTATCTAATGTTTTCACATTTACTACGCTCCATGACGCTAAAAAAATAGACTCAGCGATAAAAAGTGGGGCAAAAACCGCATCAGTAATAGGCGGTGGATTTATAGGATTGAAAACTGCGGAAGCGTTAAAAAAAAGAGGAGTTGATGTCTCGATAGTAGAGATGGCCGGATTCGTACTTCCGACACTTCTCGACGAGCGTTCTTCGGAGATATTTCAGGAAAACATAAGAGCGAATGGCGTAAAGATGTTTGTCAAAGATGTCGTGGAAGAACCTATAGGCGGCGGAAAAAAACTAAAATTAAAGAGCGGAAAAATCCTTGACTCCGATATCATCATCGCAGCGATAGGAGTAAAACCTGAAATATCAACTTTCGAATCTACCGACCTGAAAATTGAAAAGGGAGTGGTCGTCGACAAATTTATGCAAACGAATATACAAGATGTATATGCCGCCGGCGATGTCTCGGAGGCAAAGGATTTTATTGCTAAGAAAAATAGACCAATCCCAATATGGTCTCTCGCTTACAGACAAGGCGCGATCGCGGGTGAAAACATGACAGGCTCAAGGACAGTTTATCATGGAGGAATCCCTATGAATTCAATCGAGATTTTCGGACTTCCTGTGATATCCGCAGGCAAGGCGACGCCCGAAAAACCTTCTCAGAGCGTCCTTTTTAAATCCGACGAAATCTCAAAAAAATACAAGAAACTTGTGTTCGAAGATGAAAGGCTCGTAGGATATATAATGCTCGGCGACGTGGAAAGGGCCGGCATCTACACCGGTCTTATAAGAAGCAGGACTGATGTTTCAAAGTTCAGGTATGAGCTCATAGGTGAAAACTTCGGATTCATATCTGTGGGCGAAGAGACATGGAAGAAAAAAATCACTCCGATAGAAGTATGAATATAGCCGCTAAAAATCTTCATTACAGGCAACTCAACGCCAAAATCTATGACGCGCTTAAAAAAGACGTTAAAGATATTTTTCTTTCAAACGTAAATGGACAAAGTTACATAGCAAGCGGCGTCGACGCTATAATAAAAATAAATATAGACGGACTCCCGGGAGATGACCTCGGCGCGTTCATGAACGGACCCGATATATTCGTAGATGGGAACGCTCAAGACGCCATAGGGAACACGATGTCTGGCGGGAGAATAATTATAAACGGACATGCCGGTGACGCCGCCGGATATTCAATGCGAGGTGGGAAGATATTTATAAGGGATTACGCCGGATACCGTGTCGGCATCCATATGAAACAATACCGTGAAATGATTCCGACTATAGTGATAGGCGGCTTTACAAAAGATTTTCTTGGCGAGTACATGGCCGGCGGAATAATAATACTGCTCGGGATCGGCTCAAAAACCGCCGCCGGAAAACTCCTCGGGACCGGTATGCATGGGGGAGTGATATACGCTCCTTCAAAAAAGATACCGAAAAAAATTTCTAAAACACTCGCTATGACAAACTGCGAAAGAACTGACCTCGACATCTTAAACACAAACATTGATGAATTCATCAAATATTTCAAACCTGACAAAAAATCTCTCGCCGAGATAAGAAAACTCAAATTCAAAAAACTCACACCATCCACCCATAGACCATACAGTAATCTTTACGCTTACTAATTTTTATATGTTTTCCACTTATCACTTGACATTGCGACTTATTTTTTATATAATAATCATTACTAAATAGTAATCATTACTATTTAGAAAAAATTCAATGAACCCTATAAGAAGAACGGATTTACAGCACATCAATTCTATATTGAAGGAAGCGGGGCTAAAATCCACTCCTCAGCGGGCGTTCATTTATTCGTATCTTGAAAAAACATTTGCACATCCAACCGCTGAAACGATTTATAGAGATGTAAAAAAAGAGTATCCTTCGATAAGTTTGAATACAATATATCAAACACTTGAAATTTTTGAAAAGAAAAAAATTATTTTTGCTATAATTGATGAAAATGGCGTCAGACACTACGATGCACATCTAAAACCGCATTTGCATCTTATATGCCTTAAATGTGGCAAAATAACCGACACACCTTACGACGACCGTCGCATAATGGGAAAGGTAAAGACAAATTTCAAGGCGATAAAATCTGTTGTCAGTATCTATGGATATTGCAAGGAAGTGGGGTGTAAATAATATGGAAAAATGGAAATGCACTGTCTGCGGTTACATATACGATTCAACAAAAGGCGACCCGGATAACGATGTAAAGCCCGGCACCAGGTTTGAGGACATTCCCGACACATGGGTCTGTCCCGAATGCGGCGTCGGCAAAGATGCTTTTGAAAAATTTGAATAGGAGGTTACTATGAAAGCTTTCAAAATAGCAGAAAATATCTATTGGGTCGGGGCGGTCGATTGGGATGTCAGGGATTTTCACGGGCATTCATACACCGTCCACCGCGGAACAACATACAACGCATACCTTATCATAGACGAAAAAATATGTCTTGTGGATTCCGTTTATACTCCTTTCTCAGAAGAACTGCTTGAACGGATAAAAAGTGTCATTGAACCTTCGAAAATTGATTACATAATCGCCAATCACGTAGAAGTCGACCATTCTGGCTCTATCTTGGAAGTGTTGAAATTTGCGCCCAACGCCAAAGTTTTTTGCACACAAAAGGGAAAAGATGGATTCCTCTCACACTTTTTTGAAAACTGGAATTTTCAGACGGTAAAAACAGGAGAGACACTCAAACTGGGCAAAAGAACTCTCACTTTCATAGAAGCCCCTTTCATACACTGGCCCGACTCGATGTTCACATACATCAACGACGACGCCATTCTTCTTCCAAATGACGCTTTCGGACAACATTACGCCACCGCACAGAGATTCGACGATGAAGTTCCCGAATCTGAACTGATGGAGGAAGCGGCAAAATACTTCGCAAATATACTCACGCCTTTCAGCCCTCTCATACTCAAAAAACTCGACGAGGTCG
Source organism: Ignavibacteria bacterium (assembly GCA_041694835.1). GTDB lineage: Bacteria > Elusimicrobiota > Endomicrobiia > PHAN01 > PHAN01 > JBGFRZ01. The sequence continues at coordinate 26,371 of JBGFRZ010000015.1, forward strand.
CCAAACTAAAGAACCCCATAAAAATGCTCTGCCCAAGCCATGGAATAATCTGGCGGAAAGACCCCGCAAAAATTATTAACGCTTATCAAAAATGGGCGTCTGGCGACTACAAGAAGAAGATTATTATAGTCTACGACACAATGTGGGGCAGCACCGAAAAAATGGCGAGAAACATTCTTGAAGGCATATCCTCAGACGGGAACATAGAAGTAAAACTTTTTAAGATGCCCGTCTCCGACAGCTCCGACATAATCAAAGAATTTCTTGATTCAAGATTTATAGTTATTGGTTCATCGACGCTCAACAAGGGAATACTACCCACATTAGCGGCTTTACTCGAGGACCTTGAAGGGTTAAGGTTTAAAAATAAACTCGGTGCCGCCTTTGGAAGTTTTGGGTGGTCCAGCGGAGCGGTTGAGTCAATAGAAACCCGTCTCAAAAAAGCGGGAATTGAGGTAGCCAGTCCTTCTTTGACAACAAAATGGGTGCCTGACGGAGCCAAACTTAACGAATGTTTCGAGTTCGGCAAAAAAATAGCCGAAAAGGTGAAACAATGAAAGTTGTAATCATTGGAAACGGAGTAAGCGGGATAACCGCGTCAGGAGAAATTCGTGAAAAAGACGCATCCGCACAAATAGAGGTCTATTCCGACGAAAAATACCATTATTATCCAAGACCGCTCCTTATTGATTTTTTGTACGGCAAAAAAAGAGAGGACGAACTCTACTTTTATCCACCGAAGTGGTACGACAAGAAAAATATTAAAGTAACACTTGATATAACTATTGAAAAAATAGACCCACAAGCAAAAAAAATAATCACGGAACAAGGCGAGCGTATTTCATACGATAGATTGCTAATAACATCCGGCGCAAGTTGTAATCTCCCGCCCATAAGAGGAGCTGACAGGAGCGGGGTTTTTACACTCAGATGTCTTGAGGATGCTAAAAACATTCTCGATGCGTCAAAAAGATCGAAAAAACTTGTCGTCATAGGAGGCGGGATTCTTGCTCTTGAGGTGGCAGGCGCCTTGAAAAAAGATGGTTTGGATATCACCGTCGTAGAAGTCGGCGAATATCTTCTACCCAGACAACTGGACACTGAAGGCGGTGAGATACTTTTAAAAAGCATAGAGAGAACCGGGATAAAAACACTAACAAGTGCATCCACAGAAGAAATCAATGGCGAAAACTCAGTTACATCTATAAAACTAAAAAACGGCAAAGAAATAGAAGCCGATATGGTTATAATTTCCGTCGGAATAAAACCTAACATAGAACTGGCGGCGGGCGTTTTAAAAACAAACAGAGGCATTGTCGTGGATGAGTATCTCGAAACTTCTGAAAAAAACATCTATGCGGCTGGCGATGTCGCTGAGTTTGAAGGTAGATGTTACGGTATCATACCGGCGGGAATTGAACAATCTAAAATCGCGTCTCAAAACATCATGAAAGAACATTCTGCCAAATACTCGGGAACCATAATGTCAAACACTCTCAAAGTCGTCGGTGTTGCTCTCACATCTGAAGGCGATATATTCAACCAACAAAGCGTTCAGCACAAATTCGTCGATAGTTCAAAAGAAATTTACAGAAAAATATTTGTAAGAGACGGAAAAATAATCGGGCATATCCGATTAGGCGACAGAAAAAACTTAAAAGAACTGTCAGCCGCAATAAGAGCAAAAAAGGAGGTGAATGACGAAGAAATCAAAAAACTGCTGTCGTAATAAAATCATTGACAGGGCAGGGGGCTCGGAGAACACATCGGAGATTAGCGAATGGCAAATAGTAGAGTAGCGAGTAGCGGGTAGATAGTAGATGGGAGAGAATAGGAAGTTCAAGAGTTGAAAAGTTGAGAGTTGAGAGATGTCTCCGAGTATCTCTAAACTCCAAAATAAGTTCTCTAAACCGCATAACTCTGCAACTCATAAAATCTCCATCCACTCGCTACTATCTACCATTCACTTATGAGCTTGTGCTCTTATGCACTCGCGCACTAATAAGGAGGCGTTATGAAGTCGTTAAAAGGAAGTGAGACGGAAAAAAATTTGTTGAAGTCATTTGCAGGAGAGTCACAGGCAAGGAACCGCTATACTTATTTTGCCGGCGTTGCCAAAAAAGAGGGTTACGAGCAGATAAGCGGATTTTTCATTGAAACGGCGGACAACGAAAAAGAGCACGCCAAAGTGTTTTTCAAATTTCTTGAAGGTGGCGATCTGGCGATAACGGCCGAATATCCCGCGGGAAAAATCGACAATACCGCCGAAAATCTTTCAGCCGCTGCCGACGGAGAAAAAATGGAGTGGGGGACTCTCTATCCGAATTTTGCAGCAGTCGCCAAAAAAGAGGGCTACGACGAGGTTACTAAGGCATTTGAAGAGATAGCGAAAGTAGAAGCGTTTCATGAAAAAAGATATCGCTCGCTTTTAAAAAATGTCAAAGAATCGTCTGTCTTCAAGAAGCAAAATCACATAAAATGGCACTGCAGAAACTGCGGATATATTTACTACGGCAGTGAAGCGCCGCAGACATGCCCTGCGTGCAAACACCCGCAAGCGCACTATGAAGTTCTCGCAGAAAACTATTGAGGCGTTGCTCAACTCCGCCAGAAAAGCCGTTCTTGAAGGCGGCGAGACGCTTAAAAAATACCACCGACACGGCTTTGAGGTCAGATATAAAGGCGAGATAGACCCGGTCACCACCGCCGACACAAAAACTGAGTCGTTCATAATAAAATATCTAAAAAAAAGATTTCACGACATAGATTTTTTGTGCGAAGAAAGTTGCTCAAAAGACAAAAAAGACGGGGTCTTCTGGATACTCGACCCGCTCGACGGAACTGTCAACTTCGTCCACGGCTGTCCCATTTTTTCGACATCGCTCGCTCTATACAACGATGGCGAAATTGTGCTCGGAGTAATAAACGATGTAATGCGTAATGAACTCTTCTGTGCGAGCAAAAATAAGGGGGCATTCTTAAACAACTCTGCTATTTGCGTCTCAACCATCAAAGAACTTGGGCGTTCTCTGCTGGTGACCGGCTTTCCTTATTATATCAAGGAAAAGCACTCGCGGGTAATCAAAAATTTCAAAAATCTCGTTCTTTCGGCACAAGGCATAAGACGGCTCGGTTCAGCCGCACTTGATATGGCATATGTTGCCGCTGGTAGATTTGACGGGTTTTGGGAAGAAGGTCTTTCACCCTGGGATGTTGCGGCCGGCGCGCTCATCATAAAAGAAGCGGGCGGAAAAATTTCGGATTTTTTTGGAAAAAATGATTACTTATTTGGTAAAATGCTCGTGGCGACAAATAGCCATATACACGGCAGTATAATAAAAATACTGACTAGTCCATAGAGAGTGTAAAAAAATTAAAAAGTTTAGAGTTTAGAGACAAGTGAAGAGGTTGGCGTATAAAAATTATTGGCAGAACGAAATACCGCAAAGCGTTAAGTGTAAAGAGTTTAAACCATTCCAGCTTTTCACTTTCCGTATTTTTCTCTGTCCTCCTGCCTCTATTTTCTCGTCTCTAAACTCTCAACTCTATAAGGAGGAGTAAAGATGAGAGTTAAAGTTCTTGAAGATGTTTGCACTGGTTGTGGTCTTTGTGTTTCGGATGCGCCGGATATTTTCGATGTGCCAGAAAGCGTGGCAAAAGTAAAAGTGAACCCGGTTCCCGGAGAGCAGGAAGATGCGGTAAAACAAGCGGTGGCTGATTGTCCCGTTGAAGCAATAAAAATAGAATAGGGGGTGATGAAAATTATGGGATGCGGCAAAAAACACACCAAAAAATCGAAGAAAAAGACAAAAAAGAAGTAATGTAGCCCGCCGATTTATCGGGGGGAGCGAAGCGAATGATGAAATGAATTTGCAGTCCCGCTTTAGCGGGACTGCTTTGATGCATTCGGGGGGCTTTGAGACGGAGGGTGTATCAAAATGAAAAAGAAAACCGAGCCCTTAACCGTCATTGAACTCTTGAAAAAGGAATATCCCGCCGCGAAAATTGCGCTAAATTACACGACTCCGTTTGAACTCCTTGTCGCCACAATACTTTCCGCACAGTGCACTGACGAAAGAGTCAATATCGTGACGGAAAAGTTGTTCAAAAAGTATAAAACACCCGAAGATTTTGCAAACGCAAATCTCTCAATATTTGAAAAAGAGATTTATTCAACCGGATTTTACAAAAACAAAACCAAAAACATAATAGGTGCCGCAAAAAAAATCATAAACGAATTCTCGGGAAAAGTTCCTGATAGCATGGAATCTCTTTTAACGCTTCCCGGTGTTGCAAGAAAAACAGCCAATGTCGCGCTTTACAATGTTTTTGGAAAAAATGAAGGTATCGCCGTCGACACGCATGTTTTTAGATTATCTCATCGTCTGGGACTTTCAAATAGCAAAACCGCCGAAAAAGTAGAAAGCGAACTTATGAAAATTATCCCACATAACGACTGGGGTATAATTTCACACTTGCTTCAGAGCCATGGCAGAGCAATTTGTTCCGCCCAAAAACCAAAATGTCAAAAATGCATTCTCTCAAAAATGTGTCCCAAAACAGGAGTGAATAATCCGGAGGTGCGGTGAAAATAAAGATAAGCATAAACGGTAAATCAATTCCCGTCAACCCTTTTGTGGCACTTTTTATGATCAACTCTATCAAAGGGATGATAAAATCGCTTAAGGGTGTTTCAAAAATAAATAAAATCAAGATTGAAATAGTAAGCGAAGCGAACCTTGTAAACCCCCGATGAATGAGGCCGCTGACGCTTTGCTAAAACCTCATCACAGAGACACAGAGAAAAAACTTTACCACGAAAGCGCGAAAGTTAGAAATCATGGAAAATCCCCCTCTATCCCCCTTTTTTAAGGGGGAAGCGAAGTGGGGGATTTACAGTGACTTGTGCACTTGTGCAGACCAAGGTCTGCAACTACAAAACTTGTGCTTTGTTGCAAAAAATTTCTTACACATTTCTTTGTGTCTTGTGTGGTAGAAGAACTTTTTCAATAATCTCATGAATTGTGGGGCGAGCGAAGCGAAGAAATTGACAATGCGTACAACACTTCTTATCTGCGGAAAAGCCGGGCAGGGTATCCAGACGATAGGTTACATAATTTCAAAATTGTTCGTAAAGTCGGGCTATGATATATTTGCCTGGCAGGATTTTCAATCGAGAATAAGAGGGGGAGAAACATCATTCAGAATTGTTGTTTCCGACGGAAAGGTGCGTTCTCTTCCGGAATCTTTCGACATAATTGTCTCGCTGGACAAGGAAAATACAAAATTTTATCTGCCTCTTCTCAAAAAAGAAGGCATCGCAATCTATCAGGGGGCGACCGACAAAAATGTCATTTCACCTCCGATTGAAGAGCTCTCCGAGAAAGCGGGAGGAAGCAAATTCTACGCCAATATGGTTTTAACCGGCATAATCGCCGAGGTGGTTTGTGGGGAGCTCTCTCTCGTCAATAACATAATTAAAAGGGAATTCGAAGATAAAAGCGAAGATGTGGTATCCGCAAATATCAATGCGGCGAAACTTGGTTATGAATGGTCACTAAAAAATAATGTAAAAAAATTTTGTAAAATAACTCCAAAAAAATCTGATGGCGAAAAAATGCTTATTTCGGGCAATGAGGCCATCGCTTTGGGCGCGATCGCAGGCGGATGTAAATTTATTAGCGCTTATCCGATGACGCCTTCTAGCGGCATCATTACATATCTATCGAAAACTTCCGACAAGACGGGCATTTTAGCCGAGCAGGCGGAAGACGAAATATCGGCCGTCAATATGGCTATCGGCGCATCTTATGCCGGCGCAAGAGCGATGACATCAACCAGTGGAGGTGGATTTTCTCTGATGGTCGAGGGGCTTTCACTTGCTGGCATGACAGAGATACCTCTCGTAATCGTATTAGCTCAACGACCAGGACCTGCGACTGGTCTGCCCACCCGTACGGAGCAAGGCGACCTGCTTTTTGCGCTGCATGCCGGCCACGGCGAATTTCCAAGATTTATATTTGCACCTACATCCGCTGATGATGCTTACAAATTAATGCTCAAGGCATTTGACATGAGCCAAAAATACAGAGTTCCGGTAATTATTCTTTCCGATCAATATCTGGCAGATTCTTACTGGACCTTGAACAATTTTGATGTAAACGCCATCGCACTGACCGATTATTATGCGCAAACCCAAAAAAATTTTATGAGTTATAAAATAACCGACAGCGGAATTTCTGCCGGAATGAAACCCGGTTCAAGTGAAAATTTAGTAACCGCCGACAGCGATGAACACGACGAAAGCGGCCATATCACAGAGGTTCTTGCAATAAGAAAAAAGATGAACGAAAAACGTTGGAGAAAATTTAAATTAATGGAAAAGGAAATTTCGCACCCCAAAATTTCTCCCTCAAAAGACCCCCAAATAATTTTGGTCGCTTGGGGGACAAACTCGCTGATTGTCGAGGAAGCCGCTGAAAAATTATCTCAAAGCGGCATAGAATCAGTCGCCGTCTCATATTCCGAACTATGGCCATTGAGAGTGCCTGAAGCGCTGATGAATGTCGATTCCATGATATTCGCTGTGGAAAATAATCTAACGGGTCAGTTCGCCAATCTGCTAAAAACCAAAGGCGTCAAAATAGCAGGGATAATAAGCAAATACGACGGCGAGCCGTTTACATCCGAACAGATTGCAGAAGCGGTCAGAAAAAAATTATGATTACTGCCGAAGAATATAAGAACGAAATCAAATCCGCCTGGTGTCCGGGTTGCAGTAATTTTGGAATCCTTACCGCTGTCAGAAACGCTCTCTTCTCAAGCAGGATTAAACCCCACGAAATCGTGCTTGTTTCGGGAATCGGTCAGGCAGCCAAACTGCCTCATTATTTGAGATGCAATTTCTTTAACGGACTTCACGGCCGGGCCCTGCCGGCGGCAACCGCGATAAAAGCTGTAAACCCCAATCTCAAAGTCCTCGTCACCACCGGAGATGGCGATTGTTATGGCGAAGGCGGAAATCATTTTATTGGCGCTGTAAGACGCAATCCGGATATTAAGGTGGTTGTTCACAACAATGAAATCTACGCCTTGACAAAAGGTCAGGCATCGCCAACAACGCCGTATGGAACAAAAACCAAATTACAGTTTGACGGCGTAAAAATACCCCCCTTTGACCCTCTTCTCGTAGCGCTCGCGTTGGGCTGCGGTTTTGTGGCAAGAGGTTTTGCGGGCGAACTCGTTCATTTGGCTGATTTAATTTCGGAGTCGTTTAAGTTTAAGGGATTCGCTCTTATAGATGTCATTCAGCCATGTATCATATTTGGTCAACATAAGCCGGAATTTTATAAAGATAAAGTTTTCAAACTTACACGAGAGCATTGTATCTCGGATTATGATTCCGCAATGAAACTTCTGAGAACTTCGACCGAAAAAATTCCGATAGGCATATTCTATAAGAAAGAGAGAGAGTGTTTCGGAGCCAAAAGCGATATAACCTGCTCCGAGCCCGAAGTGATAAAAAGAAGTGTTGCCGAACTGATGAGTGAATTTTGTTAAAATGGAGGACTTTATGCAAAAAAAACTATTGGTGGTTGTCGTAGTATTTTTTGCGGCAACTTTTAATGCAGTCTTACGAGCCGGAAAAGAAGAAGATGACGCTTTCCGCGTAGAACGTTCTCAATCTTGCGGGTTGGACTGCCGCTCTCATAAAGCGCAAAAAGTAAGCAAAGAAAAAGAGTCCGGTTTCATCAAAAAAGGAGAAGCAAAAATATCATCGGGGAAAGCGTCGGACAAGAATTTTTCGCCGCAGGATTTTATCGTTGAAAAATCCGCTTATGGCAGAACGGTCAGCTGTCCGGTAATGAAAAAGAGATTCAAAATCAATAAGAATACACCGGGCATAAGATACAAAGGCAAAGAATACTATATGTGCTGTCCCGCGTGCGCGGCGCCGTTCAAAAAAGAGCCCCAAAAATATCTAATTCCGGATTCGTTTGAGAAAAAGAAATAAATGCCCGACGGATAAAAAATAAAAAAATGTGGTATTAAAAATCCAAATCGGGGTTGTCTGACAGCCTCTCAAGGAGGGAGTTATGGTTAAAAAAAGAGCGGAAGTTTTTAGGTGTGGTGTTTGTGGAAACATCGTCGAGGTTTTGTTCGCCGGAGGTGGAGAGTTGGTCTGTTGCGGAAAGCCGATGCTCCTTATGGAAGAAAAAACCGAGGAGCAGGGAAAAGAAAAACACGTTCCCGTGATTGAAGAAACGAAAAACGGTGTAAAAATCAAAGTGGGGGCGGTTCCGCATCCTATGGAAGAAAAACACTACATCCAATGGATTGAGGTCATAACAGACGAAAAAATCTATCGTAAGTTTTTATCGCCCCCAACCGTGCCCGAAGCCGAGTTTTCGATAAATCCAAAAGAGGTCAAATTGGTGAGAGAGTACTGCAACGTCCACGGACATTGGAAAAACAAATGAACTTTGATTGAATCTCGCGAAAGTGATATAATGATGCCGTTGGCAAATCTTGCCACGAAAAAAAGGAAATTAGTGAATTAGTGGACTGGCGAATTAGTTGTGTGTAGAGACGAGCGTATAGAGGCGAGAGGATAGAAGTTAGAGCAGCAGAGCAGTAGCAGGGGATTGAGAACAGAAAAAAACAGGAAGCGGAAAGAGAAGAACGCAAAGCGTGAAGGGGGAACGGCTTTTAACTCTTTCCGATATACGCTTTACGCTTTGCGATATTTTATCTCTTACCCCTAATCTCTAATTCTCTCTTCTGTGGCAAATATCTTTTCAACGGTGTCATAAATATGAAAGTGGTATATCTTGACAATCAGTCGGCGACACGAATTGACGAGCGCGTCTATGAAGCGATGTTGCCCTACCTTAAGGAAAACTACGGCAATCCTCAAAACCTTCATTCAGTCGGTTCAAAAGCAAAAGACGCTCTCGATAAATCACGACAACAAACCGCTGAGTTAATCTCTGCCGACCAACGCGAAATCATTTTCACTTCCTGCGGCTCCGAAGCAAACAACCTCGCCATAAAAGGCATCGCTCAAGCAAATGCAGAAAAAGGCAAACACATAGTCGTATCGGCCATTGAACACTTTTCCGTGCTTTATGCCGCAAGACGACTTAAAAGTTTTGGGTTTGAAGTTACAACCGTCGGCGTCGACAAATTCGGAACAATCAATTTTGAAAAATTAGAAAAAGTGATTAGACCCGACACGACACTCGTCTCCATACAGCACGCAAATACCGAAATAGGAACTATCCAGCCACTTGTCGAAATCTCAAAAATAATAAAAGAAAAATCCAAAAATGCTGTGTTCCATACGGACGCCGTCGGAACGGCTGGTGTCATTGACATAGATGTAAAAAAACTCGGCGTTGACGCTCTTACTTTTTCCGGCTCGCAGTTTTACGGACCAAAAGGAGCGGCGGCTCTTTATCTCAAAAAAGGTATAAGAATGACAACTCAAATAGACGGCGGAATTCAGGAAGAAGGGCTCCGCGCCGGGACGGAAAATGTCCCCGCCATAGTCGGACTCGGAAAGGCGTGTGAACTCGCAAAATCGGAGATGCTCGAAAACAATAAAAAAATGTTTTCGCTCAGAGACAAACTTATCGCCGAACTACCTAAAAAAATCAAACACATCTACCTCAACGGACACCATCGCGAACGGCTTCCGAACAACGCCAACTTCTCAATAGAATTTATAGAAGGCGAAGGAGTCCTTCTTTTTCTAAATCAAAAAGGAATCTGTGTCTCAAGCGGTTCTGCATGCACCTCAAAAGCCCTAAAACTTTCACATGTCCTTGAGGCGATAAAAGTTGACCCGTCTGTGGCTCAGGGCTCAGTGCTTTTTTCATTGTCGAAATATAACACGAACGAAGAAATAGATTATGTTTTGTCTGAACTTCCGCCGATAGTTGAGCGACTTCGTTCAATGTCCCCGCTTTACGCTCATTTCATAAAAACCGGCGAGCGGCTCAAAGCGGGACCCGGAACTGATTATATACACCGTCACAATGTTGAAAATGATTCAATCCGCTGATGAGGAATCTTATTCTGATATTGAATCAAAAAGCAAAACAGTGATTTAAGAGCACAAGATACAGGAATTGTAGCGGTGGGATTGCATCCCACAAACACACCCCTGCACCCCTCTTAGTAGAGGGGAAATTGGCGAATGGCAATCCCGACACGCTTCGCTATCGGGACATGTTTCACCCGATACTTATGCCTTGTGGCATGTGCAGTAATTTAGGAGGAATAAATGTCTTTTTATTCTGATAAAGTAATGGAACACTTCTCCAATCCCAAAAATGTAGGAGAAATCAAGGACGCCGACGGAATAGGCGAGATGGGGAACCCTGTCTGCGGCGATATGATGACATTTTACATCAAGGTAAATGACAATAAAATTGAGGATGTCAAATTTAAAACATTTGGTTGTGGTGCAGCGATAGCGGTGTCGTCGATGGTCTCTGAGATGGCGAAGGGAAAAACGCTTGATGAGGCGCTCAAAATCACAAACGCATCTGTCGCCAAAGAACTCGGCGGACTGCCTCCGAACAAAATGCACTGCTCGAATCTTGGAGCGGATGCACTTCACAAAGCGATAGAAGACTATAAAAAAAGAACGAAGGAGGCAAAATGAAATCCCCCTCTTCCCCTCTAAAAAGAGGGGTTAGGGGTGTGTTAAGAGAGATTGTGTCTGGGGTGTCTTGAAAAGTAGGGGATTTGCTATAGTTTTTAAATAATCGGAGGATTAAAAGATGTCTATTCGACGACCAAATGACAAAAAATATCAAGCGGAAAAATGCCATTGCCCAAATTGCGAGGAAGAACTCAAGTTCAGTTGCTTCGAACCTCCGTTTTGCGTCCCCTGCCAAATCAAATTCAAAAACTGCAAAACCTGCGGAGAAATGGTCGGTGAAAATCTCAAAACCTGTCCCCACTGCGGCAGGGGAATGTAAAATACAAAACAATTCTACCGTTGATGACCACTTGACAAAAATAAATTTGTATGATAGAATGATACTATAGGGTGTACCGCTGTAGATGGACAGATGATTTAGTATTATGCTGACAAGACTGCGATTTTTGTCACATGCTTGACTTATTTTTTCTTTATTTGGTAGAATTTCATAAGAGGCAAAAAGTGATACCTCTGCTAAAAATTAGGGGAATAGATATTCATGAACATTCACAATAAAATTTGTGATGTATTATTCGTGAGAGGGAGGGATTATGCGTAAGGGTTCAGGGTTGGTTTTATGTTGTTGCTTGTTACTTGTCGCTTGTTGCTGCCTTTACTCGGCAACACCGAACAAGGTTAAGTACCAGGGTGTGCTGAAGGAAAAGGGTTCGTTGGTAACAGGAAGGAAAACGATGCAGTTCCGTATTACCAATTTGGATGGTTCAACTGCTTACTGGGGCAGCGGCAACGTTTCGGTTGAAGTTGCCCAGGGCGTTTTTACTTACACGCTTGAACCGACCGGAATAAACTGGTCAACAGGAGGACCTTACTATTTAGAGGTAACTGTTGGTGGACAACTGCTTTCACCGCGTGAAGAGATTGGTTCAACCGTGTATGCATTACAGGCAAAGAACATAGATGATAATGCAATAACATCTGCCAAAATACTTGATGGAACAATTGCAAATGCTGATATATCACCAACCGCAGCGATTTCTGCATCAAAACTTTCTGGTGTTTTAACAGTCGGTGGAAACCGCACAGATGCAAATCTTGATGCACTCACAGGCGGTGGAGCAACAGCGCTGCACACACATATTGGAGGCGGTGCCGGCGGCGGTCTGGGCACTCATATAGCGACAATGACATTAAATATGTCAAATTTTCCTATTATAAATGTTGCAACTATTTCAGCGACAGGAAGTATTCTTTTTTCAGGAAATGTTGGCGCTATCCCTATGCAAGGTGCAGGGACACGGCTGATGTGGTATCCTGCAAAAAGAGCCTTCAGAGCAGGGGAAGTTAGTGGAACACAATGGAATGATGCAAATATCGGCAGTTACTCAACCGCAATGGGATATGACACAACCGCCAGCGGTAATTGGACTGCAATTGCTATGGGGTGGGTCACAACCGCCAGCGGGGACGCCTCAACCGCAATGGGATCAAACACAACCGCCAGCGGGTACATCTCAACCGCAATGGGAGAAGGCACAACCGCCAGCGGACTTGCCGCAACCGCAATGGGAAAATACACAACTGCCAGCGGGAACACCTCAATCGCAATGGGTGAGAATATAACAGCAGGTCCTGCTGCTAATACTATCGCTATTGGTAGAGGTATTGATAATACCAATCGCCTTGTCAATAATACTGCCAACACATTTGCAGTTGGCTTCAACAGAACCACCCCGACTTTAACAGTTTCTTCGTGGACGGTAGTTGGTGATGGCAGTTTATTATTTTCAGGAACTTATGGTGGTATTCCAGCACAAGGTGCAGGGACACGGCTGATGTGGTATCCTGCAAAA
>JBGFRZ010000034.1:0-8725 GCA_041694835.1 Ignavibacteria bacterium
CGGCACTTGTATCTACCGTCTTTAAGCCTCCATGCCCAACAGTGAGAACATTGGGGACATTGTCGTTTCACAATGTCTTATTTTAGCATAATTTTAGTCCGTTTTCTTTGGCTATTACCTTGTTCAAAAGACACCGCCAAGACCCACAAAGAGAATTGTTCTTAAAAAAGAAGTTAAAATCGGGGGTAGGGTTTTTAGAAGTATAAAAATAGGAAAAAGGAATTTTATTGACGGAAAAATTCTTTTGGACGATAAAATGTAATGTCCCCCGTTTGTCAAGCAAAAAATAAGTTAGAACTTTTTGAAATTGAAAAAGCCTTGATTTTAACTTGATTTAATGCCCGCTGTTCAAACGCATCCGGCGTTATATATCTTAAAGACGAATGCGGATAGTCCGTGTTGTAATCGTTCACCCACTTACATAACGCGTCTTTTAATATGACGGTAAAATTGCTTATGGCAAAATTAAAAATCAAAAAAAGCACTTGACAACTTACATATTTTTTGTTACAATGCTGTTGAAAAACCTTGATTTTTTGAACGATTTGGCAGTTTTAGGTTAAAAGTTGAAATCGTTTAGACCGCAATGTCTGACGGGCAAAACAAGGAGTTTTGCGGTCTGATTGAAACTTTTAACCGTTAAGAAACTGCTCTTTAAGTGAAAAAGATGGGTTTTTCAACGAGCTCATTATAATAAAATTGCAAATGAAACTTACAAAAAAACAGCGGGAGAATTTAGCAAAAGTATCTTTCAATTTAAGCCAGATAATTTTTGCAGTTGTAATTATTGGTAAAGCAGTAACACCAGAAAAAATTTCAGATAGACCGTTTGTAGTTGGATTATTTATTTTTGTACTATTGATAACGATGGGATTAGTTCTTGATAAAGGAGAATAAGAATGGATTATCTTACTATTGCATTTATTATTGTTGGTATTCTTGCACTTATCGCCGGTGGGATTGCTTTACATCAGGATTACAGAGAAAAACATCCCAAAACAAGCCGGTAAAAAATATGTTTAACAGTGCAGGCATTTTGAACCATTCGCTTAATGTCCTTCCGAGCCCCGAATATTCTTTCGGGGTAAACTCCGCGAGGAATCCCGTCGTTTCGATTAGGGCATGCTCCGCAAAGAATCTGACACGAAGTGTCATTCCCGAGTGCCTGTATCGGGAATCTATAGGCGCTCTTTCTGTGAATAACTCCAAAAATTCTGGGTGGTGGGGGTAAGAAGTCAGATGTCATTGTGAACCCCAATAGCAACTGGGGGGAAGCGATCTCAACCAATATAAAAAAAGCGTTCCGCTATATCGGAACGCTTTTTATTTGGGTAATAGCCAATGAAAACGCACCAAAAATTTTATAGAATATATATTTATGAAACGACAATGTCCCAAGTGTGGATACCATTGGGCGTGGAAGCGTAAAGATGGAAAATTTAAGTGTCGCAAATGTAGATATACATACACTTTTAAGAGTATATGGGATTCTTTTAGGATAGCAGAAAGAGATAAAAGAAAACTGTCGGAATACTTTGTTTTTGGAATTCCTGTTTATAGATTTCGTTTTAGATGTAAAATAGGGTCTGCTGCTCCCACCAAGGCGGGACTAAAATGCTAAAAATTCAAGCACTACGACGAGAATTAAACAACTGAAACTATAAAAATAACGCTCAAAGTGCACGATTTTTTGCTATTCTTAATGTAAAAACCTTGCCACGAAGTAGAAATAGGACGCAGATTTTCACAGATGAGTTTATAGTTGCTTTAATCTGCGTTTATCAAAGTTGTTTCTGCGTTCATCTGCGTTCAATTATTTTTTAGAACGCGGACTTTCGCAGATTTGGTAGATATGCCAATCTTGTCAAAATCGGCATTGAGCTGCGTTCAAAAATAAATCTGTGGTGAATTTTAGCGAAGCGTCAGTGAACCCTACATAAAAACTCTGCCGATGAAATTGGCAGAGGAAACTGACACGGTGAAACTGTGGCAGGATATTAAAAGCGAAACTATACACATAAAGCAAAAACGGATATGTGTTTTTGCGGCTGGGCGCGGGGGAGCGACAGAGCAAGGGGTGTGGTTCGACGAAGTTGGACAAGCCCTTGCGTTTTCATTCCTAAAAAAATCACTCTTCAAAAAATCTAATCTTGATTTTACGCCTTTAAGTTTGTATAATTCTCATAGTGAGAGTTCTAACATAGTTTGAAAGACACCGACAGTTGGGAAAAGTCGGAGAGAGCAAACAGAATCGGGGATTATCCGCTATGCCCGACTAAAAATTTGATGTTTTTATTTTGCCGAAGAATATGGTAAAATAATTATTGCTAGTACGGTAGCTAAGTTGTCCAAGGCGGCGGTCTGCAAAACCGCACTTTTTATATGGTGGTGTAGCCAAGTGGTCCAAGGCGGCGGTCTGCAAAACCGCTATTCGTGGGTTCGAATCCCTCCGCCACCTTTTATAAAGTGCGGGACAAATCCAACCCGTACCTTATTAAATTATGTACGAGGATTTCATAAAATACGGAAAGATTCTCTTTGAGCAGGGCATAAACAACTCCCACTCGGGGAACATTAGCATAAGGAAGGGTGATTCTATTTATATCACAAGGCACGGGGCCCGACTATGTGACCTGAGTTTTCAGGACATTGTAAAGACGAATCTATACGACACTTCGCGAGACGAAGGCGCTTCATGCGAGATAAAAGTCCATAGAGCCATATATCTCGCCATCCCCGAAAACAAATCAATTGTACATGCCCATCCGCCACATGCGATAGCGCTCTCATTGAGAGTCGAAAAAATAAAGCCGATAGATATGGAGGGCGCTTTTTATATGACGGAGATTCCGGTTCTGACGAAATGCGACATAACTATCTCATCTGAATGTGTCGCCGAAAACCTTCCGCAACTCCTTGCCACCTATAAAACGGCGGTCATAAGGGGACATGGCGCCTTTGCTCTCGGAAAAGACATTGAAGAGGCGGCAGGAAGGATTTCTGTTCTGGAAAGCGCTTCGAAGATAATCTACCTTGACGCGTTGCTCCATCCTCGTTAGAGGCAAGTCACTTTATGCGACAGCCACTCCTTCGGCGGGGGTTCTGGCGGCGGGAAGTAAAAGAGTCCTTGAGATAAAGCGGAAAGACTTTTGAGTATTTCTTCCCCCTTCTTTCAAAACCTTCTACGGCAAGAACGCTGGATTTCGGAAAAAACACACCCTTGTAGTATTCGGGGGCAACTGCGGAATTAAGGCTCTTTATTTTTTCGAACACCATTCCGTTCAAGAGGGCGTCACCTACAAAAACACATCTTTTATTTTTAATTTTCTTTATCAGGTCTTCAAAAAAGAGTAATTCGTACCTGGATATTCTTTTTTTTGATTTCCCGTCATAGATCGCGCTAAAAACCATCTCGTTCAGAGCGTCTATTGCGGTCACGACGAGATAATCCCCGCGGGGAACGTTTTTTGAAAGTATGTCGAGCGTCGGAATCCCGACCACGGGAACACCGAGCCACTGTCCCAGAGAGCGGGCGTATGAAATACCTATTCTTATTCCTGTAAAGCTCCCCGGACCGGTCGTAACGCATATTTTTTCTATATCGCGCACTCCCCATCCGATTTGTTTTAAAAGCATATCGACCGTTTTAACTAAAATTTTAGAGTGGTTGAACTCGGCAAACTGACTGAACTCAAGGAGTATCTTTTTGTCCTGTGCAAGCGAAACGCCCAGAATTTTACCCGATGTGTCAACGGCCAATAATTTCATCTAAAACCTCCGATATTTCTTTTTCGTTTGTGGATAACGTTATCTCCCTAAAATCTCCGCCGATGTGTGTAAATTTCACCTCAAGGTGGGGATATCTCTCTATGTATTTCCGCGGGAGACGATCCGCCCACTCAACAGCCCATATACCCGGACCCGCGAGTGGTTCGAAAAAGTCGGAAGGGTCTTTTATTTTTTTAAGCCTGTAGAAATCGGCATGATAGATTGTTTTTGAGCCCCTGTAAATTTTTTGAATCGCGAAACTCGGGCTCGCAACGCCATTTTTTGCGCCGACACCACGGGCAAGGCCCTTCACAAAAGTTGTTTTCCCGCTTCCGAGATCACCTATGAGACATATAAAACTTCCCAGGGGAATCAAGGGCGCCATCATCTTTGCGATTTTAGAAGTCTTTTCGGGGCTGTCGGTCAGGATGTTAAAAGTTCTGATAACCACGGAAGATGTAATTCGTTTTTTTGCCATTCAAATACCACTCGACCCCTTTACCTTCTTTCATCTCGCCTATAATGGTTGCCCCGACGTCTGCGATTGACTTTTTCTTTGAGGCGGGAGATGTGAAAACAAGTTCGTATTCTTCTCCACCGTCACATACCGCAGTCCATGGAAATTTCCTGAACTCTCTTGACCATCTCCTGAAATTTTCCGAAACAGGTATCTTATCCATAAAAACGTCCGCTGAAACATCGCTCGCCACCGCAAGGAGAGTAACTGAGGCGGCAAGGCCGTCTGAGGAATCAGTGAGCGATGTGGCCAAAGCTCCAGAGGAGATTATTTTGGCATCTCTAATCCTTGCTTCGGGGCGGAGATGTTTGTGGACTAATTGTCCATATTTTTTGCGGCTCAACTTTCTTTTAAGCACATCCATACCGGCATAAGAGTCACCGAATGTTCCCGTAACACAGAGTAAATCGCCTATACGAGCCCCGTCTCTTCTTACTATCCTTTTCTTTTCTATTTTTCCTATTAAAGTGATTGAAATTATAATATCTTTTTTTGAAAGGACTGTGTCACCACCAACGATTATAACGCCGTGCCTTCTACATGATTTGTCCATACCGTCGTATAGTTTGTCCACATTATCAACAGAAATATCCACAGGCAGTGCCAAACCGACCACGCTAACTAGGGGGTCGGCCCCGCCCATAGCAGCGAGGTCACTTATGTTTGCCTCCATACTCTTCCATCCGATATCTGAAAAATCTGACCACCCCCTCCTGAAGTGAACATTCTCCACAAACATGTCCTTTGTCACAACAAAATTAGTTTTTCCGGGGACAGCAAAAATAGCAGCATCATCGCCTATAGCGACTTCAAGAGCAAAGTTTTTTGATGGTTTTTTTGGAAAGGAGAGCCTTCTGACAAGCCTCTCGACAACGCCGAATTCTCCGATGTCCTTTAGATGCATAATAAATTCAGGGTCTTCTCCATTTTTTGTTGTGCGTATAAAAACAAAGTGTTTGAGCGGGTTTAATCAAGTGTGAACGCTTGATTGCCCCGCTCCCGATTTATCGGGACGAGAATGAGTGAAAATACATAGTCAGACAATTAACCCCACACACATCATAGCGGTATTGCAAAATCCTTACCCAATGTTACAACAACATTTGGAGAAGAGCCGAAATTCAAAATACGAGGTTATTGGAAAAGTCATCAACGGACCAGGAGCCGGGGGAGATAATTTATAATAGAGAGATGTCCGTCGACGAACCCCTGGAAACACCTGCGGCGTCAAAATTTCTTACTTATCAGTTGTTCTTCCGCACACTCCTTGCGGGCGAGATTAACGAGCCTATTATTTATCTTCCGGCTTTGATTCCGAAGCCTTTTCTTTTTTTGCCTTCATTGCGTCCGTTAGGTTCGTGATACCGACGAGAATACCTGCAACACCGGCTCCGATAAGCATTAATGGGATAAGCCCCTTAAAAACAACCTCAAAATCGCCAAACCACTTGACGATAAGCCAGACGCCAGTAGCCGAGAACAGCAATCCAAAAACAATCGCCATCATAACCCCTCCTATGAAATCCTTCGGATTTCTTTGTTTTTTACATATCATAAGTTGGACAATGGGTGCGCAAAAACTTAATTGTCCGAGCAAAAATACTCGCAAGGTATTCTTGTGTTTTTGCGCAACCTTTGTCCAACCTAAATATTCTCTTTTGTCTGCAGTTCTATATACTCCTCAAGAGCGTTATGTAAATGCTCAATGTCGACAAGAGATTCGAATTCAATTCCGCATATATTGTAAACTCCGCTTTTGCCCACTCGCCGCACTTTCGATTTTGTATTTACAAAGGAAAAATTCTGCGAAAAGGCAAAAGTGACATAAAAAGTGTCCCCTATCACAAGTGGATATCTCGTCTCAAGCCTTATCCCTCCGAGACTTATATCCCTTATTATTCCCCATCCTTCCTGAGGGGTTTTTCCCGGCGCCCTTATCAAAACGGGTATGTAACAAGATATCCTTGCGTGTTTTCTTCTCCATTCCTGAATCATATATAGCTCTCCCGCTATTAAAAAACCCGATTACTTCAACGTTCTCAAAGGATATATCATAAGCTTCGAGGGTTTCGATGCAAAAAGTACATAAAGATTTTTCTTGTCCTTAAAAATTCCGCCGAGCTCGCCGCCCCCGGGTATCGAAAGAGAATAACTTCCGACGATTATGAACTGCTCCTGCGGGCCGAGATGCTTATATATTCTGCCTGCCTTAACATCCGCGCTGTAGAAATATGCTCCATCGTGGTATATTGATATGGGTGAAAGACCGGGATATTGATACGTGTTTAAAACCGGAAGACCGTAGGTTATCATATGCTGATAGATCTTATTGGTTTGCGAGTCAGTCGTGTAAATGAAATCCCCGGCACGACAAAGCCCCGAAGGAGCTGTCCCCGGAGCGGGAATCTTTTCGACAAGGGACAGGTTGTCGCCGTCGACAACATACTTTCTTATCGTCCCATCTCCCGAGCCTGTCCAGACATTGTCGTCCACTATGCTTAAAAAAGAAGGTATACAGTCGGAAAGATAAAAGCTCTTAAGAAGCATAAGGCTCACCGCCGAAGAATCGATGTCATACTTATTTATGCTCTGAGTGAACCAGTCGCTTATCCAGATCTTATTGTTCTGGACAGATATACCGGTTGGATTCTGCGTCATAATGTCATACACCATTTGTCGCGGCCGGACAGGGCGCATAAAAAGAAAGATGGCAACTATTACAGGTATGCTCGTGGCAAAAATAATCAAAGAATATTTCAGCACCGAAAAAACTTTCGAAAAAGGCTTAAAGTCGGATGCCCGTTTGTTGTAAAACTCGCCCGAAAAATAACCTACCACGCCCACAAGCTCCTGATGTTCTATCGGCGCGCAAAGAACGTCCATCGCTCCTATAGATATAAGATTCACCGCCCGAGAAGAATCATATTTTCCTATCCAACCAAGGAGATTGGTTTTCGGAAGTCTTTCTTTGAGCGTTCCTTCAGTTTTCTCGAAGTACTCGCCGTCTATTATAGCCACCGTCGGTGATTCTTTAGAGATAAAATCGACTATATCGGGCACATAAGATCTTGCCATGACATTATAGTCGCTTCTTAAAAGAAGTTTCTCGATATAACTTCTCGAGTCATCGTTCGCAATTATCACGACGATTTTTGTCATATGTGAATATTACAACTTTGGGCGAAAGAAAAGCAAATTTTTTGCCTTATCGGAAACATATCATCGCTTTATCAGATAAATAAAATGTTCGATGTTGCCTTTGGCCCCTTTTATGGTCGACTCGCAACTTCCCTTATGTTCAAAACTCGTCTCTTTGGCAAAACTAACCAAATCGTTTAAAACGTCGATTGTTGCCGATTTGTCCGAGACAACGCCTTTTCTCAGTTTTTCAGCTCCAAGCTCAAACTGAGGCTTTACAAGAGCGAGCACCTTGACGCCATTTTCGAAAAATCCGCTTATGACCGGAAGAATAATTTTAAGTGAAATAAATGAAACGTCGACGGTAATCACATCGATTTTCTCTTTTATAAAACCCCGCCCGATTTTTTCAAAGTGTCTGAAATTTACATTTTCTATCGGGATTATTTTCGGATTTTTTCTCAAAGTATCGTCAAGGAGATTTCTGCCGACATCGAGAGCGTAAACCCTTGCCGCCCCGCTCTTGAGCAGACAGTCCGTAAATCCTCCTGTCGACGCCCCCACATCAAGGCATACCTTTCCCGAAACATCGATGCCGAAAAATCCGATAACACCTTCCAACTTCAGCCCCCCGCGGGATACATAATGGCATCTTTTGGTTATCTCAATCCCGACGGCTTCCCCAAACTTTTCTGCAATGGAAACAGATTTTCTTCCATCGGCAAAAACAACGCCGGACATAATAAGCGCCATCGCATGTTTTTTGTCTTCGGCGAGCTTTCTTTCGACAAGAATCTCGTCGAGTCTTTTCTTCATCTTATCCGTAATTATGAGACTTCCTTTAATATCTTAACAAAGATTCATAGCCCTTGCAAACTATGGCGCACTTACTTAATTATAGATATCTGAAAAACCTCACCACAGAGGCACCATGAACACAGAGAAAAAACTTTACCACGAAAGCACGAAAGTTAGAAATCACGGAAAATCCCCCTCTATCCCTCTTTTGTAAAGGGGGAAGCGAAGCAGGGAGATTTACAGTGACTTGTGCACTTGTGCTCTTATGCCTTGTGCACTTGTGCAGACCAAGGTCTGCAACTACAAAACTTGTGCTTTGTTGCAAAAAATCTCTTACACATTTTTTTGCGTCTTGTGTGGTAGAAGAACTTTTTCAATAATCTCATTATGAGAGCGTTGAAAAACCCTCTTTAGTTCTTTGAAATAATTCTCGTCGGTAAATCCGACGATAAAACATTTGCATTTTCTCTCCGGAATTGCTATAATATTTCTGACGAAAACAAA